>CAZWVJ010000001.1:0-190615 GCA_964636865.1 uncultured Syntrophomonadaceae bacterium
TGCCCCGTCCCCACTGACACATGATGTGACAAAATTGCCCCGTCCCTACTGGCACATCCGTCCCTACTGGCACATCCTCACTGGGGCCGACAAATTTTCGAAATAATGGAAGGATTTTTATTAATTAAAGTAGAATTTATTTTCTTAATAGAGAAGCTACTCTAAAGGGAGGGGAAAGCTTAAGTTATGAGCAAGGAAGTTTTAATGAAAAGCCGTGACCTGGAAATTTTTACAAGGGCAACGGTTCCTGTTTTGTTTCATGCCATAGTAAGAATCGAGCCTCATTTAGTGGCTGCGGCTTACCGGGAACCGGGAAAGGAAGAATTCAAAGAGCTAACTTATCAGGATTTAGCTAGGAAAGTAAAGGCATTAGCCCAGGGTCTTATCTATTTGGGGCTAAAAAAGGGCGAAATGGTAAGTATTTTGTCTGATACAAGATATGAATGGCCGGTAGCAGATTTTGCCATTCTTACCAGCGCCGGAGTGACTGTAACAGTGTATCCCACTCTTTCCACGCCTTCCGTAGAGTACATTATCAGAGATTCCGGGAGTAAAATAATTTTTGTAGAAAATCAAGAGCAGTTAGATAAAGTACTGGAAATTAAGGAGGATTTACCCCACCTGGAGTATATTATTACCATAGAAAAGACCGAGAAACCTCTCCAAAATATATATACAATGGAAGAAGTCCAGGAAATGGGAAAAGTATATGACAATAATATTGAGACCTATGAACAGATTCAACAAAGTATTTCCCCCGACGATCTCTGCAGTATTGTTTATTCCAGCGGCACTACGGGCAAACCAAAAGGAGTAATGTTAACCCACTGGAACTTTGTTTCTAACCTATTTTCCATGAGAGAAATTATTGCCTATGAACCCGGCGATAATTTTTTAGGTTTTCTGCCCTTTGCCCACGTTTATATGCGTATAGTGTTTCTAGCAGCTGTAGCGGGCAGGCAAGCCTGCTATTTCAGCCGCCCGGACAAAATGGCCCACGACATGCCCGCTGTAAGGCCAAATGCAATGACAGCAGTACCGCGCCTGTGGGAAAGAGTCTATGACCGCATAATGGAAACAGTGGAGTCATCAAGAATAACCCGCAGGATTATATTTTACAAGGCAGCCAAAATTGCCCGGGAGATGGGCTATTTTAGAAGCAAAAGCATAGAACCTTCCCGGGGATTAAAATTCAAGCACAGCTTAGCAGAACGGCTGGTTTTTAAGAGAATTCGCGCAGCAGCAGGGCTGGATCGTTTAAAAATATGCGTTTCCGCCGGTAGTGCCCTCCCAAAAGATCTGGCCTATTTTTATTACGGTATCGGGATTCCTCTTCTGGAAGGCTACGGTCTGACAGAAACAGCCGGCCCTTCCAATGTGAATCCTTCGGAAAATTTCCGTCCCGCCTCTATCGGGCCGCCCCTTCCCGGTGTGGTAGAGAAAATTGCGGAGGACGGGGAAATACTGGTTAAAGGTGACAATGTCATGAAGGGCTATTACAACTTACCTGAAGAAACAAAAGAGGCATTTACAGAAGATGGATGGCTAAAAACCGGCGACATCGGTTATTTTGACGACGAGGGGTATTTATATTTTAAAGAGCGCAAAAAGCATCTTGTAGTTCTTTCCACGGGTAAAAATGTTGCTCCCCTGCCTATTGAAGATAAACTGAAAGAAAGTTCCTGGATAGAAGAAGCTGTGGTTTTAGGCGATAATCGCAAATTCGTTTCCGCCCTGATTCAACCCAACCACAAAAAGATACTTGATTTCGCCCGGCAAAATAATATTAAATTTGATGAAGGTCTCATTAAATACGGCAAAGATCAGGCCGGGGAAGATATTCCCATTAAAATTGACCGCAGCCTGTTAAATAATAAAAAAATAATTGACCTTATCCAGGAAGCAGTGGATGATGCCAACAAGTATTTCGATGACTTTGAACAGGTTAAAAAGTTCCATCTCCTGGATGAAGCAATAACGCAGGATAAAGGAGAATTAACTCCCACTCTAAAAGTAAAACGAAATGTTATAGAAGATAAATATGCTGAACAAATAGAAGGATTATACCATTAATAATTCAAACTATATTTAGGTTATTTGTAATCCTGACTCTTAGTTTCTGCCTTCTAATATCTAATTCCTAAGTCTTGGCCCTTGACTTTTAACACCCATCCCTGTTAGATTACATCTCCATCATATCTTTTAGGGTGTTTTCCACATTTTCAGATACGACCGCTTTTCCTCCTAGAATATATACATAACTGAGTTCATCTATTATTTCGTTTAAATAATTATCTACACATTCGGGGATGCTGTTTACATAAAGGACCGGTGCTGTATGGATGGCTCCTAAATAGCCGGCAGCAAGGGCATCGGCTTTATTTATACCGTTAGCCATTATGATACTTTCTATCTCATTAAAATATTTTTCGGCAATTTTTACGCTGGTCTCGAAGCGATTTTCCCCAAAAGTCCTCTGGACATCACCCTCCACCATAGTTTCCAATTCATGCTTCAAATCTCCGGACACAACGCCCTCTCCGCCAATGATTTCCACATTTTCAATTCCCATTTCTTCAATAGCACTCCTAGTATATTCACATATTTCATCTCTTACCTGGAGAATGGGAATGTTGTTGGCTGCTGCCACCGGCCCAATAGCCAGAGAATCTGCCGGTGCCCACCCGTTTACAATAAATGCTTTATCTTCTACTTTACCCATTTGATCAAGTTTCCGGGCAATTTCTGCAGCAGTATCAATACGGTTTACTCCGGCAATTCTGGAAACCTCCAGGTCCATATCTTCCAACTCTTCAGTCACCTTATTGGAAACAGCAGCTACCCCTCCCAAAATAACAGCTTCAACTGCCTCTAATTCATCAATGGCTTTTTCTGTTGCATTTGAAAGTTCATCAGCAGCAGTTAACAAAACAGGAGCATCCTTCGCCGCAGCAAGTGCGCTTCCCGCAAGGCCGTCAGCAAAATCAAGGCCTTCGGCAATAATTACCGTGTCGACCCCCTTATCGCCATAAGATTGCAAGGCAATTTCTTTGGCTGTCTCATAGCGTTGTTCGCCGGCCAGGCGATTGATTTCATATTTGAACTCTACCGTTACTTTCGCAGACACTGTGGAAAGTTCTTCCGGTATGATAAAGTCATCTTCTTGGCCGGGTAAATAGCTAACCTCTCCTCGGAAAGCATAGTTTCCCAATTCTTCAGGATCATAATCGTCTGAAGTCCAGTTTTCTATTGCCACCTCCACCTTTGTGCCATCATCCAGCACTCCTTCTACAGTACTCGCCAGCTCATCACCGGCTTTATCGGCAGAAGTGCCATAAGTTACTTCTATATCCTCTACTTCATCTAAGCTAACAAGTTCGGGAACCGGGCCTATGTCGGCGATTGGCTCAAACTGCGCTGTTAATTCCACATTAGTTACTATCTCAAAGTGATATTCCTTATCAGTACTTACTTTATCCCCATTTTTAATCCATCCGATAAAACGGTGATCTTCTGCGGGTATTGCCTCCACCGTTATTTGTTCTCCATAAGCATACTTGCCCGCTTCATTTGCCGTACCGCCCTCCTCCGGCTCAGCAAATAATTCAAGCTCCACCTCCGGCCTTTCTTTCTGGGGTTCATAGTAAACATCCACCCCTTCATCTTTTAAACCCGCAATTACTTCCATGGCCTCGGATCCTTCACTTATGTCAAGATAGTTTTCTTTAACATCGAGTTCACCCAGATCTTTTAGGCCCGAAAGAGGAGTTATGTGTAATATCCGGTTACCCTTAAGATAAAGGACATCCAGATTTTCCAACTCGGATATGGGAGACACATCACTTATATCGTTATACTGCAGAACAAGAAACCACAAATCTTTCAGCTCAGATAAAGGAGATATATCGGTTATCTCGTTATATTGCAGAACAAGATACCGTAAATTCTGCAAGCCAGCAAGGGGAGAAATGTCAACTATCTCGTTATTTCCCAGATAAAGCTCTTCCAGTCCCACCAGGCCTGAAAGCGGAGTTATATCGTTTATATGGTTGCCGTCAAGATGGAGTTCTACCAGGTTTTCCAGCTCCGACAACGGTGAAATATCACTTATGTCGTTTCTACTAAGGGAGAGTTCTTCCAGGTTTTCCAAACCGGAGAGCGGCGAAATATCGCTTAATTCATTATTCAGCAAATGAAGCTCAACCAGGTTCCCCAGCTCTGCCAAAGGAGAAATATCGCTTATCTCGTTTCTACTGAGGGAGAGCTGCTTTAAATTTTCCAGGGCTGATAACGGCAAAATATCGCTTATGTTATTTCTTCCCAGCGAAAGCACTTCTAAATTTGCCAGATCTGAAAGCGGCGAAATATCGCTTACTTCATTATTTAACAGGTGAAGCACATTCAAATTTTCCAGGCTATCCAAAGGGGAAACATCGCTTATCTGGTTACCGACAAGGCTGAGCCATTCCAGGTTTTCCAGGACCGATAATGGCCCAATATGGCTTATCTCATTGTGTTGAAGAACAAGAAATCGCAGATCTCCAAGGTCTGCCAGAGGAGAAATATCGCTTACCCGGTTTCTTTCGAGATAAAGCACTTCCAGTTTTTCGAGGTCAGATAGAGCCTCTATATTGTCTATTATGTTATTTGAAAGGTCAAGTTTTTCCAGGTTCACTGCATACTCCAGGCCCGCTAAGCCTTCCACCTCTCTGTTATCGGCATCTAAAGAGGTTATTCCTTCCATGTCATCTACGGTAATTTCATCTTCATGTTCTTTATCTAATTTTTCAAGCACAGCTTCCCTCAGATTATCATCCGCGATATTCACCACTTCATCATTATTTTCCTCTCCATTTGTCTCCGCCCCGCCAACGGACCATCCTTGTACTGCCGGCCCCACATAAAAACTTGTTAATATCATAGCGCCGGTCAACATTAAAACAGCCACAAACTTTTTGGATTTGATCAGATATTTTGGCCACCCGGCAAATATCTTTCTTGTTTTATTATGGAATCGCCCGCAGATAAAATTAATTTTTTGCATCAAAATTTCTTTCCTCCTCTCCAAAATATGGATATACCCATTAAAAAGCTCATTTTTTACTTAAAATCGTATTATCACAGTTACTGCACGTTTAGTAGAGCCTGTGGAAAACATAGTAGCTAAATAAATGGTATTGTTTTTCGGTTCTGGTGGTCTAATGGTTATGATTTAGTATTTTATTACAACTTTGAGTGAAATAATCCTTCTACCAAAAATTTTCTCCAGCCTACCTTATCTACTTTAATAGGCTTATGTAAAGTTAATTTCTTCTATTTTACCTCTTCAATTTCCTGCTACAACTTTTTAAATATATCATTTTCAAATCCCTCAATTAAAGTGTTTCCTTCTTTATATTATTTTTTTATAAGAAAGTTTTTTTTCGGTGAATCCTCCCACTTTCGCTTCGCCTGAGATTAAAAAAACTTCTTGGTTAATAAGAGTAATTTACATATTAATGCTTTCTGAAATACTTCGAGCTTCATACCACCAAAAAGAAGGAAATTTTTTTTAACGCGTAGAATGCTTAAACGTCTATTGAATATTAAAATAATCTTTAAATTCAAGGAGATTAACCATGCAAAATCAAGAAAGCAATACGGCAACGCAATTTCCAACGAATCAACACGAAAAACCACCAAAAGATACGCTGGGCATAGTAGGAATGGTTCTGGGCATTTTGGGTATATTAAGTAGTTTTTGCTGCACTTTTCTTTCCTTGCTTCCGGGCTTAGCCGCAATAGTTTGTGGAATAATAGCCAGGAATCAAGGGCAAAGGTACGGCTTAACCGGAATCATCCTGGGAATAATTGCCATCATAGGTGGGTTTTTACTTACTCTTGTAGGTATGACTTAATTTTAAGTACCTAAGAATATATTTTCCCGAGCTATTCTGCAGGAGGTAAAAAAAGAATGGGCACAAATAAACTTATCAATTCGTGCTTAACAGCTTTAGTCATATTCTTAATAATTATATCATTACCCGGGAAAGCCGCCCTATCAGCAAATACAAATTCTAATTCCCTGACTTTTTCACCTGTTGACAGCATTGGCATCAACAGTGAAATTGATTTCTTCTCCTCTGTATCAGCTGTTCCTTCTTTTATGCTTGATTTGCTGGCGGAAAGCCTGGGGCACTTAGATGAAGTAAAGACTTCCCTGCTGGGGCAATTCTACCCCACCCCCACAGAAATGTTCCTGGGCACGCCAATTCTGTCTAACCTGCTTCCCGATTACCTGCAAATGATTACAGACCCATATTATTGGAGCAATTACTTTTACGAGGCCCTGGTTAATGGAATATTCATTATTCCCAAACCCGTTGACGTAGTTAAGCCCGAATTAATTTTACCCACCGAGGAAGTAAAAAAAGGAACGGAGATATCTGCTCTGCCCCGGCAGCAAACAGACTTGAGTGAAGTCACCTATGAGTGGCAGGGACGGGAAAAAACAGTGGAAGATTATATGATTACCACCCAAACAGACAGCCTGGTTTTTATTCATGAGGGAAATTTAATTTACGAAGACTATGCCAATGGCTGGTCTCCCGAGATGCGCGCTCAACCGTGGTCGGTTACCAAGTCAGTTACTTCGGCGCTGGTGGGAATTGCCCGGGACGAAGGGAAGATTGATTCTGTACAAGACCCTATTGAAAATTATATTCCCGAACTTGAAGGTACCGACTGGCAGGGAGCAACTATAAAAAACCTGCTGCAAATGGAATCCGGCCTCTATTGGGATGAAGAGCATCCTTTGCTTGCTTTTAATACCCAAGTTCAGCAGTGGAAAGTTATGTTTCTTGACTTCCTCACCGGCGGGCGTTTGGGCATGACCCGCAACGAATATTTAAAATCAATGAACCGCGTAGCCCCGCCGGGAGAGCAATTTTTGTATAACAGCGGTGATACGCAGGTATTAGCCTGGCTAATTGAAAATGTTTACGAGGCTTCTTACGCAGAAGTGCTCTCCGATAAAATTTGGAAGCCTTTGGGTATGGAGGGTAATGCCGAAATAATGACCGATAGAGAAGGCAATGCTGTTGCTTCTCAAAGTCTTTATGCGCGGGCTTATGACCTGGCACGCTTCGGAGAACTTTACCGCAATAACGGCCAAACACCTTCCGGAAAAGAAATTATTTCTGCGGAATGGGTGGAAGAATCGGTGACTTTCACAGATAATTCTGAAGGAATATATGGCTACCAGTGGTGGACCCATGAAGAAGAATGGGGCGATAGTTTTGAAGCTTCCGGCTTTCAAGGCAACAAAATAACTGTTGATCCCCATAAAGATGTTACGGGAGTCCGCTTGAGCCATCATCTGGGGGCAAATCTCCGCCCCGACGGTGACAATCCGCTTGATTTAAGCACTTACGGTTTTGAAGTAGAAATGGGCAGCAAAGAATGGAACGCTATGTACAATGCCGTTGTCGAGGAATTAAATTCAAACTCACCCATCGGCAAAGATGAAAACAGCCATTGATCAATAGAGATGATAAATCCCGCCTAGCCGCACCAGGAATGAAGAATTTTTACCGCCTCCACAGCGTTTTCTCCATAAGCATCCGCTCCCATCCTGTCGGCTAATTCCGGCGTTGCGCACGCGCCACCTATGATAATTTTTACTTTCTTGTGCAGACCTTTATTGATCAAGGCAGTAATAACTTCCCCAACAGATTGGGTCATGGTGGTAAGAAGGACAGATAGGGCTACTACAGAAGCATTATTTTCTTGCACCGCTTGAACTACTCGTTCAGGCGACACATCTACCCCCAAGTCAATAACTCGGAATCCGGCACTGGAGAGCATAGTCCCTACTATGTTTTTACCAATATCGTGAATATCCCCTTTAACCGTGCAGAGAATCACCGTTCCCTTGTAGCTGCGATCTTCCACTTGCAGAAGAGGTTCGAGGATTTCCATCCCTTCTTTCATCATTTCCCCGGCTAAAATCATGTCTGCCAGGTAATACTCCCCGCTTTCGAACAATTTCCCCACTTCAGCCATCCCATCATTCATCGCGTTTAAAAGATCAAAGGGATCTTCTTCCTGATTCAAAGCTTCCTTGAGAAGAGACACCATTTTATCCAGTTCTAAAGCAGACAAAGTATCAATAATTATTTGTTCATAATCCGACATCTTTTTTCCTCCACATTAATTTCAAACATATTAAATGGCACTGGATCCTCCATCAACTACCAAGGTTTCCCCGGTGATAAAGTCAGAATCATTTGAAGTTAAGAAAAGCACTGCCTTGACTATATCAGAAGGTTCAGCAAGGCACCCTGCGGGGATATTGTTTACAATATTATCATGAATAGAAGGGTCAGACCAAAATGGCTTGCTAAAATCAGTTTTGACCATACACGGAGCTACTGCATTAACTTGAATGTTATCAGCAGCAAGTTCGGCAGCTAAAACCTTGGTTAACATTTCAATGCCTGCTTTGGCTACTCCATAAACTCCCATTCCCGGTGTAGCTTTTCTCGCTGCCAGGGAGGATATATTCACTATTTTCCCTTCTTGCTGTTCTTTCATCATCCGAGCTGCCCGCGAAGCACAAAGGAAAGCTCCGTTAAGGTTTGAATCTAGAATCTTCTGCCAGAGGGAAAACTCTACATCGGACATAGAACTTGTCATAATATTCATGCCTGCGTTGTTAATTAAAACGTCTAATTTGCCATAATTTTCCTTGATCTGCTCAAATAAGCTATCCACATCTTCTTCTTTGGCAACATGAGCCGTCACCGCGAGCAAGTTTTCCCCTCCTTGCAAATCTGCGACAGCATTGTCAAGGCCTTCCTGCTTCCGGGCACAGATAACTACTTTTGCTTTTTGCCGTAAAAGTTCACGGGCCATTTCCAAACCAATTCCCCGGCTCGCCCCGGTAATTAAAGCCACCTTGTTTTCAAATCCATTGGAAAGCATACCTTAAGCACCTCGCTTTAATAAATTTTACCGGCAATAAAAAAAGCATCCTTCTAAATGTTTTGTTAGTAAATTACTACTTTAAAACCTTTTAATCCTGCTATACTTGCACTAAATCAACTAAATTTTACAAAATTATCATGAAGATTCTGCCTTGACTAATTTAATGTTTCCCTGAGCCGCCATCTTTTCTCCCTGAATAATTAGCAAGCCTTCAATTCCCTCTATTTGAAGGGCTGTTTGCAAAATTTCTTCCAGATTCTTTTGTCCATCAATCATATTACCCACAGAAGTAGCCACGGCATCCGCCAGTGGTGTAGAAGGTGATAAAACAACCACGGCATCGGCTTCACCGCTGCTGTATGAAGGGCCCACAGTAGCTGAAGAAGTACATATCCCCAACGGGGTGCTCTCCGGCATAATTTCCAGGGCGACTTTTCCGCTTAAGGGAGAATTCCCGGCATAAACTCCTACCCGGCAGGTATTTTCTACCTGCAGAAAAATGTCTCCCCCGTTCTCCACAATAACTTCCCGCGCATCCTCCAGCAAATATTCCCCCGCTAATTCGGCAAAAATTCCCGCTACTGCAGCCATAGGCCCTACATTAACTTTATTGCCGGCCCGCATCATTTGTAGCGCTATATCCGGTAATTCGTGAGGATTTTCAACTATAAAAGGTTCTATGGTTGTTTGAAATTCCGGGCAGTAATTAATAAATTTTTCAAGTTCTTGCCTTTTGCCCCAGATATGTTTTTCCACCAGACTGCTTAAATTTTCGCTAAAATGAAGGGCATCAACGGCTATCCAGAGGTCGGTTTCTTTAACTTTTACCGTAAAAGAAACCATCCGTTCATTTTCCATTAACTGGCGGTAAAACCTGCGAGAAGTCATCCCGTAGTATTCTCCATAAGAGTTTCCATTGCTTTGGCCGGGCAAGCCTTCAAACAATGTTCACAAGCGACACATTTACTTTCATCAAAATGCACAATCATTTCCGGCCTTTGCAAATAAAGAGCTCCTGAAGGGCATATTACTGTGCAGGCACCGCAGTGAGTGCATTTATCTTCACGCCAAATTATCTGCTGTTTCAAGGTAGTAATCCTTACTCCCTGCGCACTTAACCAATCTATACCCTCATTAAAGTCACCCTCTTCGCCGTTAATCTCTACGATTAAACGCCCTTCTTTTCGCGGGTTTATATTCGCCCTGAGGATGTTCACCATAAGTCGATAATCCCTTATCAAGTAATAGATAAAAGGCTGCTCCACCAGAGTAGCCGGAAAATGCAGGACTACTTTCTTTCGAATCAAAGCAATTCACCTCCCACACCAATACTTTATTCAAACCCAGGTAGCGCGGCTGCCGGCCTGGTGAGAGTAAAATTACCTTCTTTAATCCAGGTTTTTAAAGTTTCAGCAATCTCCCTGGCCCCGGCATAACTTGCAAGAGGTGCTGCCGGAACTTCCTGCCCCTCAATTTTCACTATGCCGGACTTTAATTCTCCGTAGCTAACCCATCCCAGGTTACTGCCTTCTTTGTAAGGGAAACCTCGGCTATACTCCATAATCGGCGCATAGATGTCTTCATCCTTTACCGCTGTATATTGCAAAATCTCTTCGTTCAAAATGGGAATGGGGACACCCATCCCCACCTGCATGGTGACACCATAACCAAGATAACTTAAACCCCTGAGCCAACGACTTTGCATTTGCTTGAGATTCCCCACCAAAGACAAGGTTGCCCCCGGTGCCTTGGTTGTGCCTTTTTCCACCCGAGGGGCATGGGGATTATGCTGGGTGCCATGCCAGGCCACATAGCCTATACCGCCTCCAAGAAATATGGAAGTGCCTATACCAATGGTCTTTAAGTAGGGGTCATTAAAAAGCGGACTGAGCTGCCCGGCAGTGCTGAAATTAATATTTCCCATGTGGGGCTTTAAGATTCCCATATAAGTATAAATTGTGCGATCAGAAGTGTTAACCGCCGCGTTATAATTCTGGTAAGCATTACGGGGATTGAAAAGAAAGGCTTCTTGCATATCTTCCAACCGCATCTTTGTTTCCCATTTTTCCCGGGGATAGCAATCAGTTCCGTAGGCATAAGCCTCAAGATTAATTTCTTTTCCGTCAACCAGGTCCTCTATGACATGAGCCCCACCGTAAGGGAATTCCCCGGGGTATTTACTATTACCCGGGTCTGACTCGGGCAAAGAAGTTGCTCCCAGATAAAGATCAACCGCTGCTATGCCGGCATAAGCAGGCACATCATTCAAATATACTTCCGAAATCTTGATGCGCGGTTGAGGATGGCCTACATTTAATATTACACCGGAAGAGCACATGGGCCCAAAAGTTCCTGTAGTTACCACATCTACTTCCGAAGCAGTTTTTTTAACTCCTTCTTCTTCTACCAGGGAAATAACTTCTTCCGCAGTAACTACTACAGCGTTTCCTTTTTTTATTTTTTCATTAATTTCTTCGTAACTTTTAGTTTTACCCAAAAGAGCTCCCCCTTTCTCAATCTTTCATTACATATATTATATAAGAATACATTAATTACAGCTATAACTTATTAAAACATCTTTTTGCCTAACAATCAATTAACTTTTCTATATGCTTAATTTATTTTTTTAAGAATAAGCCCCTCTCCACCAAGGGAAAGAGGGGCTTATCTAATTATTGGCAAACATCTCTTCGCCCTAAAAAAAACAAAACAGGCTCTTTTAATCCGATGACAATGTAGATTTTTCTTTAAGCAGGCTCTGCAGGTATTCTTCGAATACTGGCCCATATTTCTCCGGGTGAAGCAAGAAAGAAAGGGAATCGGGATCTTTATGTAAAACCCGGTAGATAGGTAAGCCGGTATGTATATTAAACCTGGGAACAGGCATAACTGAGCAGCGCCGAAGTGAAGGAAGGTAATCATACTGGGAGTTAGGCAAAAATACCGGGCCTTCTTCGTCATAAAGTTCGAAATAGCCCCCTCCTTTACGGGATTCCATGGGTTTATAAACAGACTCACACGCACCAGCCACCCAATTGCTCAAAATCAAATAATCTTCTCCGGGATTGATGGTAACATGGCCAAAACCGGGAGGAAGGAGGACTTTATCGCCCGGCTTGGCCGTAATAAGAAGTACCTTTTCAATTTCACCCAAGTCATCTTTTTGGGGACGCTGCAACAGAAAATGGGCTCGCCCGTATAAGACTTCGTAAACTTCCGGATAAGTAAAACCGGTCCCCGGTTTTTCGGAGTGGTAATGACCGGCTGTTTTTATGAACTCCCTGCCAATAGTTCCCGGACATAAAATGGTAATATCATAGCGCAGCCCTCTTTCAGAAATTTCCTGCGCTTCTTCTACCGGAGCCACTCCGCGATAAAAGCAGTAAAGTTCTTCCGGTCCTTCTTCATCAGGCTCAAAAAGGACGCTTTTCATTTCTTGGCGGGTCCGTATTATCGGTTCTTCAGCAACCAGTTCTTCAGAAAATAATATTTTTTTGTTTTTACCGTCCCATGTTATCGGGAGGCCACTTTGTTTCTCCAAATCTATCAAAGAGGATACCTCCTTCTACTTAAGAAGCAGAGCCACTTAAGAACAAGAAATATTTAAGTTACTCTATTTAATTAATCAATTTCCTATCTATTATTTTTAAAAGAAACTTCCCATATAAGATATCAAATCTCCCAGTCGGCATGAGTAAGCCCATTCGTTATCGTACCAAGCCACTACCCTTAAAAGATTTCCTCCTACTACCATGGTAGAAATACCATCTACTACACTGGAATAAGGATTACCTTTATAATCTACTGATACTAAGGGTTCATCACTGTAACCAAGAACAGAAGACCGCTCTGCTTCTTGCTTGAAAGCCTCATTAATTTCATTTTCATCAGCATCTTTCGCCAATTCTGCAACCAGATCGATCAAAGATACAGTAGTAGTGGGAAGCCTCAAGGCAAATCCGTTAAGCAAGCCATCCAGCTCTGGTATAACCAGCCCTACAGCTTTAGCCGCACCTGTAGTGGTAGGAATGATAGAAACACCGGCAGCACGCGTACGGCGCAAATCTTTATGAGGAGAATCCAGTAATGATTGATCATTGGTATAGGCATGGGCAGTGTTCATCAAACCTTTTTTTACTCCAAAATTCTCTTGCAAGACCTTGACCACCGGGGCTAAAGCATTAGTAGTACAAGAAGCATTAGAGATAACATGATGATCATCATGGCTGTAATCACTTTCGTTTACGCCCAATACTACAGTTAGATCCATGCCTTTCCCCGGGGCGCTGACTATTACTTTTTTCGCCCCGGCATTAAAGTGGGCAGCAGCGGCTTCGCGGGAAGTAAATAAACCGGTAGACTCCACAACTATGTCTATGTCCAGGTCTTTCCAGGGAAGACTTGCGGGATCTTTTTCACCAAAAACTTTGATCTCGTCGTTTCCAATCATAATGTTGTCCCCGCGCACTTCGACATCTTCGTCGAAAATACCGTAATTAGAATCGTATTTCAGCAGATGGGCTAAAGTAGCGCTGTCAGTTAGATCGTTTACCGCGGCTACTTTGAACTCCTCTCTACCCCATCCGGCGCGCAACGCCAGTCGCCCTATTCTGCCAAATCCGTTGATAGCTACTTTCAACATAATCTTCCTCCTTTTTGTGTTAAATTTACTAGCTCCAATAATATTGCTGCATATTCTATTATTATTTTGAGGGCTTTACTTCTAACCCTAATTTATCCTTTTTATTTCCTCTTAAGGATAAAATAAGACAAGCATATAAAATGTTGCCTTAAAAATTGTAGCAGCCTTATACATATGTTAAAATAAGAGTCAATATAAATCTCACAATAAATATATTATATCATTTATTTCATAACTGCAATAGTTATTTAAAATAACAATAGTATACTAAAGCAAGGAGGGTAAAGAGAAAATGTCGAATATTAAAGTAATCATTTGCGGCGCTTGCGGAAAAATGGGCCAGGAAGCAACCAAAACCGTAAGCAAAGAAGAAAACCTGGATTTGGTAGGAGCCATAGATATAAATAATACGGAAAAAGATATCGGACTCATAACCCAAAATCAAGCTTTGGGAATTTATATTTCAAATGACCTGGAATATGTTATTAGCAACACGGCACCACAGGTAATGATAGATTTTACAGCTCCTACCGTGGTAAAGGAGCATATTCATACAGCCTTGCAAAACAACATTGTTCCGGTGGTGGGCACTACAGGATTAACTAATGAAGACCTTGAAGAAATTAATGAATGGATTCAAAGCTACGAAACCGGGGCCATTATTGCCCCCAACTTTGCCCTGGGAGCAATATTAATGATGAAATTTTCCTGCATCGCCGCCCGCTTTTTGCCCCAGGTAGAAATAATTGAATTGCATCACGATCAAAAAATTGATGCTCCTTCCGGCACAGCCTTAAAAACAGCCCAAATGATCAAAGAAGAACAGGAAAATTTTGGCATTAGCAGCACCTCTGAAAACAAGACTGAAGAAATAGAAAAGATAAACGGCGCTCGAGGAGGTAAAATTGGAGACATTCACCTCCACAGTGTTAGATTGCAGGGAAAAGTAGCCCACCAGGAAGTCATGTTCGGCGGCAAGGGACAAACTTTAAGCATCCGTCACGATTCACTGGATCGGAGTTCATTTATGCCGGGCCTGGTTATGGCAGTCAAAGAAGCTGTCGGTCTTAAAAAATTGATCTATGGGCTTGAAAACCTAATTGAATTTTAAAAGGAAAAATAACCTTTCATTCTTAATGAATCAGATTTATAGATTAGCTGTCAGGAATTCTTCTATCCAAATCTGCAGATATTTTAAAGCCTTGCGAGAACTACGCAGGCGATGCCCCACCCGGGGGAATGTAACTATGCGTTTATCTCCGCCTGCTCTCTCATAAAGGGTATGCGCATGCGAAAGAGTTACTAAATCATCTTTTTCCCCGTGCATAATTAAAATAGGCCGGGGGGGCAAAAGATGAATTTTTTCTTCGGGACGAATGCTCATAAACCGTTGAAGCCACTCTTCTTGAGGGGGAAGTGCAGTGGGCCGGCGGAAAAGGCCGATCTGCCGAAACCATTCCCATACGGCTTCCGGTGTAAGCTTTTCCATTAAAAAAGAAAAATTGCCGGGGCAAGCCCCCAGCGCCAAGGCTTTTACCCTATCATCTTCCACTGCTGCCTCTAAAGCCACCGCTGCTCCGGCGCTAAACCCCAAAAAAATCAAAGGGGAGTATCCATAATCTGTAAAATAATAATTAATCACTGCTTGCAGATCTTCTTTCCAATTCACAAGGTCAATATTGCCTCCGCTTTCCCCTGTACCCCGAAAGTTAAAAAAAACAGTGGCTAATCTCCGGCGGGCAAAAAGGCGGCCAAGGTAATCGTACCCTTTGGACTGCCGGCCTTCTCCTGAAGGGATGCCATGGCAAAGTATGAGGCCTCCTTTAATTTTTTGTTCATCTGCAGGTATAAATACTTCTCCATGTAATTCATCATCATCTACCTGCAAATTGAATTTCTTCTCAATTATCCTGATTTTTGCTGTTTTAGATGGCATTGTTTTCTCCTGCTAATTATAAATTATTTCCCGGGAAATAATTTCTTCATTTCTCCCACAAGGGTAGCCACATAAATTAGCCCTCAATATAAACGGGGTTACTAAAAATCCACGGCCGACGCCTGCCAAATAGGGGGCAAAAATACACTTCTGCGCGGTAAGTTCCGGGAGTTGAAACTTTATAGTTTAATTGCCGGCTTCTGCATTCACAAATTAGTTCTCCATTCCTGATCAAGCGGATATATGAGCGGTGGTGAGGTGCTTTAACTTGCAATTGAAGCGTATCGCTCAATTTAGTTTTGCCCCCCATGGGTATTTCTTCGGAACCGTTCAAGGCTCCAAAATAAAAGTTGTGCCCTCCCCGATAACGATCAAAACAAATATAACAGTTACCTTTTTTAAGGGCTTCCTTAATTTGTCTTCGGGCAACCGCTGATTCTTCATTCAATTTTTCAGGCAAGCAAACATAGGTGTTAATAGTATGAAAAAGATCCCGGTAAGGGAATATTTCCATAGTATAAAAACCCACCCGGAATTTTATAGCATGGGCGTCAGTCCCTCCAATACCCACTACCGGTTTTTCCCGAGTATAGGCATCCCAGATTTTCAAGCATTGGCGGGGAGGACCTGCTTTCACCGGAGCATCTCGATCTCCAAAATACCACAAAAATATTTTCCAGCGGGAAGTCGCTTTTCCCTTCCACTGAGAAGAGTAATTCCACAATTCAATACCGGTAAACCCGTTTACCGTCCAATCGATCCAGGGGTAAGCTGCTCCTTCCGTTACCAGGTGAGATCCTTTTTCAAAAGGGTGGGCCAAAAAACCGAAACCGCCCTGCCGGTTCACTTCATCGATAGTTTTTTGTGGTTCGGAAGAATAGTCTTCTATAAAAGCCGTAGTATCCATTGCTAAATAATGGTTGGCCTCTTGGTTAAGTTCAACTCCCACAATAATATGGGTGCGCCCATATTTGCCTTCTTCGTGGGCTCCTTCTCGGGAAAGATGGTCGGTAATGATAACAAAATCAAGGTTCGCCGCATTCGCTGCTGCTGCTATTTCTTCTATACTACCGGTTCCATCGGAATAAGTGGAATGGATATGGATATTTCCCGCATAATTATGCATTTCTACCTCAATTATAATTTTTTTCAGGTTGTAAATGAGTAAATCAAAAATTTATTCACCGGATACAGTCCTGATCCGTGTGATGGCTCGCTGTAAGGCTGCCCTTGCCCTTATAAAATCTACGTCAGGGTCTGTTTCTGCCTTAGAAAGCCTTTCCTCTGCCCTTTCTTTAGCTCTTTCAGCCCTTTCCACATCTATCTCTTCAGGACGCTCTCCCGTATCCGCCAGAATAGTAACCTGCGTAGGCAACACTTCCAGGTAACCTCCACCACTAATAGCTAAGGAATAGTAATCTTTCCCGGCTTGCGCCTGTAAAATACCTATACCTAATCGGGTAGCCAGAGGAGCATGGTCATAATAGATGCCCATTTCCCCTTCGGAACCTTTCACTATAACATTTTCCACCCGGTCATCAAATAGAAGCTTTTCCGGTGTAACTACTATAAGTTGTATTTCTTCTCCCATACTTTCATTCTACCTTTCCGGTGAGATAAAGTTAACAGGTATATTAAGCAGAAGCCATTTCCTCGCCTTTTTTCACCGCTTCCTCAATAGTGCCTACCATGTAAAAAGCGCCTTCGGGAAGATCATCATGGCGACCTTCTACAATTTCCTGAAATCCTCTTATAGTTTCTTTAAGGGGAACATAAGCGCCGGCCATACCGGTAAACTGTTCCGCCACGAAAAACGGCTGTGACAGAAATCTCTGAATCTTACGGGCACGAGCCACTACGAGCTTATCATCATCAGATAGTTCATCCATGCCTAAAATGGCGATGATATCTTGAAGCTCACGGTAACGCTGAAGCACTTCCTGCACCCGCCGGGTTACATTATAGTGATCTTCACCCAATATGCGGGGATTCAACAGGCGCGAGGTGGAACCCAGTGGATCCACGGCTGGATAAATTCCCAATTCTGCCACTGACCTATCCAATACCGTGCTGGCATCTAAGTGAGCAAAAGTTGTAGCGGGAGCAGGGTCAGTGGGGTCGTCAGCAGGCACATAAATGGCCTGGATGGAAGTAATAGACCCTTTTTTAGTGGAAGTAATGCGTTCCTGCAGTTCCCCCATTTCTGTCTGCAAAGTAGGCTGATAACCCACAGCAGAGGGCATGCGCCCCAAGAGAGCAGAGACTTCGGTTCCTGCCTGGGTAAAACGGAATATATTATCAATAAAGAGCAGCACATCCTGCCCGGCTACATCCCGGAAATATTCAGCCAGGGTTAAACCGGTGAGCCCGACCCGCAAGCGGGCACCGGGCGGCTCTGTCATTTGCCCAAAGACCAGGGCTGTATTATTAATTACTCCGGATTCTTTCATTTCCAACCAGAGGTCATTGCCTTCGCGGGTTCGCTCGCCTACACCGGCAAAAACAGAATAACCACCGTGCTCATAAGCAATACTACGGATTAATTCCATAATCAAGACAGTCTTTCCAACACCAGCACCGCCAAACAGCCCTACTTTTCCACCCCGCGCATATGGAACCAAAAGATCAATGACCTTAATGCCCGTTTCTAATACTTCCGTGGCCGGTTCTTGCATTTCTAACTCGGGAGCAGGCCGGTGAATAGGATAGCGATCCTCGCCTTCCACCGGTTCCCCTTCATCAATCACTTCACCTAAGATATTAAAAAGCCGGCCCAGCGTAGAATTACCTACCGGCACGGTAATGGGCTCTCCCTTGCTCACGGCCTCCATTCCTCTTACCAAGCCCTCAGTAGAAGACATAGATATACAGCGCACACTTTTATCTCCTAAATGCTGGGCCACCTCCAGAGTCCTTACTCCAGTTTCATCCTTAATGACAACAGCATCATAGATAAAAGGTAGTTCACCTTCAGCAAATTCTATATCTACAACCGGCCCTATGACCTGTTGTACTTTTCCTTTGTTGGACATCTTTAAATCACCTCATTAAAGTATTTAAAATATTTACTCGCTTTGCCGCAAGGCTTCCGCGCTATTTACAATTTCTAATAATTCCTGGGTAATAGCTGCCTGGCGGGCTTGATTATAAGTTCGAGTAAGTTCTTCAATCATATCATCCGCATTATTGTTAGCTGCATTCATAGCTGACATCCGTGCTCCGAATTCAGAAGCTTTCGCTTCCAAAACCGCGGCGTAAATAGAGCTATAGATATAACGAGGTAAAAGCCCATCCAATACCTCCTCCGCGCCGGGTTCATAACTGAAATAAAGAGTTTCATCAAATTCCGGTAATTCGTCTTCATCGGGCGGCATCATAGGTAAAAGCCGGGTAATTATTTGCCGCTGCTGCAAAGCATTAATAAATTCATTATAAACAAGGTACAGCTCACCAAAAACCCCTTCTTCAAACATCTGCAACATTTGAACCCCAATTTCCCGAATATCTTCCCAGGCGGGGTAATCTGCCAAATATATTTGCTCATAGGTAATAGGATAACCAAACCGCTTAAAATAATCACGACCGCGACGTCCCAGAACCATAATATTGGAAGCAGAGGGGTCTTCAATATCCTGGGTTAATCGTCTTAAAAGGTTGGAATTATAACCTCCACATAACCCCCTGTCGGAAGTGATCACTAAATAGCCTTTCTTGGGAGCAATATTTTCCTCGCTTTCCCACAAAAGAGGATGGCGGATGGGAGGAGAAAATGCCAGCACCCGTCCTATAAATTGACTTAAATGGTGGATGTATGGACGATTATCCTTTACTCTTTGCTCGGCACGGCGCAGCTTGGCTGCTGCCACCATTTCCATAGCCCTGGTTATTTGCTTGGTGTTCTGAACACTTTTTATGCGTCTTTTAATTTCTCGTGTGCTGGAAGCCATGCTACTTATCTCCTTACATCAAATTTTTAAAAAGAGCTTAGGAAGCGGGTTCGTTTACATCCCAACCCTGCTTAAAATTTTCTATGGCTTCTTTTAATCTTTCTTCCCTGTCATCTTCCAGAGTGCCTGTTTCTTTAATTTCTTTGAGCAGATCTGCATATTCTGTTTGCAAATTCCGCAGAAACGCATCCTCAAAACTGCTCACCTGGTTGGTAGGAATGTCATCAAGATATCCATTGATAGCCAGGTAAATGATGGCCACCTGATTTTCAATAGGCATAGGCTGATACTCATCTTGTTTAAGCACTTCTACGATCTTTTCTCCCCGATTTAGGCTGGCCTGAGTAGCTTTGTCGAGCTCTGTTCCAAATTGGGCAAAAGCTTCCAGTTCTCGGAATTGGGCCAGGTCTAAACGCAAACGCCCGGCGACTTTTTTCATAGCTTTGGTTTGAGCATTTCCGCCTACCCGGGAAACAGATAGCCCGGCATTAATTGCCGGCCTCACCCCGGCAAAGAAGAGATCTCCTTCCAGGTATATCTGACCATCGGTAATGGAAATCACATTGGTAGGTATATAAGCGGAAAGATCGCCTGCCTGGGTTTCAATAATGGGAATTGCAGTTAAAGAACCGCCTCCGTATTCATCGCTGAGCTTGGCCGCCCTTTCTAAAAGCCGAGAATGGAGGTAAAATACGTCTCCGGGATATGCCTCCCTGCCAGGGGGGCGCCTCAGCAAAAGGGAAAGCTGACGGTAAGAAACTGCATGCTTGGAAAGGTCATCATACATGACCAGGGCATGTTTGCCTTGAGACATAAAATATTCTCCCATGGCACAGCCGGCGTATGGGGCAAAATATAACAATGGGGCGGGATCGCTGGCTGTAGCAGATACTATCGTGGTGTATTCCATGGCCCCGTATTCCTCCAAAAGGCGCACCAGACCGGCCACTGTAGCACGTTTTTGTCCTATAGCTACATAAATACAGTGCACGTCAGAATCTTTTTGATTCAATATTGTATCCAATAAAATGGCTGTCTTACCTATACTGCGGTCTCCGATAATTAACTCACGCTGGCCTCGCCCTATAGGAATCATGGAATCTACGGTTTTGATGCCAGTTTGCAGAGGTTCATTCACCGGTTGGCGATGTGTAACGCCGGGAGCTAATCTTTCAATGGGATTATAGTTCTCGGTTTCAATGGGGCCCTTATCGTCCAAAGGCTGCCCTAGGGAGTTAACTACCCTGCCTAATAAAGCTTCTCCCACCGGAACCTGGGCAATACGCCCTGTCCTTTTTACAGTATCCCCTTCCCTTATCTTTTCAAAGTCTCCCAGGATAACCGCTCCTACATTGTCCTCCTCCAGGTTTAAAGCCACACCGTAAACTCCGTGAGGAAATTCTAAAAGCTCCGATGCCATGCAAGTTTCCAAACCGTAAATACGGGCAATACCGTCACCCACGTAAATAACAACTCCGGTGTCTACCAGATCTACTTTATCTTCATAACTTTCAATTTGCCTTTTGATAATATTACTTATTTCTTCGGAGCGAATACTCACTGTGTCACCTCCTAAATTCTCCCAAATAAATCATATTTTTTAACCTGCCGGTTTTTGCAGGTTTTCCTTTATACGCTCTAACCGGGCCGGAACACTTCCGTCCAGTACCCTTGTCCCTATTATTATTTTTATTCCCCCGACTAAATTCTGATCTTGCCTCTCCTCTACCAGGACCTTTTTCTGGGTAAACTCTTCCATAATAGCTACCATTCGTTCTTTTTGCTCGGTAGAGAGACCGTCGGGGGTAATTACTTCCACTTCCTGTATATTCCTATTATAGTGATAGATATGCCGAAATTCTTCACATATGCCGGCAATTAAATCAATCCTCTTTTTCTCTATTAATAAAAACATGAAATTCTGCAGGGTAACAAAAACTTCTTTTTTTAAATTGACTTGCTCCAAAACCCTGTTGCATAGTTCTTTTTTAGACTCTTTTTCGAGCAAAGGAGTAGCCAAATATTGTATTAACTGCTCTTTTTCCAATATACTTTGAATCTCTTCTAAAGCCTTCAAAACTTGCTCGGAAATATCTTTTTCCTCTGATATTTCATAGAGGGCTCGCGCATATTTACGGGAAACAATTACTACACTCATTACTCTCTCCCTACTTCTTCCAGATAGCGGTTTACCATCTCTTTTTGTGCTTCTGGATCAATTTCTTTGGCAATAATCCTTTCCGCAATGTTCACGGAAAAGTACACTATATCCTGACGTAATGCCTCGAAAGCCCTTTCTTTTTCTATCTCAATTTCTTTTTTGGCTTCGCTGAGCATTTTTTCCGTCTGCTTTTGGGTTTCTTCCTTGCCTTCTTTAATAATTTCATCTTTCTGCCGGGAAGCTTTTTCTATAATCTCCCTTGCTTCCCGACGCGCTTTCTGAATTTCACTGTCATATTCCTCCTGCAGTTGCTGTGCCCGCTCCCGGTTTTTTTTAGCTTCTTCCAAACCCTCTTCAATTTCCTGTGTACGGCTTTGCATAAGATTGGTCAGGGGTTGATAAAGAAACCGCCGCAGAATCAGGAAGAGGATGAAAATATTAATGGCCTGAAACAATAGCATTTCCGGGCTAATATCAATGATAGGGCTTTCCAATCAAATTACCTCCTTCCCCGCACAAATTAAAGTCAACGGAGAACTAACCCACAATATTTTGATAAAGCTGGATGAGTGGATTGGCATACAGCAATATCAAAGCTACAACTAAAGCATAGATAGCAGTTGTTTCCGCTACCGCTGCCCCCAGCAGCATGGTACGTAAAATAGTTCCCTGAGCTTCCGGTTGCCTCCCCACAGCTTCCGCACCTTTACCGGCAGCAAAACCCTGGCCGATACCGGGGCCTATCCCTGCTACCATAGCGATTCCGGCGCCCAGTGCAGATGCAGCCAAAATTAAAGCTTCTCCTGTAATCATTTCTTTAACCTCCTTCTTAACTTAAAATAAATAATCATTCTATAACCTTGATATCCCGCTTGAAACTAAATCAGCGGATTTGCAAAAAGTAATATTAAAGCAATAATTAAAGCATAAATACCTGTAGTTTGGCCTACTGCTTGCCCTAACAACATGGTCCGCATAATAGCTCCCTGCCATTTAGGACGGTTTGCCGAACCTTCTACACCCTTCCCGGCAGCATATCCCTGACCGACACCGGGACCAATACCGGCAATCATGGCAAAACCGGCACCCAGCGTGGAAGCTACCAAAATCACCCTGGTAGCGTCCATCTCTACCAAAGGATTGGCAAACAACAGGATAAGTGCCACTACCAGGCTGAAAACACCTGAAGTTTCCGCTACCGCTGCTCCTAACAACATAACAAAGGTAGATTGCCGTATTTCTTTAACATTCTTTCCCGCAGATTCTGCTCCTTTACCGGCAGCAAAACCTTGACCAATTCCCGGGCCAATGCCGGCTACCATGGCCAAACCCGCTGCAACAGCCGAAGCAGCTAAAACTACCACTCCCGTTTCAAACATATCTCTTCAACCACCTTGCTTGTTTTTACTATCACAAAAATATTACTTCAGTTCTATTAATCTAGTAAACCTCTCCCTAATTATAAAAAAGGATTTGCAAACATTAAAATAAGGGCAATTATCAAGGCGTAAATACCCGTAGTTTGCCCTACTGCCTGTCCTAAAAACATTGCCCGCAATATAGAACCCTGAACATCCGGGCGATTTGAAACTGCCTCCACTCCTTTTCCGGCAGCATAGCCTTGACCCACGCCGGGGCCAATACCGGCAACCATGGCAATGCCGGCCGCAATTGCAGAGGAGGCCAAAATCATCCAAGAAGCATCCAGGTTAACCAGGGGTGAAGCAAACAATAGAATTAAAGCCACAATAAGGCTAAATATACCGGAAGTTTCAGCTACTGCAGCACCCAAGAGCATTACAAAGGTAGTTTGCCGAATTTCCCCGGGTTTGCGACCGGCTGCTTCAGCTCCCTTCCCGGCAGCAAAACCTTGACCAATTCCCGGGCCAATGCCGGCTACCATGGCTATGGCAGCACCCAATGCCGACGCAGCCAAAATTATGGCAGCAGGCTCAAATTGAGAGAGCCATGTAATCAAGTTTTCCAAGCTAAGTGTTTGTAAAAATTCGGCTAGTTCTTCCATCTTGTCCTCCTTAAAGCAGTTAATCCTTAGCCAGGGTAATAAAAGTTAAGGTTAACATCACAAATATAAATGTCTGTATTAATCCAATAAAAAGATCAAAATACATATGCCCTATTACAGGTACTATAACAGGGGCAAAATTATACATTAAGAAAAGGATAACCAGGCTGCCAAGCATATTACCAAAGAGACGGAAACTTAAAGAAACCGGCAAAGCCAGTTCACTAATTACATTAAGAGGGAACATAAAAGCCAAGGGTTCAAAAAAGGTTTTAAAATAACCGAATCCTCCCTTAGCTTTTATTCCGTGAATATGCACCATGAAAAAAGTAATTATGGCCAGGGCAAAGGTAGTATTTAAATCAGCCGTAGGCTGACGCACTCCGATAATACCAGTCAGGTTGCCAAAAAGCAAATATAAAGTAAGGGCTAGAATGTAGGGGGCAAATCCTCGCTGTCCTTTTCCCATTGTGCTATCCACTAGCCAGTGTACCCCTTCTACCACCATCTCCATAACTAACTGCAGCGTGCCCGGCACCTTTTGCAACTTACTGCGGGTGATTAAGGCTAAAACCGTAAGGATGATCATTATGCCCCAGGTCACCAGAATAGTGGAGTTTATATTCAGGCCAAAAATGGTGAAATAAGTTTTAATCCCAAAATCGGCTTCCATAATATCTTCCCTTCAATACCCTAAATATTATAAAGCGGTCAACTTTAAAGGCATATTTTTTACCACACCTAATTACTTGAACTCCAACTTTTTAACTAATACATCTGTAGCTGTATGATTAAAGTTGACCGCTATAAATTACTTAAACTGTTTCTTACTTCCGCCGGCTTTATATTTTTACTACCAAAGGTATAAAATATTAAAATTACCAGCCGCGGCAATATTAGCCCTGCAGCTACTCCCAAAAAGTGAATGTCTGGCCTCTGAATCGCTCCCATTAAGGCTATAAAATAGAGAACGTACCTGAGCACGTAATGACTAAAAATATAAAAACGAGCTCTCATGGAAGGCAACTGCAGTGACTTAGCCAAAACATGGCCGTGTACTATAAAAAACAAACCCGCCAGTAGAGCCCCAAAAGCAAATCCATACAATGCTTCCGAGTAACCTAATAACAAAAGGGGCGCTGCTAAGATTAAAAAAATACCTACAAAACGAATTAAAAACTGCTTGCGAAAATAGTTATACTCGTTCATATCTTCACCCTATTTTCACCAAATCACTGCTTGTTTAATCGTGATTATCATTTACATCCAAGTTCTTAAAAAGAAGACGGTAAACAAGCATAAACCCGGTAACTAATCCCAAAAATATGCCAATAATTAAAAAAAGTCCTTCATACCCTATATAATCGGCAACCCTCTGCCCCAGCCAGATAAAAAAGACCAGCGGCAACGCTATTGATAGCCCTGCTTGCGCTATCAAAGCCAATCCTTTTAATATACCTATGCTTTCCTTAGGTTTCATCTTAATAAAACCTCATTAAGTTTGATTCTACACTATTAAAATTATTACTGCAATGGCTAATTAAACAAATTAACTTTTTTAAATTTTTACATGTGTCACTCAATTTTGGAAGATTTTATAATTACAATTACTATCCCGGCTTCCTCTAGTAAATCTTTAGACATCTGGTCCGGATAGTCGTCTCTTATTACTACCTTTTGCAGCCCCGCATTCACTAACATCTTGGCACAAACCGCGCAGGGATGATGTGTAGAATAGATAACTCCATCGCGAATGCTTACTCCATAAAGAGCCGCTTGAATAATCGCGTTCTGTTCGGCATGTAACCCCCGGCATAACTCATGGCGCTCTCCCGAAGGAACATTTTGCTGCACCCGGATGCATCCGTAATTCTCACAATGCTCCAGGCCAGTGGGAGCACCGTTATAACCGGTAGCAAGTATCCTTTTACCGGAAACAATTACCGCGCCTACCTTTCGTCGCATACAGGTGGAACGCTGCGAAACTACTTCTGCAATATTCATGAAATATTCATCCCAAGGTGGACGTTTGTTAATAAGGGCTCCCTCACTTTCTTGTTAATTTCTAGTCGGTGCCAAACAGACGATCACCGGCATCACCGAGACCCGGAACAATATAACCGTTAGCATCCAAACCATTATCAATAGAAGCCAAATATACTTCCACTTCCGGATGAGTATGAGATAAAGTATTCAAAGCTTCAGGAGAAGCAATCAAAGAAATTATTTTTATATCCCGGGCTCCTTCCTGTTTCAGCAAATTAATTACTTCATTGGCAGTACCTCCCGTAGCCAGTAGGGGATCCAAAATAATACTGTGCCGTTCGCCCAAGTTGGCCGGCAAATTGCAATAATACTGGATTGGCTGGAGGGTATTATGATCTCGATACATACCCACAATTCCTACTTTGGCACTGGGAATTAATCTTAATGCCCCGGTAATCATCCCCTGGCCGGCCCTTAGGATAACAATAAAATCGCATTTCTCCGTAATAGCTTTGCCCCGGGCCCTTCCGATAGGAGTTTCTACTTCTGTCTCTACAGTAGGCAGAGAACGGGTCGCTTCATAAAGCAATAAAGTTGTTACTTCTTCCACAAGAGAGCGGAATTCTTTAGGTCCCGTTTTATGCTGTCTTAAATACGCCAGTTTGTGATGGACAAGAGGATGGCCAACTAAAAAATAATTTTTCATTTTTTAACCCCTCCATTACTTTACATTTCTGGGTCAAAAGATTGATGTGAAGGTAAAGGAAAAGCTTCACAAAGTTCTATTACCCTTTGGTGCAGATGGTTTAGCTTTGTTTCCTGATTATAATTGTGCAAGGATTCACTGATAATATCTGCCAATTGCTTCATTTCTTCTGCTCCCATGCCCCGGGTGGTAACGGCAGGTGTTCCTATTCTTATGCCACTGGCTATCTGTGCAGGTTGGGTATCATGGGGAATGGTGTTTTTATTTACAGTAATTCCTACCTGTTCAAGAATTTTTTCCGCTTCTTGACCGGTAAGTTCCTTGCTTCTTAGATCAACTAAAATCATGTGATTATCGGTACCTCCGGTTAACAAATCAAACCCACGAGCCTGTAATGATTCCGCCAGGGTTCGGGAATTTTCTATAACTTGTTTTTGATAATCCACAAACTCGGGTTGCAAAGCCTCCCTGAAGGCAACTGCCTTTGCAGCAATGACATGCATTAAGGGACCGCCTTGAATACCGGGGAAAATGGCTTTATCTATAGAGCCGGCATATTTAGAGTCACATAAAATTAAACCTCCGCGCGGTCCCCTTAAGGTTTTGTGGGTAGTGGTAGTAACAAATTGAGCATGCCCCACCGGCGATGGATGCAGGCCGGCTACTACCAACCCGGCTATATGGGCAATATCTGCCATTAGATAAGCGCCTACTTCGTCTGCTATGTTTGCAAACTCTTGAAAATCTATAATACGGGGATATGCACTTGCACCTGCTACTATCAAGTTGGGCTTTTTTTCCCGAGCTATTTTACGTACCCTCTCCATATCAATTAACCCGGTTTCAGGGTCCACCCCATAAAAGCTTGCCTGATAATATTTTCCTGAAATACTGGCTGCGAAGCCATGAGTCAGGTGTCCGCCATGAGTTAGTTCCATTCCCAGAATACGATCACTCGGTTTTAAAACTGCGCAGTATACAGCCAGATTAGCATTTGCCCCGGCATGAGGCTGCACATTGGCATGATCGGCATTGAACATTTCCCGGGCTCGCTGCCGCGCCAGCTCCTCTACTACGTCCACATGCACACAACCCCCGTAATATCGTGCTCCGGGATACCCTTCAGCATATTTATTGGTAAGTATTGAACCCTGCGCTTCCATGACCCTTGTGCTTGCAATATTTTCGGAAGCAATCAATTCAATTTTTTCATTTTGGCGATTATTTTCATTTTCAATAGCTTGCGCTACCTGGGGATCAAACTTCTTTAGCTGAGAACTGGGGCAGGTCTGGTTTTTGTTTGTTTGTTCATTCATATAATTATTCTCCCTTCTTAAAAATAAGAAATTTTAAATTTAATTATTTCTCCTTATTTTTTGCTTGATATTGTTTTTCATAAAGATTCACTTTTTCCAATCGCGTCTGATGGCGCCCTGCCTGAAAATTTGTAGCCAGAAACACTTCGACGATCTCCAAGGCCAGGCCGGCGCCGGTAATTCGGCCCCCTAAAGCCAGGACATTGGCATCATTGTGTTCTCGAGATAATCTTGCTGTATATGGCTCCCTACAGAGGGCCGCTCTAACGCCACCTACTTTATTAAGAACTATAGAGCCTCCTACTCCACTACCGCAGATAAATATGCCCCGATCAAAAAATCCCCGGGAAACATTGTCTCCTACCAAATAAGCAATGTCAGGGTAATCTATGGAGGTCTCATCAAAAGTACCAAAATCATAAACATAGAATTCTTCTTGAATGAGATGGTCTTTAATAAACTCTTTGAGTTTAAATCCGGCATGATCACAACCTAAAGCTATTTTCATTTTTTTATTACCCCTCATTTCCCTAAACTAATTTATTCCATTTGGATTAATTTCTAATTTACTTATTAGCTTCCAAACTGAAGACTTAATTTCCTGCAAAGAATTTCTATATACTTGTAAGTTTCCTCCGTAAGGATCTGTTATATCATAATCACCATCTGTAACACCGGCAAATCTTTTTAATAACTTAATTTTGTTTTGAGCTTGAGGGTATTCTTCTTTTAAGATTTTTGCATGATTACCGGTCATCACCAGGATTAAATCGGCAGAATCAACCATCTCGGATGTTAAGCATCGAGCCTTATGCGTAAATGTTCCCACTCCTTCTTCTGCAAGCAGTTGCTTTACTTCATAGGTAGCATCGCTTCCTTCTAAAGCATCTAAGCCGGCAGAACTAACTTCCAAGTTTCCTGCTTTCACTTCGTTCTCCAAATAATACTTTAGAAGCATTTCAGCCATTACACTGCGGCATGTATTCCCGGTACATACAAAAATTATACTTAACATCATAATCACCTTACCTTACTCTCCTACTATTTATAAACACATTAGCACTACAGCGAAAAATCAGAATGAGCGTCCCGACAAGGCACGCAGGCACGGGGACGGTTTTGTTGCCTCCTTTGACTCGGGTACGGTTGCATTGCCTTCCCTGCAGCCTTCGCTTCGCTACGGGAAACTCGAACCGTCCAAGTATATTGCGAGGCAATGGAGGCAACGGAACCTTCCCCGTGCCTTTATATTTTCGCTTTAAATTTTCTAATCCTCTATTATATGATCCGCTGCCTTTTTTAATCTGTCCATTAAGGCTAACCCTATCCCTTCTTCTTTAAAACCCTCTACCAGGATAATATCAATTTCTTCTTTATCCAGTTCGCGCAATTTTCGATAAAGATACGAGGCAGCCTCTTGCATATTGGCTCGTTCTCCCCAAATTTCTACTCCCGCCTGGGGGAAAAATCCTGCTTTTTCCCGGGAACATAAAACCCCCACTCTTTGCCCCTGTTTTATAAAAGATTCATAATAAGCTACCATATTAAAGTGGACGGTATCATTTCCTCCTTTAAATAAAATTAGGCGGTTTTGAGGTGCATAGTGACGGTATTTCATCCCCGGTGATGCCGGCTTTTGGGAATTCTGGCCACCTATTCTTAGTACGGGACGGCTAAGGCAAGATTCTATATGCTCTACATTCACGCCTCCCGGACGCAATAAAACCGGCTCTTTTCCCGTTAAATCAACCACCGTTGACTCTAAGCCTATGGAACAAATACCCCCATCCAGGATGGCATCAATTTTACCCGCCAAATCTTGCTCTACATGAGAAGGCTCCGTAGGACTTGGCCTCCCGGAGAGATTAGCACTGGGAGCTGCTATGGGAGTTCTTGCTTCACTGATCAAATCAAGGGCAGCTTTATGAGCCGGAATCCGCACTGCCACAGTAGAAAGCCCGGCACTAACCACCGAAGTTACCTCCTCCTTGCGCTGTAAAACCAGGGTTAATGGACCCGGCCAAAATTTCTCTCCTAATTTCTTGGCTTCAAGAGGCAATTCTTTGGCAAGCAGATCTAACTGGGAAACTTCTGAAAGATGAACAATTAAAGGATTATCCAGGGGCCGTCCTTTGACATTAAATATGCGTTCTATGGCTTGTGCACAAAAAGCATCTGCCCCCAAACCATACACTGTTTCTGTGGGAAATGCCACCAGTCCACCTTCTCTTATTATTTTAGCTGTTTCCTTAATTGCTTCTCTTTGATTATTTCCTGCATAATAAAAGAGCTTTGTCCCTTTTACATTTGTCCATAAATTCATGATGATGCCTGCCCTTTCTTTTTCTTTTCAGTTAATAACTCCCTATTTTTTATAATATAATCACCCCATGTTATTGACAAAAGTTTTCATTAAAATTCTCCTTCTACTGATTCCGCCATATTGGTAGCATGGTCTGCTATGCGTTCCAAGTTACTAAGAACATCCAGAAAGGCAACCCCCGAGACAGGGTAACATTTTTTTTCATTTATTCTCTTTATATGCTGCTGTCGCAGTGTTTTCTCCATAAAATCGATTTCATCGTCATTTTTAATCACCCGGCGAGCCATTTCCAGGTTTTCATCCTGAAATGCGAGAATAGAATCTTTCAACATCAAATCAACTTTTTCATACATTGTACGCAGCTCCGTTAATGCTTCTGTTGAATAGGGCAATTTTTCTTCAATTTTAGTTTCCGCCAACTGCAAAATATTTTCCGCATGATCGCCAATTCTTTCCACATCATTACTTACCGACATTAATCTGGATATAACCATTGATTGATGATGAGTTAAGGAGTGCTGGGAAAGGTCGGCAATATAAAAATTTACTTCTTTTTCAAGCCCATCAATTAATTCTTCCATTTGCGTAACATGCTGCATTTTTTTAGAGTCATTCCTCAAAAAGGCTTCCATGGCATCTTCTACCATTTCCCGACAAATTTTCGCCATGCGAACAATTTCCTGGCGGATTCCTCCTATAGCCATTTCAGGTGTTCTGAGCATCCGGCGGTCAAGATATTTTGAACCCATTTCTATTTCTTTTTCTTCACCCGGCACAACTCTTTTCACCAAACGCACAAAATGGTTGAAAAATACTAAAACCACCAGGGTGTTAAATACGTTAAAAAGTGTATGGGCATTAGCTACCTGGCGAGGGATGGCGGTGGCTGTTTCAGTAATAATGTAAGTAAAAGGCTGCATTAGAAATAAAATAAGTATTATACCAAAAACATTAAAAAATATATGCGCCACTGCTGCTCTGCGAGCAGCAAGGTTAGCTCCCAAACTGGCAAAAACAACAGTAATGCAGGTACCTAAATTAGTTCCCAAAATCAAAGGTATAGCAGCTTCAAAGGTGATCATATCTTGTAATGATAAAGATATTATCACCGCCGTAGTAGCACTACTGCTCTGTAGCAAAGCCGTAAACAAAGCCGCAATTAAAATTCCCAGCAAGGGATAATCTATAAAACTGATTATTAATTGTTGAAAATAACCTGTGTCCTGCAAAGGGCTCATGCCCTCTGACATGGTAATAAGCCCTAAAAAGAGGAGTCCAAATCCCAGAATGGCCTGACCCACATATTTATGGAAACGGCGGGGCCCAAAAAAGTTTAACAATGCCCCCAGCCCTATAGCGGGTAGTGCCAGGAATTCAATTTCAAAGGAAATGATTTGGGCCGTTAAGGTGGTTCCCACATTTGACCCAATAATTGTTCCCACTGCTTGAGCAAGACTCATAATACCGGCATTTACAAATCCTACTACCATAACAGAGGTAGTGCTGCTGCTCTGTACCAGAAAGGTAACAATTATACCGGTAATAACTGCTAACCAGGGCCTGGAAGTTAATACTTCCAGAATGTGCCTTAATTTATCACCTGCCGCTTTTTGCATCCCCGAGGACATCATCTGGATGCCAAAAAGAAAAAGCCCTAATCCACCCACAAAGCTGAAGATTATTTCCCACATATTTTGAAATAGCCCTCCTGGAAGTAAATCCCCGGCTTACTTATTAATATATGTAATAATGTGATTTAAATCCTTAAATTCACCAAAATAAAATATAATAACATTTTTCCACATTAATTATAAGAGAAAGGTTACACATTTTCAATTAAATAAAATCTTCCTTACTTTCCACCATAAATCCTCTTTTTTATCTCTTAAGATTTTTTTAATATATAATAAATGTAAATAGTTTATAATTATAATTTGTATGATAAAATCGAAAAAGAGATAGGAGGGGTTTATATTGTCTAAATTACAGAGATTCGGTATTTCTATTGAAGAAGATTTATTAAAACGCTTTGACGAGGAAATAGTAAAAAAAGGCTACCAGAACCGATCTGAAGCTATTAGAGATTTAATTCGCAATCATCTCGTGGAGTTAGAGTGGGAAGATGACAAGGAAGAAGTAGCAGGAACTATTACCCTGGTTTATGATCACCACACCCGGGGACTTACCGATTTGCTAACTGAATTACAGCATTCATACCATCAACTTATTTTATCTACTATGCACGTGCATCTTGATCATCATAATTGCCTGGAAATACTGGTCATAAAAGGCAAAGTTAAAGAAGCTAAAGAAGTAGCAAATCAACTAGTCAGTGTTAAAGGGGTTTTGCATGGAAAATTAACGGTAACCTCCACTGGGAAAAAACTCAAATAATTACCTAATACATTAATCCCATAAATATTCTATCAAGATTACTGTAATCGTTAATAATTTCCATTTCTTTGATTAACGGTTCTTGCCGACCCAAGGAGATAATTTTCCGGGCACAATTTATATCAATTTCCAAAGCTAAAATAGCCGGTAAAGATGCGTAATACTTCATACCCGCAAATATATTACGATAGCTTTCCAGGCCATCTGCGCCCCCATCTAAAGCACAACGAGGTTCATATTTTTTGATTTCGGGTTCTAAATTGTCCAATTGACAGCGGGGTATATATGGCGGGTTAGATATTATCATATTAAAATGATAAGGTTTACTATCCAAGGCCTCCCAGAAGTCGCCCTCTAAAAAAGTTATGCGGTCATCCACGCGGTGAAGGCGGGCATTTTTTTGTGCCACTTTTAGAGCTTCAGGCGAAACATCCACTGCCCACAATAAAGAGCGGGGAAACAACAAGGCCAGTGTTATTGCCAGAACACCGCTGCCGGTGCCCAAATCAACAATATTAAGTTCTTGAAAATATCCTTTTTCTGAATTATTAAGCCTGCTTCTCACCGCATCAATAAGAAGTTCACTTTCCGGACGGGGCACCATTACTTCAGGAGAAATATAATATTCATGCCCGTAAAACTCTTTTTTGCCCACGACATAAGCCATGGGAAATCGCTTAGAACGTAATTTAACTGCTTCATCAAAATGTTCTTTCACCGCAGGTGAAACACTTTCTTTAGAATTAGCATACAGTTTTAAACGGCTCAAACCCGTAATTTCACTTAAGATAATTTCTGCTTCACTGCGACCTTCTTTAATGCCGGCATTTTTCAATTTAATAGCAGCCTCATATAGAATACAGCTGATGCTGCCTGGATAAGCTTTTACAACACTCATAAATTATTCACCTGTTCTGGACAATAGTTCTGTCCGGTGATTTTGAATCAAAGGCTCAATAATTTCATCAAGAGCGCCTTCTAATATAATGTCCAGCTTATGTAAGGTGAGCCCTATACGGTGGTCTGTGACCCGGTTTTGAGGAAAGTTATAGGTTCTTATTCTTTCACTGCGGTCACCGGAACCTACCTGGTCTTTTCGCTCCTGGTCTAATTGCGCTTCTTGTTCCTGTTGCTTCTTCTCCAAAATACGCGAGCGTAGCACGCGCATGGCTTTGGCTTTATTTTTTAATTGGGATTTTTCATCCTGACAAGTAGCCACAATGCCTGTAGGTACATGTGTAATGCGAACGGCCGATTGAGTAGTATTAACACTCTGACCTCCCGGGCCGGTTGCGCAAAAGTAATCTATTCGGAGATCCTGGTTTCTTATTTCTACTTCTATCTCCTCCGCTTCCGGAAGAACAGCCACAGTAGCCGCCGAAGTATGAATTCTTCCTCCGGTTTCCGTAACTGGTACTCTTTGAACGCGATGCACCCCGCTTTCAAACTTCAAATAACTGAATGCTCCCTTACCTTCAATGGCAAACACTGCTTCTTTAATTCCACCCATATCAGTGGCATGCATATCCATGAGTTCAAACTTCCAATTTTTTTGCTCGGCATAGCGAGTGTACATGCGCAGTAACTCTGCCGAGAAAAGCGCCGCTTCTTCTCCACCGGTGCCTGCCCTTATTTCCATAATTACGTTTTTCTCATCACCTGGATCTTTGGGCATAAGAAGCATTTTTAATTTTTCTTCCAATTCTTCCTTGCGTTGATTAAGCTCATTTTCCTCGTGTTTTAAGTAGTTAATCATTTCTTGATCTTCTTCTTCGGCAAGCAATTCTTGCGCCTGTTGAAGGTCTGCAACTACTTTCTTGTAATCTCTATAAGTATTTACCGTTTCCATAAGCGCAGCATGTTCTTTTAAATATTTTTGCCATAATTCTTTCTGAGACATCACTTCATTAGAACTGATTTTTTCTTCTAAATCCATATATTTTCTTTCGATTTCTTCAAGCTTCTCCAGCACAAACATCACCATCCTTTGCCTGCTCCGGGGGTTCTTCTTCATTTAATATACTTTTTAATGATACCAGGGCAACTTCCAATTGTTTCCGGTCAGGCTCCCGCGTAGTTAATTTCTGCAACCATAATCCCGGGTAAGATATAAATTTTACCCATTTTACTCTACTTTGCGCTGTCCATCGAATAGCTTCATATGCCAATCCGGCTATAACCGGCAGCAGCACTAATCGAATTAAAACCCTTTGCCCCAGCGTAGGCCATCCAAAAAATGAGAATACCAAAATGCTTACAATCATTACTACAAGAAGATAACTTGTGCCGCAGCGCGCGTGTTGAGTGCTGTATTTATCGGCATTTTCTACCTCTAGTGCTTCGCCGCCCTCATAGCAATTAATTGCCTTGTGTTCCGCGCCGTGATAAGCAAAAAAACCTTTAATTTCATTCCACCGCGAAATTACTAATATATAAAATACAAAAATTCCTACCCGTAAAACACCTTCCGACAGATTTAGCAAAACGTGATAATCCTGGATAGAAGGGAATAGTTCCGGTAAAAACCTGATCAAATAGGTAGGAAATAAAAAGAACAACAATATAGCCATGGCAAGCCCTAAAAAAACACTTAAAAATGTAAAAAACGGAGTCATTTCTTCTCCTTCAGACTCCAACAACTGTTCCGTGGAAATATTTAAAGCTCTTATTCCTACTACTAATGATTCAACAAAAGTAATGATTCCCCTGACAAAAAACAACCCCAAGAAAGGATATCTCTCCGCCAAAGGTGATAATTTCTGCCGCATAGTTTTAATGGCTCCCTCCGGATCCCGGCAGGCCACTACCATATTACTGCGGTTTCGCATCATCACTCCTTCCATTACTGCCTGTCCACCGATCATTTGGTCTGGCTTCAAATATGTTAGCCTCCTAAAAAATATAAAAAACAGAGCGCAAAAAAACACAATTCGCCCTGTTTAAATTTCATAAAAGAGTAAGCTACCTTCCGTACTTCCGCTTAAATCTTTCTACACGGCCTCCGGTGTCTACAAACTTTTGTTTGCCGGTAAAAAATGGATGGCATCTTGAACAGATATCTACCTTTATATTTTCTTTGGTTGAACCTGTTTCCAAAGTCTCCCCACAAACACAGGTAATAGTTGTCTTTTGATATTGGGGATGAATATCTTCTTTCATAATCTCTGCCTCCTTCCTTTATAACTGCAAAAATCATGATAGCACAATAACTTACATAAAGCAACAACCAGGGTTGAAGAAAATAAATACCGGTTTATGTTAAAGATTATGCATGTTTTTTAAAAAATCTTCATTGTGATCAGTCTGCTTGAGTTTACTTAACAACAATTCCAAAAACTCAGCGTTGGAAGAACCACTCATGGCCTTTCGCAGGGCCCACATTAACTCTATCTTGTCTTCATCTAACAGCAATTCTTCGCGGCGTGTTCCGGAGCGGGTAATATCAATAGAGGGGAAAATACGGCGATCCGAGAGACGACGATCAAGATGAAGCTCTAAATTGCCGGTACCTTTAAATTCTTCATAAATAACATCATCCATCCGACTACCCGTGTCTACCAGTGAAGTTGCCATTATCGTTAAACTTCCCCCCTCTTCAATCTTCCGTGCTGCTCCAAAAAAACGCTTGGGTTTGTAAAATGCACTCGGGTCAATACCTCCGGAAAGGGTCCTTCCACTCGGTGGTATCACCAGGTTATAACCTCTAGTAAGCCTGGTAATGCTGTCCAACAAAATAGCCACGTCTTTACCATGTTCTACCAAACGCTGAGCTCTTTCCCAAACCAGTTCTGCCATGCGGATATGGTTTTCCGGGCGCTCATCAAAAGTAGAACTTACCACATCAGCATTAACACTTCGTTCCATGTCGGTAACTTCTTCCGGCCTTTCATCAATTAAAAGGATAATAAGATGTACTTCCGGATAATTTTCTGAGATGCTATTGGCAACTTCTTTAAGTAAAACTGTTTTTCCGGCTTTGGGGGGAGAAACAATTAAACCTCTTTGCCCTTTACCGATAGGTATTAAAAGGTCCATGATGCGCGTAGAATATTTATTGGGAGCTGTTTCCAACTTCAGTTGTTCTATAGGGTGAATGGGAGTCAAAGAACTAAAATAAGCCCTCTTTGCCGCAATCTCGGGATCCCCACCATTTATAGTCTGCACGTATAGCAAAGCGTGATACCTTTCGTTATCCTTGGGCGGCCTGATGTGGCCTGCTACCATATCTCCTGTTCGCAAATTAAACCGGCGTATCTGAGATGCTGATATATAAATATCATCATCAGAGATAGCATACTTTTGCCGGCGTAAAAATCCAAAACCATCCGGCATAATTTCTAACAAACCTTCAGCATATTCATGCGCCTGGTCCTGGTATTTTGCTTCCCGGAGCTTCTTTGTCGGCGTATCCACTTCTAATGATGATTGCTCTTTCTCTTGAGAAATATCAGGCTTTTTTTCTTCTTCAGTTACCTTGGCTTCAAGATTTTCTTCTTTACCTTTGCCCTCAGGGCTTTCTTCTTTAGTTACTTTGGCTTCAGTAACCGGATTATCTTGCTTCTGAAAATGATTATTAATTTTTTCAATAAGTTCTTTTTTGCGTAAAAGAGAAATACCCTTTATACCATGCTCTCGAGCAAGGTTTTTTAGTTGAGCCAGAGTCATATTCTCCAAGTTTTCTACTGCCATTTTAAGCCTCCAATCTTGTCATTACCAAGTTTAAGCGTCCACAAATTGATATTAAATATCATAATATATAAATACAACCTCCTTCTAAATTTTTTCTACAGGGTCCATTAAAAAATACACAAAATTTTATTAAAAAATCGGATCAAGCCAATAGACTTACCTTATTAAACTTCATTATAAAAGATAAATATAATTAAAGGGGTGTTTACCAATTATTACCTTGGACATCATAGGGCAATGGTAATGCAAAAACCGCGAAATAAAGCAGTTTTAACGAATTATTAATAAAATTAACCTCTATTCTGTCTAAGATTAATACAAATGTTAGCATTTAAAAAATTATTCCTTTTTTCTCCATCAAAGCATTTTAAACTTTTTGGAATTGCTTAATAAAGAGGAAAGAAGTATACATGGAAGACTTTAAATCCAACCAAGCTGAAGGTTCTTACTTGCCTCCCCATGCAAAATTATACTTTGAAACACCGATTCTTACAATATGCCATATTACATATTATTATATCATAAATAATAACCCACTTGTGGTTAATAACGAGTTTCTTTTAGTTTATATTTTCAAACTTCAATACATAAAGTACCTGTAATGCAAATTCTATCTAACGAACTTCCCTTATTAGGTTAGTTTCTACAAAAAAGAATATAAATTCTTTTAAGGGCTCTTTATACTTTAATTCTCTGCTAATAAATCTTTTCCTGCCTGTGAAAAGATTTTTTATTGATTTCATCACCTCTTTAAACAAAAAAGAAATTGTCTTCCCAAAATAAAAGGATTAATAGTTCATCCTCACGCATTGTGTCATTTTTTTCTTCAGTAGATTTACCTCTTTGTTATTATTTTGAACCTAAAATTATTAGTGCTTCCCTAATTATCTTAGCTGCTAAAATAGAAGTTATCCGGGAATGATCGTATGCAGGATTAACTTCTACCAAATCAAAACCTACTATGTGAAGCTTCTTAAAATAATTAAACAATCGATACAAAGAAGCTGAACTAATGCCTCCCGGTTCCGGTGTTCCTGTTCCGGGAGCAAACCCCGGATCCACAACATCAATATCCAAGGTAATATAAACCGGTTTTTGTTCAATATCAGCTAATATTTTTTTTAAAGGGGCAAAAACCCGGCGAGGAGAATAATTTGTTTTGGCGCGGGCCAATTCTAATTCCTGGACCGTAGCCGAGCGAATGCCCATTTGATAAATATCTTTAACCCCCCTTTCTAAAAGACGATAAATAACAGAAGCATGCGAATATTTTTCTTCAAGATAACTTGGCCTTAAATCCAGGTGAGCATCAAATTGCAATACCACAAGATCTTCATAACCGTTTGAAAGCAAGGCACTCACGGGAGCGTAAGTAATAGAATGATCTCCGCCTATAAGCACCGGTATTTTGTTTTGATTAACTACGCCTGCAATCAATTTTTCAGCTCTGTTTAAATTTCGCCAGACTCCATCACCTGTTATGTGCATATCTCCTAAATCATAAATATAAGCTTCCGCAAGACTTGCTTCTAGCTGCAGGCTGTAATCTTCCAAAACTTCAAAAACTGTTCTTATTTCTTCCGGGGCAAACCGTGAGCCTGCGCGGTAGCTAGAAGCAGAATCGAGAGGGATTCCCATAACCACTGCCCTGGCATCATTCCAAGTTGCCGGATTATCCAGAAAAGAAATCTTTTGCCGTGTTAGTTTATTTTTTCCTTGCACCAGTATTTCCTTTCTTAAGCCTTTCTTAATTATTTACCCAAACAAACAATTTAAAATTAAATTGTTTGCTTATTTCCCGTTTTGCAAAAGCTCTGTTATAAATGGGGGTAAAATAAAGGAGCTCCAATGAACCTGAGGTGAATAATATCGACACCCTTCCACCTGCCACTCTTTTTGGAGTAAATCGTAATTGTAAGGTTGGTATTTTTTCGAACCCATCATAAAGCTCCAAAGTCCCCCCGGATAGGAAGGCACCGGTGCTAAATATACTTCGGTAACGGGAAAAAGTTCGCTTAAAGAAGTATATGAATTGGTGATTATATCCTGATTATAGAAAGGTGATTCTGTTTGCGCTACAAGAATGCCTTCCGCCTTCAATGAAGTATAGGCCGATTGGTAAAATTCCGGTGCGAACAACCCTGCCGAAGGGCCAACCGGTTCTGTGGAATCAACAATAATTATATCAAATTCATCTTCTTTATTGCGTAAATACTCCCGCCCATCGGTATAAATTAACTCCATTCGAGAATCTTTTAAAGCATTGGCAGTTGCCGGAAAATATGACTTGCATATCTCTACCACTTCTTCGTCAATTTCTACCATGGTAACTTTTTCTACGCTAGAATGCTTTAAAACCTCTCGGGCGGCCCCGCCATCACCGCCGCCGATTATTAAAACATTGGCAGGTTCAGAGTGAGTCATCAAGGGCACATGTACAATCATTTCATGATAAATATATTCATCTTTTTCTGTAGTTTGAATATATCCATCCAAAACAAGCATACGACCGAAAGCATTAGTATCAAGAAGGCTAACTTCTTGATAAGTAGTAATTTTATGCTCCAGTATTTTTTTTACCCGACACCCCATTGATAAATGAGGGGTTTGCTTTTCTTGAAACCATAAATCCATTGCCAGCACCCTGCCTTTATAATTTTTCTATCTCCATATTTTTTAGTTATGTAAGTTTTTATTCATTTCTACTCTAATACCATAACGCTACCGCAGCAATAACAGCACCTGTATTTATAACTTTATGTTCAACTCCTTTGATAATTTTTTGTTCCAGTGTTTTTCCGCGCTGAGAGAAAGCATCATGCAGCATCATCTCCACTTTGGCTTCAGCTTCAGCCTGACTTTCCCAACCCGCTCTTTCCATTATGACCCCGAAAGACCCGGACGTAAACCCTACACCAATTGCCGCAGATATAATTTCTCCCGGATTTTGCGCTGTCACAGAACCATATGCCGTGGGCACCAAAGAACCTTCCGGTATCTCTAAGTTCGGTTCCTCTGCGGCATGGGGCGGGAGGATACTGGTAACTCTAATAAGGTTTATATTTCCGATACCTGCCTCTAAAAGAGCTCCATCAAAAGCAGATAAGCTTGTTTTTCCTTCACTTGCGCCCGTGACTACTTTAAATTTTTGGGGAGTTGGCAGCAACATTTCCACCTTCTTTCTTGATTGTATTCTGGGGAAAAGACGAAACCCCACTTTTAAGCAAAAAAGGGATTAAATTGCCTTTCCTGGCCTATAGTTGAAGAAGGGCCGTGCCCCGGACAAACTATGGACTCATCCGGCAATGTCAGTAACTTTTCTTTGACACTTTTTATAAGGGCTTTATATGAGCCTCCCGCTAAATCAACCCGACCAATAGAAAAATTAAACAAAGTATCACCGGTAAAAACAATCGTCCTTTCTGCCTCTACAAGCAAACATACGCCACCTGGCGTATGGCCGGGGGTTTTTAAAACTTTTATCTCCAAACTTCCACACGGTATTAAATCACCTTCACCAATAAATTGATCCGGTAAAGGCTGAGTTTTTAGGAATATAGACAACCACTTTCCGGGATTCCGATATATCTCTAAATCATCTTTGGGTAACAAAATAGGCGCTCCCGTAGCTTTTTTTATGTTATTATTCGCCCCTATATGATCATAATGGCCATGAGTGTTTATTATAGCTGTAATTTGTAAATTCATTTTTTTTATTTCTTCTAATATTCTATTTGCGCTGCCACCGGGATCTATCACTATTCCTTCTCTTGTTTTTTCACATCCAACCAGATAACAATTTACAGCCAGTATTCCTACTTCTATACCTTTAACTAACATTGCTAATAAGATATCCCCCTGATTAAATTCTTGCTGCACCAAATTGCTTAGATTTTATTCTTTCTTCTTTTATATTTATCGATGATAAGGTTCGCCTCTAATTATTTTCATACAGCGGAAAATTTGCTCCATCAATATCAAGCGCGTAAGCTGCGAAGAAAATGTTAATTTTGATAGAGACAGCAATAGATCAGCTCGATTTTTTACCTCCTGACTGAGCCCTTCGTGACTACCTATTATAATATCTATATTACTATACCCTGCAGAAAGAATGCGCTGCATTTTTTCTGCCAAAGCATCGGAATTAAATTGTTTGCCTTCAGAAGTTAGGGCTATCACATAGTCGTTCGATTTAATTTTCTTTATAATCCGGGTTCCTTCCTCCTGCAGTGCTTCATCGCTTCCCCGGGCTACTTTATTTGCTTTTAATTCCACTAATTCTATTTTTAACCAGGACGATAGCCTTTTCCGGTATTCTTCAATTCCTTCATTTAAATAATTGTCTCTTATTTTTCCCACAGTTATTACTCTCAGGTTCATTTAGCCCCTATTCTGATTCCTTTTATAATTTACCTGTGCAAGACCTCAAGTTTTCTCTTCAACCCCTAGAAATTGGCAAAATAAGTCTGTCAGTCCGGTAATATCACGCAGTGTTTCTGCTATATAATCCCGCCAAATCCGGGGGCCACTTACCAATCCAAAAACCGGGTTAAGAGTATGTTGAGAACAGCTGGCATCTTCCAGGTTGCCATGATCACTGGTAATAATTAATAAAGTTTCCTCATCAACGTTTTGCAGGATACTGCCTAAAAAACGATCCAGCTTGTTAACAATTTTTCCGGCCTCTATGAGATCTGCTTGATGGCCGACTAAGTCACTTAGAAAGTACTCAAATAATATAAAATCATAACCCCTACTGATATCTACTAACCTCTCTCCTGCTTTTTCCGGCTTTATAATCTCTACAGGATAGCCCATTCTATCCAGGAATTCATTAGTTATATCCATATAGAGAGCTTTCCCGTCATTAAGCTCATCTAAAGTGCGAAACGGTAAATCAGCATAGTAATTAAGGAAAGTCGAACATGAATAAGGCCGGGTAAACCCATTATGCAGATCTGCAAAAAACTCCGGGCGATAGGCATTTATGAATGCGGGTTTCAACTTTTGTTGTTTAAGGCGGGTAAAAATACCCCGCTTTCGCAGTAATTCCTTTAACGGCTGATGCGGATAACGGTTAACATGCTTGCCCATAATCAGGGGAGCATTTTCACCGGTAAATAAGGCTGTTTGACCGGTTGCGCTTTGGGGAATGCCCGGAACACCCAAAGTAGCATCCAAAGAGATTAAACTTATTTGGTCTCCATCATAACCAGAAGCTTCTTGACATAAAGGCTTGTTGCCAATTAACGAGGAGATATTAGGCGTGGGAGTATGCACCAATGGATTTATTTGCCCATTTTTCTCCCCCAATCCAACGCCATCTATAAATATCATTATCGCCTGCATTTATTTATCCCTCTAATTATTCCAATTTTTTATTATTAAAAGCTTTTTTCTGCTTAAGCCGATACATTACTGTATTTCGGCCTTTTTATTATTTATTGAGGCATTTCTTCCAATTCAATTGTAAATTCTAAAACTTCGTCGTCTCGCTTTACTTCTATATCAGTTTTATCTCCGGGTTGGTATTGCAGTAGTTGATCAAAAAGTTGGGCAGTAAAGTCGATACGAACATCGCTTATACCCACAATCACATCTTCTTGTTGCAATCCTGCTTCGTCAGCCGGTCCACCGGATTCTATTTCTTGTATGTAAACCCCCCTGTCAGTGCCAATACCGGTTACATCTGAAAGATCCATTATGTAAACCCCCATATAGGCTCTTCTCACTCTTCCATATTCCATGAGATCATTCATGACCCGAGCCACTGTGCTACTAGGAATGGCAAATCCAATCCCTTCAATAAGTGGATCTTGTATTTTAGCAGAATTAATGCCAATAATATCTCCGTTCAGATTAACCAAGGGACCACCACTATTACCTTCATTTATAGCAGCATCTGTTTGGATAAAAGTGTATTGATATTCACTTCCCGGTATGGGTACCTGCCTTTCAATGGCACTAACCACTCCTTTAGTTACCGTATGCTGGAAAATTACCCCCAGGGGGTTGCCAATAGCTATTGCTGTTTCACCGGGGCGGACATTTTTAGTTCCGGAAATTTGGGCGTATTCAAGGGGCTCTTCGGTCTCAACTTTTATTACTGCCAGATCAGTAAGGGAATCCTGTCCCACTGGCTCGGCCGTGGCAGTAGACCCATCCCCGAAAATTACATCTAACCGGTCGGCATCTTCGATAACATGTTGATTGGTAATAATGTAGCCATCAGGGTCTATGATGACCCCGGAACCGGTAGCCTGTTCCATATATACTTCCTGTCCCCTATTCATAGCAGCTACAGCATTGCTAATACCCACCACAGCTGGGGTTATCTCTTCTACAGCTTCTACGACATCCGTGTGTTGATACTCCAGTGGCTCATCCGGAATTGCCCTTTCTTCATCAGGGTCTTCATCAATATACACTTCATTTTCATTGACTTCCCTATCTTGAGAAATAATATCACCGCCAACCAAAATAGCGGAAAAAAGCAAGCCTCCCAATAAAGCTCCAAAAATACCCACAAGAAAATAAGAAAACAGCGAAGGCCTTTTGGGTCTCTCCGGTTGGAACGTATAAAATTCATTCGATTTGTGATTATCCAAATTTACCATGCTTCCACTCCAATTTCTTTAATGATTAGCGTTAAAGATTAGTTTACATTATTTAATTATCAGCGTAAAGAGAAGTTGAAAATACTTTTTTTGCTATATTCCTAAGCAAAATTGAGTGCAAAAATGAGTAATTTTATTATGGGAAAGCTCATCCGAAATAATTTTCCGGATTTATTTGCGTAGTATCCTTAAATAAACATAGAACAAATTTGTCATAATGTAGTTTCCCAGAAGCTAAATTTCCCAAGATGATAGGCTAATATTTTTGGTTGAAGTTTTTATGCTTGTTTTTATTTTCATGATATATTACTATGCCCAGTTTAGATAATTTATTTTCCAGTTTTTCATAACCTCTATATATATGTTCTATTCCGCTTAAAACAGTTTCCCCATTAGCTATTAATCCTGCCACTACCAGTGCCGCCCCCGCTCTTAAATCAGCTACTTTAACCGGCGCACCATTTAGGTGCTTACCGCCTTCTACTATAGCTGCTTTACCTTCCATCTTAATATTGGCGCCCATCCTTTTAAGTTCATCAACATGTTTAAATCTACTTTCAAACACATTTTCAGTAATTACACTTGTGCCGGGAGCCCTGGTAAGAAGAACCATTCCTAATGGCTGCAAATCGGTAGGATATCCGGGATAAGGAAACGTTTTAATATCAACAGGTTGCAAATTATCACAACCTTTTACCTCTACTGTATCTAAAGTAGTGTTAACCTCAAACCCCATTTCTTTTAACTTGGCAATTGGCGCTTCCAGGTGAGTTGGTATAACTTCTTCCAGTAAAAGATCTCCTCCTGTTGCCGCCGCTGCCATTAACAAAGTACCGGCTTCGATACGATCGGGAATAATAGTATGGGAAGCAGGATAAAAATCCTTTACTCCGTCAATACGAATTATGTCCGTTCCCGCTCCCCTTACGGAGGCACCCATAGCATTTAAAAAATTGGCTACATCCACAACTTCAGGTTCCTTGGCCACATTTTCAATCACGGTTCTTCCTTCAGCAGTGACAGCCGCTAACATAATATTTACAGTAGCTCCTACACTTACTACATCAAGATAAATTTTGGCACCTTTTAATTTTTTAGCTTTTAACTTTACAATGCCATTTTCCATATTAACATCAGCGCCCAGAGCTGCAAACCCTTTGAGATGTTGATCTATGGGGCGGGGTCCCAATTCGCACCCCCCGGGAGCTGGAACTTCAGCATAACCAAAGCGCGCTAAAAGGCTTCCCATAAAGTATGAAGAAGCACGCAGTTTTTTTATCATGCCATAAGAAAGAGTGGATTTTTCCCGCATTTTTGAGGAATCAATTTCCAGGGCATTGCGCCCTCTCCGTCTAATATCTACCCCCATACTTTCCAGGATGTTTAATAAGGTAGATACATCATCTATTTCAGGTATATTTTCGATATATACTTTGGGACCGGCTATAATAGATGCCGGTAGAATTGCAACTGCCGCATTTTTAGCACCACTTACTTCAATTTTTCCCTTTATGACCTGATCCCCGGGTATAACAAGATTTTCCATTGCCTTGTTGAAATACCTCCCTCACTATTAAGTATAGTCATAAAATAATTACTCATCCAAAATTTGTTCCTCTGCCACCTCAATAATTCCAATAAAAGCATTTACATAGTATACTTCGTGATTATTCAATACAATCCTCCATACCGGTGGTATATCCCACTGCTCGGCCTCATACTCTTTACTAAAAAACCCTAGATCAATTTCTTCAATTGTTCTTACATGGAGAGCAGGTCCCAGTTCTTCTACCAGGCGAGTAATCGCTGCAGTTGCCAGGATGACTTCCATTTCCTGTTCCCTGTCCATATAGAGAACCTTTTTCCAGTAACTCGAAAATTCTACCACTGTTCCAGATTGTATTAAAACACGCTTAAAGCTAGAATATATAGGTATATTATTTATTTTTTGATAAAAATTAACATGATATTCATTAATGTTAATCTGATTTACTTCTTTCTTAGCATCATTATTTAGTTTAATATTGTGATCTCGAAGAAATTCTTCCGCAATTTGCAATATTTCTTTTTCAGGTTTTTCTTCCTTAAACTCTTCAGCTTTTAGAAGTGGAATATCTTTCAATTTATATCGATAATAACCATTGTTGTAAATTTCCAAGAGTGTTTTTTCGGTTTCAAAAACAATCTTATCTTCTAGGTCACTTATATCCGGCTTTTCTACTTCATGAAAATTTTGTATTATCTCCCCTAGGTCGATTTCAGGCGGGCTGACTGTTACAAAGGACCTGCTTTTCAGGCTTTCAGGTACAGATGTATTTAATTGATAATTATTTTCCTCCAATACTTCTTCCATTTCCCGGATCTCTTCTTCGGCAACACCTGCGCTTAGCCCCGTCCAAAGCGGCATAACAAGTTGATACACCAGGAAGATGTTAAGTCCCAGGAAAACAAAAATCAATATATTTTTCGCTTTAGATATATCCATCGTAATCACCTTGCATATGAGGTTTAAGTTCCGGAATTTCCAGATATATATTCCTACTATTGATTTCAACAACCCAAACCGGTTTGGCGCGGGTACTATTTTCTTCATTGGACTCTGTTATGTGATAAGCCAAAAAAACATCTTCCACCTTTAAAAGTTCATCATCGGCTTTTTGCGTATAATATTCTAGCGCTTTTGCAATAATATCTTTGCTCCAAGCTACTTCCAATTCTTCTTCCGCTAGCTCTGAAGGAGCATACATGGTTCTTTTATAATAATAAAGTCCTTTGTCGGTAAATTCCATTTCAGTGGTTGCGGCTTCCCCCACCAGAGGAAATCCCTCATGATAATAGCGCCCACGGGCATAATAATAATCTCCTCTTTGCCCAACATTCCCGTTACCAATAAGGGTTAAATTATCCAGGTAAAGCCCTTCCGGCCATCCTCCATAATAACAAATATATTCGATAACTTCATTTAGGGCACTGCTATAGGAATGTGTAGCTTCACCATCTTCTGATTGAGGAGCAGTATATTCCAGATAATTTGAAATACGCAGGCCTTTTTCTCCATCTGTGAAAATTAAGGAACCATCGGGTTCGGCAATTTGCCTTGCTAATTTTTTATTAATAAAAACTGCCTTTAATAAATCATCAAGTGATATTCTTTCCCTTTTTAAACTGAGATGAGATGAAGCTGTAAAATTTTCAGTGGGAACGTAAATATTATTAGATAGCTCAAATTCATAATCTGCTAATTCTTCCGTTAATTCGGACTCAAGTAATGAATGTTTTATCCGGTTTTCTCCTCTTATTCCTTCGGCAAGGTTCTTTAAGCCCTCAAATTTTTCTTTTTCTATTCTATAATTTAAATCTTCTTCATCACGTAAAATTATTTTAACACCCGACTCATAATAATTCATTTTAATAATTTCATTTATATCATTTAAATATGGAGCTTGCCCCAATTCTATTGGCAAGGCGGGGTTAAAATAAACCGTAAGAAAAGGGGGAGACTCAAAAATCTCAGTATCATATACCTGTGTTTCCTCCCATATATTTTCTTTTAATAAAAATTTGCTTTCCTCCCATAATTTTTGATAATCACTCTTACCTGGACGTAAAATTATTTTTTCTTGTTTTTCATTGTCTTCAGCACCATTGAGAGGAATTCCTATTTTAGAAGGATAAATTGCCTCCATTTCTTCTTTGGGTTCCTCGAAGAAAAATGACTCCTGAAAAACAATTTGAGCCTCTTCATATGGAGAAAACCCATACCAATTTATAAAAGTTAAAACTAAACTTGTCAAAACAAGTATAAATAAAAAAATTGTTTTAGTTTTTTCTTCGAGTTTCATCATTATTACTCACTCTCATTTTCAGCATAAGCCGGCAATGTTAAATATACTGCTGTGCCCTCATGTAATTGGCTTTCAATCCAAATCTTTCCTCCATGCGCTTCCACTACCTGTTTAGTTATGGATAAACCTAACCCTGTCCCTCCAAACTCCCGAGAACGAGCCTTATCTATCCGATAAAATCTTTCAAAAACCCGGGATAGTTCTTCTTCGGGTATACCTATACCGGTATCTTTCACACAAGCATATACCCACCCGTTTTTTTCTGTCGTCGAAACTTCCACATGCCCCTCTGCCGGAGTATACTGTAAAGCATTTGTCAATAGATTAATAAAAACCTGATTAATTTGACTTTGATCAGCATAAACCGGCGGTAAGTTTTCTTGTAAATTTAATTGTATTTCCGGTCCGTTAGCATGATAAGGCTGCATGTTCATTATAATTTTTCGCAGCAAATCGTCTAAATATACTTCCGTGCGTTCAAAGTCATCTTGCTGAGCATCAAGCTTTGATAAAATCAACAGATCTTGTACTAATGAAACCATACGCTCAGTTTCACTGTTTATTACTTCTAAAAACTTATAAGCTATTTCTTTATTTTCCAGATCTTCTTCCAGCAAGGTTTCTACATAAGTTTTTACAGAGGTCAGGGGAGTTTTCAATTCATGAGAAACATTAGCCACAAAATCTTGTTGCCGTCGGATCATATCTTTTTCCTCAGTTATATCATGTAAAACCACAAGCATGCCACCCAAAGGGCCTTCTTCTAATTGAAAAGGCGCAATGCTTACCCGGAACACCCGAAATGGTTCTTCCCAGGTAGTTTCGAAGGCAACAGAACTCCTTTCCCGGTTAAATTGCTCAAGCCTGTCTTTACCGATAACCTCATTTACGAGAAACAGGGGTGGTTTCCCTACTTCTATCTTTTCCCTGCTAATAGAGCTTAAAAGTTCTTCAGCAGCCGGATTTATATGCACTAATATTCCCGCGCCATCCAATGCTAAAACTCCGTCGCGCATATTAATAAGAATAGCTTCCACTTTACTTTTTTCCGCAGAAATTTCATTTAATGTATTATTTAATCTTGTTGCCATATGGTTGTACATATGCACCAATTCCCCGATTTCATCCTCTGAATATGCCTCTACTCTTTGCGAAAAATTACCCTTTGCCATCTGAGAAGCTTTTTGGGTTAACTCTCTGATAGGAGAGGTTATAGTCCGGGTCAAAGCTATTCCTACTCCAAAACTTATTACTAAAACAATCAAAGAACCTGAAATTATTATTCCTTTAACTTCACCCAAAGTTTGATCAATAGTTTGTAAAGAGCTGCTAAGGTAAATAACTCCTCGCACTGTTTCTTCATGTTTAACCGGGTGAGCAAGATAGTAGTATCGTTCTTCCCGCTCGGGGTTTATCCGAATTTCATCACTACTATTCCCCGCTAAAGCCCTGGTAACCTCTTCCTGGATGATCCGTTTTCCTATCATTTCCTCTGCTCCGGATGTTCCGGCTACACGTGAATTTTGATCCAATACTACAATATCAAAATCTTTAGTGCCTCTAAAGCCTTCCACTATTTCGGCAATATATTCTTCCCCCCCCTCATCAAAAATGCGGGGAGTCAAAAAAGTAGACAGAAGTTTTGCCTGAGTTTCTACCCCTTCTTTAAAGTTGCGCAAATAATAGCTTTCTAAAGACTGAACCAGGTACGCCCCAATAGACAGGAGAGCAAAAAGTATTAATGAAGCATAAAGCAATACAATTTTCCATTGCAGACCTTTGAGCATCATTCTTTCCTCCGGAAATAGTAACCTATCCCTCTTTTTGTACATATGTAGTTTGGTTCAGCGGGATCATCTTCAATCTTTTCTCTAAGCCGTCTTATCATTACATCCACGGTCCGATCTTCTCCGGTATATTCATAACCCCAAACTTCATTCAAAAGCTGCTGACGGTTGAAAACGTGGTTTTTATGCTGCATTAAAAAAGTTAGCAGGGTAAATTCCCTAAAAGTTAATTCTATTTCCCTTCCGTTTTTGAAAGCTTCCATAGTATTTAAATTTATTTCTATCTCACCACTTTTTAGTAAGGGATGGGACGTATGCATGGGCTCTGATGTTCTTCTCAAAACAGCTTTCACGCGGGCTATGACTTCACGCACGCTAAAAGGCTTCGTTATGTAATCATCAGCACCTAACTCTAATCCCAATACTTTATCGACTTCTTCTTCTTTTGCCGTAATCATAATTATGGGAAGATTGCTGTAGGAAAATCTTATTTCACGGCATACTTGAAAACCATCTTTGCCGGGTAACATAATATCCAGTAAAATTAATGCAAACTCTAGCTGGTTCACTTTCTCTAAAGCTTCTTCTCCGTTATAAGCTAATTCTACTTCATAACCGTCTTTTTCAAGCCCGTATTTTAAAATTTCACCTATAGAACGCTCATCTTCCACTATCAAAATTTTATTTCCCAATTTTTCCTCCTCATTATTGATAGCTTTTAAATTTTTTATTCGCTTAAGTTTCTATTTTTCCTTCCCTATGCTTAATTCTCTTCAAAACTAAAATTATTCCTCATAAAAATAAAGCCAAAGGACATACACCTTTGGCTTTAACTCTTCTCAATTTATTAAACTCACACACTGGCTCAGAAAAAACTCATGGGGTTGAGCTTACGCGCGCTCATCCAATTTGCACTGGTGTTAGCACGAATTTCAAAATGCAAGTGAATACCGGTTCGGCCAAAAGTAGCACCTGTATTGCCCATGTAAGCTATATTTTCTCCTTTACTTACATTCTGGCCATTGCTTACTTTAACACTGCTGCAATGAGCATAAACAGTGTAATAATTACCATGATTTATAACCACTAATTTCCCATAACTTCCATGATAAGAAGTATCTACTACCGTTCCCGAATCTGCGGCAATGATGGGAGTACTGGTCAAAGTAGAGGCGTAAATATCAATACCTGAGTGAGCTCCTGAAAAATGACGGGTTATCCTGCCTCCACCATCATAGGAACGCGGTATGGGCCAAATAAATTGACCAGAACCTTCTTGAATATTAGAAGGCTGACCGGTAGTAGTGTTCGCTTGATCACTTCGCTCAAACGAAGGTGTTTCTTTCTTTGTACCTCTTATTATAACTTCTTCTGTCGGCTCTTCAATTACATTTTCTTCAACTTTTTCCCGATCAATTTCTTCGCCATTTTCTTTGGTTAAATGGTAAACAATTTCTTTGGTACCTTCTTCACCTTCTGATTTAACTTCTGTCTGCCCTTCTTTTGTTTCATCACAATTTTCATAGGTAGTTTCATAAGAAATGGATTCTTCTTCAACTTCTTTTTCCACAGAAATAATATTAATGGGGTGACCTGTATACCTTTCGGTTTCCCCTCCCCTGCCGGCATAACTTCTAAATGCACCTGACTCGCCACCGTCGCGGGAAGCCAGATATGTTCTATCGCTGTCATCGGGAGAGAAAAACGCCATCGCTTCATTTAGAGTCAACACTTCTGCCGGATTTACTTTAACCCATTCCCCTTTAATTTTTTCCGCCGGCCTAATCTCGATTATCTCTCCGCTTTCTTCATCATCGCCGGGTAAAAATTTTGCTTTAAGGTTTTCCATTAATTTCTCATAATCATCCCGGTCATGCAAATTAACAGAAACCTCATCATCAATTGTAACCAGGTATGACCATGTATAAAAATTTAAATTATTTGAGATGACGTTTTCAATATTTTCCATGTTTTCTTCGCCCAGAAAGTAAAATTCAGGCTCGTCAAATGTTATATTTTCTACCGGCTCGACTTTTGTTTCATATTTTGAGCTTTTAGCTTGTACAAGTTCATCTACATAGTCTTCAACTTTTTCCACCTCTTCCACTAAACCGATTTCCTGCCCTTCAAAATACACTGTATGGAAAAAGCTGTTATGGTAATTATTTATGCCTAAAATGGCTGTTACCAAAATCAATGAACATATCATAAAAAGTACGGGGCTTATTTGCCTGGGAATCAATTTAACCATCCTGGAAAATAATGGTGCAGAACTGCTTTGAAATTTTTCAAGTTTTTTTTCTTTATTTTTCATGATTCCTTGATATTTACGTTGAAGAAATACTGATAGATCAAAACTTTTCATGTTTTACTGCCTCCCGTTTCTAAATCACAATTAACAATTGTTAATATTTTATTATTAAAGCGCAACATACATTAACATGATTCTTCATTTTGTTAAAAGTTCCTGCTAACTTAACGAAAAAATTTTTTTTAATACTTTACCCTTTATAAAAATTTTCCCGGTGCTAAGAAGAAATTGCTTTATGTTCTTTCTAACCTATCACAAACTTCTCTAGCCGCCACAACTCCCGAAGCTGAGGCCTGGACGAGACCACGGGTAACTCCGGCCCCATCTCCTACAGCGAAAAGGTTTTCTATGCCGGTTTCCAGGTTGTTGTCTAAGTCCAACCTAAAAGAATAGAATTTAACTTCTACGCCATACAAAAGAGTATGCCGGGAATTCACCCCCGGTGCTACTTTATTAAGGGCTTGCAGCATTTCTAAAATTGAAGTTAGGTGGCGATAAGGAATTACCAGGCTCAAGTCCCCCGGAGTTGCTCCGTTCAAGGTAGGTCTAACTAACCCTCTTTTAATGCGATCGCTGGTTGAGCGGCGTCCCTCTAATAAATCACCCAATCTTTGAATAATGACTCCCTCTCCCAGCATGTTAGCTAAACTGGCAATGTTCCTTCCATAACTAATCGGCTCTTTAAACGGCTCCGTGAATTTTTTGCTTACCAGCAGGGCAAAATTAGTATTAGACGTTCGCTTGTTAGCATAACTATGACCGTTTACAGTAATTAAACCATTATTATTTTCAGCAACTACTTCTCCATAAGGGTTCATGCAGAATGTCCTTACTCTGTCATCAAATGAAGGAGAATAATAGAGTAGCTTTGACTCATACATTTTCTCCGTAATATGTTCCATTGTAATTGCCGGAACTTCAACTCTTACTCCTATATCCACGGGGTTATTGCTCCCTTTGAGGCCTAACTTTATTGCTTCTTCCAAAAACCACTCGGATCCAGCTCGTCCGGGTCCACAAATAACATGCCTTGCTTTCCAAGTATCTCCTTTTTCCGTTAAAACTCCTGTTACTTTACCGTTTTCCGCAATTATATCAGCGACTTTTTCACCGGTGCGAATTTCTATTTTTTGTTCAAGCTCCTCGCGCATTTTTTTAAGAATATGGTTACAATTTTCCGTTCCCAGGTGACGAATTTTAGCAGGAATTAAATTAAGATCAGCTGTAGCAGCCTGTCGCTGAAGTTCTTTTATTGCTGTATCATCAACCCCATAAACCTTCGAATGAGCTCCATAAGAAAGATATAAACTATCAACATAATTTATGAGTTCATCAAAATCTCCCGGGTTAATATAATCGCTTAATACACCGCCAAATTCCGGCGATAGAGTTAACTTGCCATCACTAAAGGCACCTGCTCCGCCAAAACCACTTACAAGGTAACACGGGTTGCATCTTTTGCATATAGTTTTATCTTTTTTAGCCAGGCATTCTCTTTTAAATAAATCCGGCCCCTTTTCCAATAACATAATTTTTAACCCGTTTAATTTGCATAGCTCCATAGCGGCAAAGATGCCGGAAGGGCCGGCTCCGATTATAATTACATCGTAATTTCTATTGCTCATAAAATTCACCTCAGCTATGCAAACAACCAATAATCACTTATTTGTTTTTTTCCTAAAAAATGCACTTTATTAAGCTAAGCTGAATTGTATTCCTTGCTAACATTACCAAACTTAATAAAGTTTTCCATAAAGTAAAGGTCAAAACTGTCCACAGGGCCATTCCGCTGCTTGGCAATAATAATTTCTGCAATATTCTTTTTTTCTGCATCTCGGATATAATAATCTTCTCTATAAATAAACACTACTACGTCTGCATTTGCCTCAATGCCGCCCGACTCCATAAGATCACTTAATATTGGCCGTCGATCTGTTCTTTTTTCTACTGCGCGGCTTAACTGCGATAAGGCTATTACCGGTACTCCCAATTCTTTAGCCAGGGCCTTAAGAGAGCGAGATATGTCAGATAACTCTTGCTGCCTATTTTCGCTTTTACCTTGACTACGCATCAATTGAAGATAATCAACAAATATTGCATTCAGCCCTTTTTCAGCTTTTAAACGCCGCGCTTTTGCTCTAATTTCCATTACCGTTTGAGCTGCGGTATCATCTATAAAAAGCTCCGCCTCACTAAGCGGTCCTACTGCGTTAACTAATTTGGGCCAATCATCTTTCCCCAAAAAACCGTTTCTTAACTTTTGAGAATCTATGTTTGCCTGTGCACACAAAAGCCGTTGGGCAAGTTGCTCTTTAGACATCTCCAGGCTATAAAAAGCCACAGGTAACTTTTCATTAATAGCAATATGCTGCGCAATATTCAAAGCCAATGTAGTTTTTCCCATTGATGGTCTGGCAGCTATTATAATCAGATCTGAATCTTGAAAGCCGGAAGTCAAACGATCAAAGTCAATAAATCCCGTAGAAACACCTGTTACTCCCGATTTTTTTTCATGAAGTTTTTCTATCCTGTTAAATGTTTCCGTTAAAACATCTTTCAAATGGACAAACCCCTGTCCAGATGTGTCTCTGGCCACCTCAAATATGAGCTGTTCTGCTTTATCCAGAAATTCGTCTACATTTTCAGGAACTTCGTAACTTTCCCTTACTATCTCTGTGCCCACCTGAATAAGACTTCGCAGTATTGCTTTTTCTTTAATAATGCGTGCATAATACTGAACATTCGCCGCTGTGGGGACAGAGTTTACCAGGGTAGTTAAATAAGTATATCCGCCTATTTCTTCCAAAATTCCCTGATTATTAAGTTCTTCGGAGAGAGTTATTAGGTCCACCGGCTCGTTTCTATTGGTTAAATTTAAAATAGCTAAAAAAATCTTTTGGTGGGCCGTTCGATAAAAATCTTTCTCACTTAACAGTTCCAAAGTTTGATAGGCTGCTTCTTTCTCAATAACCATAGAGCCTATAACCGATTGTTCGGCATCAATATTATGTGGAGGAACTCGACTTTCCAGCAATATTTTACCTCCCATGAAATATTATAATAACTCTAGTCTTTCTTAAATAAAAACCCCATAAAAATTTTTTCTAATTCTTTATATTAAGTTTATATTAAAATTTTTCCAGTCTAATTAGCTATTCTTCCTCACTTTCTACCACAACTTTTACTTCGGTATAAATTTGGGGTCTTAGTTTTAAATTTACCGTACATTCCCCGAGTTGCTTAATGGGATTATCTATTTCCACCTTACGTTTATCGAGGCTATATCCTTTTTCTTCCAGGGCAGAAGCAATATCTCCGGCTGTTACTGAACCAAATAATTTTCCTTCTGAGCTTGCAGAACGGTAAAACTTTAATTCTATGCCATTTAATTCTTCTGCAGCTTGCCGGGCCTGCTCTTCTTCTTTTTCTTCTTTTTTTCTTTGAATTGCAATTTGCTTCTCTGCTTCTTTAATTTTTGCATCTGTAGCCTCTACAGCCAACTTGCGGGGAAAAAGATAGTTTCGGGCATATCCATCGGCAACTGTTTTTATTTCTCCCCTCCTACCAAGCCTTTCTAAATCCTGAAGCAATATAACCTTCATATTTTAAGTCCCCCTCAACCATTTATTAATCACCTACATTATACTTGATTATTTCCAATTAAAGAATAATAAACTCCAAATGACACATATTTTTCATTGGACTGTAAAATATGTGTCCATAAAATAAGGTGCCAAAAATACTCGGCACCGCAGCATTTTAACTTGTAGCCCTCTTTTTATGCATTATCTGAAGTAAAAGGCAATAATGCAAGGATTCTTGCCCGTTTAATCGCTATGGTAAGTTCTCTTTGATGACGCGAACAATTGCCGGAAATCCTGCGGGGCAGAATTTTTCCTCTTTCGGTTATATATTTCTTGAGTTTTTCATATTGTTTATAATCAATAGTATCTACTTTTTCCTGGCAAAATGCGCAAACTTTTTTCTTAGGTTTTCTAGCTCTATCTCTTTTCAATGCATGACCCTCCTAATCTTACTCTTTAAAAGATTTTTTAATAACTTCAAAAAGTTAGGAAATATTGCTCATGATTAAATAAGTACTCTTTCCCAACTCACAAAATCTTGCATTATTCACGGTGTTTACAATCTTTATGATAAATAACATTTAACCCGAGCCGATTATGCTCTTTTACGTCGTTCCCTTATTGATCGGCTCTTACAACTAAGGACCTTAATATTTCAGTATTCATCTTAAAAACATGGTCAAGCTCACTAAGGACCTGAGAATCGCCGGCAAAATTAATTAGATAATAATCTCCTTCTTTGTGGGTTTTATTGATAGTGTAAGCTAATTTTTTCTTGCCCCAATTTTCTTGCTGGGAAATTTCTCCACCGTTTTTTTGGATTACATCTTTAATTTTCTCCAGCAAGTTCTCTTTTGTCTCTTCATCCAGGTCGCTTTGGAGAATAAATACAGTTTCATATGGCCTCATTTTATTTCACCTCCCTTCGGACTAAACGGCCCTAATTAATAGGGCAGGGACATAAGGAAATATATCACATTTACTCGGGGTAATCAATAATTAAAAAAATAAATTTATTATTGCTCTTACTAAATACAACTCATTATAATTGACTGATTGCTTTTAAGCTTATTTTATTTTTTTTACAAAATTAAAAAAGATAATCTTATTCCAAAAAAAGCGATAAACGATAAATTATTTAAAAAAGATATTACTATTTATATTTTTTTAACGTTGCAGCTATTTTTTTTATCTGTTAATATAAAATTCACATGTTTAGGAAAAGGTGCAAAAGCTTATACACAGGGGTTGTGGATAATTGCCCCTCTTTTGTGGATAACTTTTGCATTGTTAAATATTCATAATATTACAACAGTTTGGGGGAATATGTAATGGCTACAGAAGTTAATGGTTTAAATGCCATGTGGGAAAAGGTGCTGGAGGAAGCCGAAAAACATTTAACCAAACCAAGCTTCGAAACATGGTTAAAATCCACAAAACCACTCTCTATTAATGATGGGATGCTTATTATTGAAGTGCCCAACGATTTTACCCGTGATCGCCTCGAAAATTCCCACAAGGAGATATTACTGGAAGCAGTAAAAAAGGTGGCAAATCATGAATATTCCATTTATTTTCAATGTGAGCCTACTATTAAAGAGAATTACTACAATACTTTTTTTGATGATATTCAACATGAGGATGCCAGGTCCGTTTCTGCAGTGCCTCAAAAGCATAGTTCTGATAACTCCCCCACGACTGTACCTTGTCAAACTGCCCCCTGGTTAAACCCCAAATATACCTTCGAAACATTTGTAGTTGGAAATTGTAATCGCCTGGCTCATGCGGCTTCTTTTGCTGTGGCCGAAGCTCCCTCCCAAGCCTACAACCCACTTTTTGTGTATGGTGGTGTTGGCTTGGGAAAAACTCACCTGATGCATGCAATCGGTCATTTTGTAATTACAAATTATCCTAGTTATAATGTATGTTATCTTTCTTCGGAAAAATTTATGAACGAATTCATTAATGCTATCAGGGATAATAAAACCGTAGAATTCCGCAACAAATATCGTAATATTGATGTTTTACTCATCGATGATATTCAATTTTTAGCCGGAAAAGAACAAACCCAAGAAGAATTTTTTCATACCTTTAATGCTTTACATGAAAGCAATAAGCAAATTATTATTTCCAGTGATCGAGCTCCGAAAGAAATACCTACATTGGAAGATAGACTGCGTTCGCGTTTTGAGTGGGGCTTAATAACAGATATTACAAAACCTGACCTGGAAACACGAATTGCTATCCTCAAGAAAAAGGCTCATAATGAAAACATTTATATTCCCAGCGAGGTTATCAATTATATTGCCGATAAAATTGAAACAAATATTCGCGAACTAGAGGGTGCTTTAATAAGGGTAATGGCCCATTCCTCACTAAACAATACCCCTGTCGATTTAAATATTGCTGATGAAGCATTAAAAAATGTAATTATAGATAAAAATACTGAAATTAGCGTCGATAAAATTATTCAAGTTACTGCTAACTACTTTGCCATTAGCCCGGAAGATATAAAGGCAAAAAGAAGAAGTAATAGTATTGCTTTTCCCCGGCAGGTAGCAATGTTTCTGGCTCGGGAATTAACTGACCTTTCATTGCCCAAGTTGGGCAATGAATTCGGGGGCAAAGATCATACCACCATAATACATGCCTGTAACAAAATAAAAAAACAATTTGTGGAAAATAGAGAACTAAAAGATATGATAGAAAAATTGAAACATGAAATTACTCATTATTAACAATTTGCTGTGTATTGCTTGTGGAGAAAACAACTTTATGGTGTTAATACCCTATAATTCTTAATTACTTAAATGGTTTTGTGGATAAATAATTAAACTTATAAACACCTTCATTGCTGTTTTATTAGTTCTTTTTCTTTTTATCCACAAGTTAAACAGGCCCTACTATTATTACTATTTATATAAACAACTAAAAGTAAAAAGAAAGGATGAAAAGATTATGCTTATTATTAAAGATAAAGAAACTATATCCAAACATTTAGATATAGTAGAAAAGGCTTTACCGGGAAAAACAACTTTACCGATTTTAAATAATATTTTTGTGGAGAAAAATAATGATGATCTGACTTTTCTCTCTACTAATTTAGAAATAGGGGTAAGAAGTTCTCTGAAATTAGAAAGTGATGAGTTATCAGAAGAAGAATCTTCCATAGAACAAGTTTTAATTCCGGCAAAAATAATTCCTATAATTAAACATCTTCCCTCTAATAAAAAAGTAGAAATTAACATTGATAAAGATAGCTACAGTGTGGGAATCAAAGGCGGTGAATCTCAATTTCAATTGAAAGGTATTAATGCGGAGGAATATCCAGTATTTAAAGAAGAAGAGCCTCAAAAAAAACCGTTAATTTTGAAAGAAAGAGATTTAAAGGAAACGATTAGGCGTACAGTTTTTGCAACTTCTTCAGATGAGGGAAGGCCGGCCTTCACAGGTGTTTTGGTATTGATGGAAAATAATAAATTGAGTTTTATAGCTTCGGATACTTACAGATTGGTGATGCAAAATATAGAAATTGAAAAATGGGAATACGAAGAGGAAAAGTTTTTAATACCGGCCAGGTCCCTCCGGGATTTAATGAAACTTTTAAGGGATAGTGAAGAGGAAGTATATATATACCCTATTGAAAAACAACTGGTGTTTTCTTTTAATCACATTTTTTTCTATACCAGACTTCTAGAGGATAATTTTCCGGATTTTAGAAAAATTATTCCCACGAGTCATTTATCTAGAATTATTGTTGATAAGGAAAATTTTGAAGAAATTATAAGTCGTGCTTCTCTTTTATCTGACAATATAAGCAAAGTAGTTAAGTTACAATTAAAAGAAAATGTATTATATGTAAGTGCTACTTCAGAAATTGGTAAAATGGAAGAAAATATTACATTAGAAGCAAAAGAAGGCGACGATATAGATATCTTATTGAATGTAAGGTTTTTAATGGATGTTTTAAAGGTAGTAGAAACACAAAATATTGAAATAAAATTTAATGGGAGGGAGGCACCTACAATTTTACGTCCCGAAAAAGAGGAAGAGTTTCTTTATCTGGTATTACCGATAAAAGTAGAACAACCTTTATAGTTTTATGGGAGGATAAGCTTGCAATTAGAAAAAATAAAGATAAATAACTTTCGTAACTATGTAGATAATATCTTTGAACCGGGGCCTAAAATAAACATTGTTTATGGAGAAAATGCTCAGGGAAAAACAAATTTACTGGAATCAATTTACTATCTTTTATCTTCAATTTCACATCGTACCAGAAAAGATGGAGAGTTAATCAACTGGGAAAGTAAATATTTTAAGATTAATGGAATAGTTTTTTTTAAGGAAAAGAAAAAAAAGAAACTGGAGATATTTTATGAAAACGGAAAGAATAAAACCCTAAAAGTTAATGATAATTCGGTAAGTATAGATAAATATTTTTCCCAATTTCCAAGTGTAATATCGTATCCTCAAGATTTGAATTTGATTAAAGGAGGGCCGGCACTGCGCCGGCGTTTTTTAAATACAGAAATAACAAGAATTAACCCGGTTTATTATCAATATTTACTTGATTATTATCGAGCTTTGAGGCAGCGAAATAATATTCTGAAGAACTCTGTTAAGAAGAAAGATGAGCTTTTATCATGGGAAAATATACTGGCTCAATATGGTAGTAAAATAATAATTAATAGAATTTATTTTTTACAAGAATTAAATAAATATGCGCCTTCTTATCAAACTTCTTTTACTTCGGGAAAAGAAAATCTTGAGTTATCTTACAGGACCCAATTAAAGTTAAAAAAAGAAAATAGTTATTTGGAAAAAGAAATTAAAGAACAGATATTAGATTTAGTTTCTACAAAAAGGGAGGAAGAATTTAATAAGGGGCATACAATGGTAGGGCCGCATTTAGATGATATGGTTATTTTGTTGAATGGCAAAGAATTAAAAAAGTATTCATCTCAAGGCCAGCAGAGAACTACTATTATTTCTCTTAAGTTGGCTCAGGCAGACATTTTGATGGAGAAAAAAAGGGAAACACCTATATTATTAATGGATGATAGTTTTTCTGAATTAGATGATTTTAGGGGCAACCTTATATTAGAGTTTATCGGAGAAAAAAAATTTCAATGTTTTATAACCACCTATCAATCATTGAAATTACCATCAAGCTATACGGGAGTTTTTTTTCGTGTAGCAGGAGGAATGATTGAAAATGGATAATTTAGGGGAAGTTTTAAAAAAAGTTTTAGAAGAAAAAGGGATATGGACTGCCGTTAAACAGCAGGAAGTTATAGAAATGTGGGATAAAATAGTTGGTGAAAGAATTGCTGCGCATACGGAAGCTATGAAAGTAGAAAAAGGCATTTTATGGGTTAAAGTGAAAGATTCTGCATGGATTCATCACTTGTCAATGCTGAAATCCCAATTAATAAAGAAAATAAACCAGAGCTCTCAAAAGAAGGTGGTTAATGATATTTATTTTTTTTGGGGTGAACTGTCAAAGGATAAAAAAGGTAATAACGCCCCAACGGAAGTAGAAAGTAATGAAAACATTAATTATAAACCTGCATGGGAGTATTCCCAAAAAGAAGTAGAAAATTTGGTAAATGCATTACCGGAAAGTAACCCCAAGTTGAAAGAAAAAATAGCAAAAATACTCTCCAAAGATTATTAAAAGTAATTTTTACTTAAGTGGGTAATGATGTTAAGGAACCTTTGATTTGCCTTCAAAAATTCGAAAGTTATCTGTCGGAGAAAACCTAAAACTCTTTTAGGGGGTTGTTACAATATATTGTAGTATATTGTAGTTATGATAGGAAAAAATATGATATACTTAAGTCATGTTACTATCAATAAATGATTTAAATCTGCGTAAAGGAGCGATTTAAGAATGTATTTACACATAGGAGAAGCAAGGATAGTTTTTTTGGAAGATATAATCGGAATATTTAATTTAAATATTAAAAATAAAGAAGAGAATACACAATTTTTTGCCCTTTCCCGGGAAGGTAATGAAAAAGAAGAGAATTCAAGGGAAAATAAATCGTTTATAGTAACCAAAGATAACGTTTATTATTCACCAATATCGTCACAAACTCTTGCCAAAAGAAAAGAAAAATAATCGAGAAATTAGATACTACAGTATGGCAAATGCATGGCGGTAGTTATTGACAGGAAATAAAAGTTAATAATTGGAGGTATAATATGGTAGATAGAGCTAAATTGGAAGAAGGAATTTATGATGCATCTCAAATACAAGTATTAGAAGGGTTAGAAGCTGTAAGAAAAAGGCCAAGTATGTATATTGGCTCTACTTCTAGCAGGGGACTTCACCAACTCGTATTCGAAGTTATTGATAATAGTATAGATGAAGCGTTGGCAGGTTATAGTGATAATATAAGCATTACTATTAATGAAGACTATACTGTTCAGGTAGAAGATGACGGCCGCGGCATACCTGTGGAAAACCACCCTCAAATTAACCGCCCTGCCCTGGAGGTTGTATTAACTACACTGCACGCCGGTGGGAAATTTAGCAATGAAAGCTATAAAGTAGCGGGAGGATTACATGGGGTAGGGCTGTCAGTGGTAAATGGTTTATCAGAGTGGCTGGAAGCTCGCGTGAGAAGAGATGGGAAAATATATTATCAACGATATGAAAGAGGGAAGGCAGTATCTTCCATCAAGGAAATTGGTGAATATAAAGGCAAAAGTGGAACTACCATCTTATTTAAAGCAGACGAAAATATATTTGAAAGTATTGATTATGACTATGACACAATTGCCAAGAGATTAAGAGAGTTAGCATTTTTAAATAAAGGCGTAAATATTAAATTAATTGATAAGCGGATAAAAAAAGAAGAATCGTTTAAATTTGAAGGGGGTATAGCTTCTTTTGTTACTTACTTAAATAAAGGGAAAGAAGTAATTATGAATGAGCCTCTCCATATCGAAAAAGAAAAAGATGGTAACTATGTGGAAATTGCTCTACAATACAATACAGGATATAGCGAATTGATTTATTCTTTTGCCAATAACATTCGTACTACTGAAGGCGGAGCCCATGAAATGGGACTAAAAAGTTGCCTCACGCGGTTATTGAATGACATGGCTCGGAAGATGGGAGTATTAAAAGAGAATCACGGGAACTTGAGTGGAGAAGATGTGAGGGAAGGTTTGACAGTAGTAATCAGTGTTAAGTTGCTGGAGCCACAATTTGAAGGTCAAACCAAAACAAAGCTTGGCAACAGCGAAATGAGGGGAACTGTAGACAGTGTGTTATATGAAGAGATGGAAATATTTTTGGAGCAAAATCCCCAAATCACCAAAAGGATACTGGAAAAATGTATCAGGGCTTCCCGGGCAAGGGAGGCAGCCAAAAAAGCTCGGGAACTTACCCGCAGACAAAATGTCATGGAGTCTTTGGGATTGCCCGGCAAACTGGCTGATTGCGTTAGCAAAGATCCGGGAGAAAGCGAATTGTTCATTGTGGAGGGAGATTCTGCCGGAGGATCTGCCAAGCAGGCTAGGGAACGGGGCTACCAGGCCGTGCTCCCCTTAAAAGGAAAGATATTAAATGTGGAAAAAGCAAGGCTGGATAAAATTTTAGGGAATGATGAGATAAGAACATTGATTACAGCAATTGGCACGGGTATAGCGGATGATTTTAAAATAGAAAAGGCTCGTTACCAAAAAATTATTATAATGACTGATGCAGATGTAGATGGCTCACATATTAGGACCCTTCTATTAACATTTTTGTACAGGTATATGCAGCCTATAATATCTTCAGGCTTTGTTTATATTGCCAGGCCACCTCTTTGCAAAGTTAAAAAAGGTAAAAGCGAATGGTATATTTATGATGAAAATAGTTTGCAGGAATATATGAAAAAAGCAGAAAAGGAAAACTTATCTATCCAAAGATATAAAGGGCTTGGAGAAATGAATTCGGAACAATTATGGGAAACTACTATGAATCCCCAAACCCGCTTGATTAAGAGGGTAGAAATGCTGGATGCTTTTCAAGCGGATCAGATATTTAATATTTTAATGGGAGACAAGGTGGAACCACGCCGGGAATTTATTGAGAACAATGCTCTGGCAGTGGAAAATTTAGATATTTAAGTTTAAAGAGACGAAGCCCTTGTGATTATTATGGAAAAGCTTTATTGGTAAGGAGGAAAAATGAGCGAAGAACATAGAGATAATATTACACCTGTGAATATTCATGATGAGGTAAAAAGATCTTTTATGGATTACGCCATGAGCGTAATAGTAAGCAGGGCTCTACCTGATGTAAAGGATGGCCTGAAACCGGTACATCGGCGCATCCTTTATGCAATGAGTGATATGGGTTTAACTCCGGACAAGCCTCATCGCAAGTCTGCTCGCATTGTAGGGGAGGTTTTGGGTAAATACCACCCCCACGGCGATCTGTCAGTGTATGATGCTTTGGTGAGATTAGCTCAGGACTTTTCGAGCCGTTATCCCCTGGTAGACGGTCATGGGAATTTTGGGTCCCTGGATGGCGACTCAGCTGCAGCTATGCGCTATACTGAGGCTCGTATGGCTCCTATAGCTGTGGAAATGCTTACAAATATAAAAAAAGATACGGTAGATTTTAGGCCTAATTTTGATGAAAGCCTGCAAGAACCGGTAGTGTTGCCTTCCCGTTTTCCTAATCTTTTGGTCAATGGTTCTTCCGGCATTGCGGTGGGCATGGCTACAAATATCCCCCCTCATAATCTGGGAGAAGTTATAGATTCAATTTGTTATTACATCGATTACCCTGATGCTCATATCTACGAACTCATGTACCACATAAAAGGTCCCGATTTTCCTACCGGTGCAAACATTGTTGGCAAAGAAGGCATTTCTTCCGCTTACCTGCAAGGGCGCGGCATAATAAAGATACAGGGGAAAGTTCTAATTGAAAGTAATGCCAAGGGCAAAGATATGATTGTAATTCAAGAAGTGCCTTACATGCAGAATAAAGCCAAACTGGTAGAAAAGATTGCGGAATTGATCAGAGACAAAAAGATTGAAGGGATAAGTGATTTAAGAGACGAGTCTAATAGATTTGGAGTAAGGGTTGTTTTAGAAGTACGCTCTGGCTTTAATCCCAATATTATTATAAACCAGTTAAACAAATTTACACCGTTGGAGCAGAGTTTCGGCATTATATTGTTGGCCCTCGTAAATGGTGAACCGCGCATATTAAATCTTAAAGAAATCATATATTATTATGTTGAGCATCAAAAAGATATTATTGTGCGGCGCACCAAGTTTGACCTGAGAAAGGCGGAGGAAAGACTTCACGTTGTTGAAGGCTTAATAACAGCACTTTCTCACCTGGATGAGGTTATAAGCATAATTCGCGGTTCACAAGATGTAGCCGGCGCCCGGAAAAGTTTAATGGAAACATTTAAGTTAACCGAGGTTCAGGCTCAAGCTATTTTGGATATGCGTTTGCAAAAGTTAACAGCTTTGGAAAGAGAGAAACTTGATGAAGAATATAAAAGCTTAAAAGAGGATATTGCTTATTATCAGCGGTTACTTGCAGATGAAAAATTAATTTTAGAAGTAATTAAAACAGAATTAAAAGAAATAAAAGATAAACACGCTGATGAAAGGCGAACCCAAATAGTAGAAGAAGCAGAAGAGATTAATGAAGTTGATTTAATAAAAGAAGAAGAAGTAGTTGTAACTCTTACTCAAAGGGGTTATGTAAAGAGAATGCCCCTGGATAATTATAGAAGCCAGAGGAGAGGCGGCAAAGGAATTATTGGGGCAAAAATGCAAGAAAACGATTATGTAAAAGAAATGCATATTTGTTCAACACACAGTAATTTGCTTTGCTTCACTAATAAAGGAAGGGTTTACCAGGTAAAAACATATGAAATCCCCGAAGCAAGGCGGCAATCCAGGGGGACAGCCATGGTAAATTTACTTCCCTTTCAAACAGGAGAGTATATAACTACGATAATGCCTATTCAAGATTTTCAAGAAGAAAAATATTTGCTTATGGTAACTGCTCGCGGTTCTATAAAAAAGACCCCATTGAAAGCGTTTAATAATGCTCGCAAGTCTGGGATAATTGCCATTACTTTGAGGGAAAATGATGAACTTGTTAATGTTTTGCTTACGGATGGCAAGGAAGAAGTTGTTCTCGGTTCGGATACAGGGCATTTTATCCGTTTTAATCAAGAAGAAGTAAGGACAATGGGAAGAACAGCGCGAGGAGTAAAAGCAATGCAATTAGATATAGGAAATAGTATTATTGGAGCGGATATTATTAATGATGACGAGTATATATTGGTGGTAACGGAAAAAGGTTTTGGAAAAAGGGTAGCTTTAGATCAATTAAGACCCCAAAAAAGAGGAGGCATAGGCCTTATTGTTTTAAAAACAGACACCAAACGGGGAAAACTTAGTTGTTTTAAATTGATTGCAGGGGGAGAAGAATTTATGAGTGGAACCGCAAAAGGGGTTATGCTAAGGCAAAAGGCAAAAGAAGTGCCCATTCAAAAAAGATATTCAAGAGGGGTTACCTTAATTAAAGTAGGAAAAAACGATCGTGTAAGAATTTTGGCCTGTATTGAATAATTATTTCAAACAATAGCAATTTTTTTAGGTGGAGGCAGTTATGAGAAAAATTAAAATTACTGACACTACTTTACGAGATGCGCATCAATCATTAATGGCAACCAGGATGAAAACCGATGAAATGTTTCCCATTTTGGATAAAATGAATCAGGTGGGCTATTATTCCATGGAGGTTTGGGGGGGAGCCACTTTTGATTCTTGCATGAGATTTTTGGATGAAGATCCATGGGAAAGGCTTGTTAAAATTAAAGATAGGTTAAAAGACACCAAATTACAGATGCTTTTACGCGGTCAAAACCTGGTGGGATACCGGCACTACCCCGATGATGCGGTGGAAGAATTTGTAAAAAAAGCAGTTGCCAATGGAATTGAAATTATAAGAATATTTGATGCCCTTAATGATATTCGAAATATGGAAAAAGCTATTGAAGTTACCAAAAACGAAGGGGCACATGCCCAAGGAACTATTAGTTATACAATTAGCCCGGTTCATGACCTGGCTCATTTTGTGGAATTTGCCAGCAGGCTGAAGGAAAAAGGTGTCGATTCTATTTGCATTAAGGATATGGCGGGATTGATTTCTCCCTGGGATGCTTATGAACTGGTTTCTAATTTGAAAAAAGAAGTAGGCCTTCCGGTCCAGCTTCATTGCCATTATACTAGTGGGATGGCTTCCATGTCATATTTAAAAGGCATTGAGGCCGGAGCGGATGTTGTTGATACAGCAGCAGCTCCTTTATCAATGGGGACGAGCCAACCGGCTACAGATAGCATGGTGGCAGCGCTCCAAGGAACACCCTATGATACAGGAATAGAAATAGACAATTTAGCTGAAGTTAGTAATTACTTTAAGGGCGTAAGGAATAATTATCATATACCGGGGGATATATCCGTGGGAGTGGATACTAATGTACTTAATTATCAGATTCCGGGAGGAATGATATCCAACCTAAGGTCTCAACTTGCCGAGCAAAATTCTTCACACCTTATAGAGGAGGTTTTGGAGGAAGTTCCCCGCGTCAGGGCTGAATTGGGATATCCGCCCTTGGTAACCCCTTCCAGTCAGATAGTTGGAACACAGGCTGTAGTTAATGTGCTTATGGGTGAAAGGTATAAAATGGTTTCAACGGAAGTTAAGAATTATTTAAAGGGATTATACGGAACGCCACCGGGAGACATTGATGAAGATTTACGCCAGCAAGTTTTAAAAGGAGAAAAACCTATAACCGGCCGCCCCGCGGATGTACTTGAACCTATTTTAAATGAAGCGCGCGCAGAAATAGAAAAATATATGGAAAAGGAAGAAGATATTCTGTCGTATGTGTTGTTTCCCAATGAGGCTATAAAATTTTTTAAACGCCGCATTGGCGAAGAACCGCCTTTAGAGGTAAAAAACGAAAATAACCAGGGAAAATCGGAACAAAATATGGGAAAAAATGGCAAAGAGAGTATGAAGGAATCTTTTGAGAATATAAATGTTATTGATGAAAGCTTGATTGGTTCTGCTTGGAATAACGTGATTTATTACCCGGCTTAATATGTGGGCCCGGAAAATTTCTTGACACTCTTAACCGTGAATTGTATAATTTTCGAGGCAATTCAGGAAAATTTATGGAAAAAATGTCATTATAGTTGGCAATGTAAGGAGATAGTTGAAATGAAAAGAACTTATCAACCCAAAAAAAGAAAAAGAAAAAGAACGCATGGCTTTTTGAAGAGAATGAGAACCAGGTCCGGAAGAAGAGTAATTCGTAATCGAAGGCAAAAAAATAGAAAAAATTTATCTGCTTAGAGGTTTAATGAAAGAAACCTTAAATAGGTTACGCAAAAATAAAGAATTTAAAAGGGTTTACAAATTTGGTAATAAAGTTGTGGCCAAGTATACCGTTTTATTTTATATTCAAAATGATTTGGGCTATAACCGGGCAGGGTTTTCTATAAGCAAAAAGGTTGGAAATAGCGTACGCAGGCACCGCATAAAAAGGTTGTATTTTGAATCTCTTAGAAGATTGAATCCTAACCTGAAAAGGGGTTATGATCTGGTAATAGTAGCCAGAAAGTCTGCTATGAGAATGGATTATCATAGCGGCAAGAAAGAATTGGAGTCTATGCTTAAAAGAGCTCATTTATGGGCATATGAAGGAGATAAAAAAGCTAAATGAAGTTAATTTTTTTATTTATTATAAGGATGTATCAACTACTCATATCCCCCATTATACCTTCAAGATGTCGATTTTACCCCACCTGTTCGGAATATACGTATGAAGCAATTAATAAATATGGGGTAATTAGAGGTTTATTTAAGGGGATTATCAGGCTGGGGAAATGTCATCCATTTCACCCGGGTGGATATAATCCTGTTGAATAGTTAATTTGTTAAGGAGATACTAAAGAATGGGCGATATTTTATTTTCAATTGCAAGTTTTTTTGATGTAATTTTAACTTATATATACAATATAGTGCCTAATTTTGGCATTACCATAATTTTGCTTACCCTGTTAGTTAAACTTGTTACTTTTCCCCTGAACAATCAGCAAATAAAGTCTGCCAAAAAAATGCAGGAAGTACAACCGGAATTAAAAAAGATACAGGAAAAGTATAAAAATGACAAAGAGAAGCAAAATCAAGAAGTAATGAAATTTATGCAGGAAAATAAGGTTAATCCTCTAGCAGGATGCATGCCGCTGATAATACAGTTACCGGTATTAATCGGCATATTTAGATTGCTCAGGGATGTAGAAAGCTTCGGCATTGCCCAGCTAGAAAATTTTAACCCTTATCTGATTCCGGCTTTAGCAGATACCGGTTTACAATGGGGAAATCTTGCAGTTGGGGATCCAACCTATATTTTTCCCGTTTTAGCCGGAGTAACTACTTATCTTTATTCTAGGTTGAGTATGACAGACCCTAATCAAAAAATGATGTTGTATATTATGCCGGCCATGATTTTTGTTATCAGTGCCGGATTAATCGGGCCTGCTTTGCCTGCAGGGTTAATTTTGTACTGGATTGTTAACAACATGTTTTCTATAGGTCAGCATTATTTACTTACCGGTAAGGAAGTAAAAGAAGAAGAGCCAAAAGGTAAGGAAACAAAAGAAAAGGAAGAAAAAGACGTGAAAGAAAAGGAAACGAAGGGTAAGGGAGCGAAAGAAGCGAAAGGAGCGAAAGCCAAGAGCAAATGATTTCAGAAAACGAGAGTATTGAAATAATCGATAAAACAGTAGAAGATGCCATTGAGAGAGGAATAGAACAGTTAGGGGTAAAAAAAGAGAATGTGAATGTAGAAGTAGTAAATGAAGCCGGAAGCAACCTATGGGGTCTTTTGGGAAAGAAACAGGCAAGGGTTCAGATATCGATAAAACAAGGGTACAAAGAATATATGGAAAACTTCATGGAGAACCTCTTGAGGAAGATGGGTGTAAATGGAATTGTATCAGCTCAACAGAGTAACGGTGATTTATATATAAATGTAAATGGAGAAAATTTGGGGGTACTGATAGGCCGAAGAGGGCAAACTTTAAATTCATTACAATATTTAATAAATGTAGTAATGCGCCGCCAATTTGAAAATTTTGAAGGCAGGGTTATACTTGATGTGGAAAACTACAGACAGGAGAAGGAAACAACTCTCAAGCAGTTAGCTTTAAATATGGCTGATAAAGTAGAAACACAAAAACAAGAAATAACTTTAGAGCCAATGATACCCCAGGAAAGACGAATCATACATTTAGCACTTAAAGATAATCCCCATATCATTACTTATAGTTCGGGCGAAGAACCTTACCGGAAAGTGGTTATTGCTCCCGGAGAATAATTATTAATTAACTATACATTGCAAACATGAAATCTTTTTAATAATAAATACCGCCTCCATTGGTGGTATTTTAAAATATTCTTATAAATTAAATATACGGGAGAATAATACATGCAAAATCCCTTTGAAGATGATTCAACAATTGCTGCAATATCAACACCTATTGGCGAAGGTGGTATAGGAATAGTGCGTATAAGTGGGCAGGATTCTTATGCTATAGCAAAAAAAATATTTTCTCCAAAGCATAAAGGAAAAAATTATCCTCAATCACATCGGCTTTATTATGGATTTATAGTAGATGAAAACCATGAAATTGTAGATGAAGTATTGGTTTCTTTTATGAAGGCTCCGGCTACCTATACAAGGGAAGATGTTGTGGAAATTAATTGCCATAGTGGAATATTGATGTTAAGAGTGATATTGGAGATGGTTTTAAAAAGTGGAGCTAGAATGGCTAATGCCGGTGAATTTACGCAAAGAGCATTTATAAACGGACGCATAGATTTAAGTCAGGCCGAAAATATACTAAATTTAGTTACCGCTCGTTCGGAAAAAGCAATTAAAAGCGCTGCCAAATCTCTAACAGGAGAACTTTCAAGCAAGATAAATGCCCTGCGGGAACAGATGATTTCCATAATTGCTTTTATTGAAGCGTCTCTTGATTTTCCCGAGGATATTGAAGATGTTAATGATGAAGAGATGGAAAAAATAGTGAAGGAATTAATCCAAATTCAGCGGGAAATAGAGCATCTGCATAAAAATGCGGAAAAGGGGAACATATTTCAATATGGCCTGAAAGTTTCCATTGTAGGGAAACCTAATGTCGGTAAATCTTCATTGCTGAATTCTCTAATTAATAAACAAAGGTCTATTGTAACTGAAATACCGGGAACAACCAGAGATTTGTTGGAAGAACAAATTAATATAGAGGGGGTACCGGTGGTCTTTGTTGATACGGCTGGAATAAGGAAAACGGAAGAACCCGTAGAATCTATAGGTGTGGAATATTCTAAAGGAGCTATAGAAGATTCTGACTTGGTGCTATTTCTAATCGATGCTTTTACGGGAATTGAAGAAGAAGACAAAGAAATTATGAATTTTATTCTTAAATCTCAAAAAGATTATTTAATATTGGTAAATAAAATAGATTTAAAGGACTGGAAAGAAGAACATAAGTATATGGAAGGTGTTGATAGTAAACGCATCGTAAAAATTTCGGTAAAAGAGAAGAAAGGAATAGAAGCGATAGAAAAAAGCATAGTCTCTATGGTGGAAGGAGGAACAACAACAGGTAGAGAAGACTCCATGATTTTAAATGTGCGGCACAAGGAAGCCTTAAAGGAGGCACAAAAACATTTAAATGAGGCCTTGCTAAACGTGGAAACGAATCCTATTGATTTAATTACGAGTGATTTAAAAATGGCCGAAGAAAAATTGGGTGAGATAACCGGCAGTTATGTTTCTAAAGATATATTGGAACATATTTTCTCTAACTTTTGTATTGGAAAATAAAAATGCAAGAAAAACTAGCTGAAAGTTTAAGAGAAATAGGAGTATCTTTTAAGGAAGAAGAAATAGAACTTTCGTCTAAATTTTTAAATGCGGTTTGGGAATCTAAACAATTTTTTAATCTTACTTCGGTTAAAAGTGAAGAAGAACTAATAAACAAACATTTTATAGATTCTCTGTATCTTTTGAATTTTTTCTCGTTTGAAAGCGGAAAAGTCTCTATTGTTGATTTAGGAACAGGAGCGGGGTTTCCCGGAGTTCCCTTAAAAATATTTCAAAAACAATTATCTTTATACCTCCTTGAAGCAAAACGGCGAAAATTAAATTTTATAAAATATACGTTAGAAACAATGAGGATCAAAAATGTTTATTATTTACATGATAGAGCTGAAAATATAGCTCGGCAGGAATACTATCGTGAAAAATACCAATATTTATGCAGCCGAGCAGCGGCAAGGCTGCCTATTTTACTGGAAATAGGAATGCCCTTGCTAAAAGTAGGAGGAGTATTGATAACTTATAAAGGGGCAAGAGGTAAAGAGGAAATTCAGGAAGCAGAAGAGGCAATAGAAAAAGTTGGAGGCAAAATAATTAAAGAATGTTTTTATAAATTACCCGAGGGAGAACGAAGATATATTTTTTTGATAAAGAAAATTAAGCCGACTGCTGAGATATATCCGCGCAGAAAAATTAAATAGAAAAAACATCCGTAAATCTAAAGATAATTAGAAGGGAATTATAATAGTTTTGTCAAATTATTTAGCAATAAGGCGGTGAATATTTTTGAATGATGAGAAAAAAATTCTGCCATGGCTTGCAAACAGTTCGGAAAAAGAAAAAATTAGCATGGTAGATTTAGAAAAGATTGAAACTAACCCTTATCAACCTAGACGTGTAGTTGAAGAAGAAACTATAAATGATTTGGCACATTCTATTAAGAATTATGGATTAATTCAACCAATAATATTAAGAAAGATAGATAAAGAACGGTATCAGATTGTAGTAGGGGAAAGAAGGCTTTTAGCTTGTAGGAAATTAGGTTGGGAGAAAATATCTGCAGTAGTTAAAGATCTTTCAGATAATGCTACTGCTACGATAGCACTAATTGAGAATTTGCAAAGGGAAAATTTAAATATTGTTGAAGAAGCAGAAGGATATTACAGGCTAATGGAAGAGTTTGGATTTACGCAAGAAGTTTTGGCCCAGAGATTGGGAAAAAGTCAATCAGGAATTGCTAATAAAATAAGGCTGTTAAAATTGCCGGATAAGGTTAAACAGATGTTAAGCAGCGGAGAAATTACGGAGAGGCATGCTAGAGGGTTGTTAAAATTGTTTTCTGAAGAAGAGCAGGAAAAAATAGCAGATGAAATAGTAAATAAAAACCTGAATGTTAAGCAAACTGAAAAAAGAATAGAAGAAAGCATAAAGAATGGAAAAACAAAAGGCAAAGGAAAGCAAAGTAAAACCATAGTGCGTGATTTAAGAATATATTTAAATACCATTCGCCAGGCGGTAAATATAATTCAAAGATCCGGAATAAACCCAACTGTAGTGGAAAATGATGAAGATGATTATTATGAGATAAGTATTAAATTACCTAAAAAATAATTTAGGGTAAGATTTATAAAAAGGCTTTATTAAGCCAAAGTAAGTTTTAAGTAAATGCAGGTTGGAGGTAAGAATGGCTCGAATAATTGCCATAGCTAATCAAAAAGGTGGGGTAGGCAAAACCACTACTGCTGTTAATTTGAGTGCTGCCCTGGCGGAAATGGGAAAAAAAGTTTTATTAATTGATATTGATCCACAGGGGAATACTACCAGCGGAATTGGCATGGAAAAAGATAATATAAAAAATTGTATTTATGATGTATTAATAAATGAAATACCTCTGAAAAAGGTTATACTGGAAAGCAAGTATAAAAATCTTGATTTGGCCCCTTCTTCTATTCAACTTGCTGGAGCAGAAGTAGAATTAGTATTGACCATATCTCGGGAAGTTAAATTAAAAGAAGCAATGCATCAAATTAAGGACAAATATGAGATAGTAATTATTGATTGTCCACCATCTTTGGGGCTATTAACTTTAAATGCCTTAACAGCGGCACATGGAGTTTTAATACCTATTCAATGCGAATATTATGCCTTAGAAGGATTGGGGCAATTAATGAATACTATAAACTTAGTAAAAAAGCACCTGAATACCGGATTAAGTATTGAAGGTGTATTATTAACAATGTATGATGTCAGGACTAATCTATCTTCGCAGGTAGCAGAAGAAGTAAAAAATTATTTTGATAAAATGGTATATGAGAATGTAATACCAAGAAATGTAAGATTAAGTGAGGCACCAAGTTATGGCAAGGCAATTATAGATTATGATCCAAAAAGTAAGGGAAGCAAAGTTTATGGGGAACTAGCGCGAGAGGTGGTTAAAAATGAGTAGTAAGAAAAGACTGGGTAAAGGTTTAGAAGCGCTCATACCTGATCATAAAAGTAAAGATGATTTATCGGTACAAGAAGTAGCGATAGATGAAATTAAAGCTAACCCTTATCAACCTCGCTCAGATTTTGACGAAGAAGGATTAAAAGAGTTAGCCGATTCAATTGCAGAGCATGGGATTGTTCAACCCGTTATAATTTCGCCTGCAGAGGATGGCTATATTATGATAGCAGGAGAAAGAAGAATGAGAGCAGCAAAAATTGTGGGAATGGAAACTATTCCGGCTATTATCAAAGAAATAGAAAATGAAGACCAGGTTAAAATTGCCCTGGTTGAAAATTTGCAAAGGGAAGACTTAAATCCGGTTGAAGAAGCAAAGGCATATAATTTTCTAATTGAAGAATTTGCATTTACTCAAGAAAAAATTGCGAAGGCATTGGGCAAAAGCAGATCCTCTATTGCTAATACCATTAGATTATTATCTTTACCTGATGATATAAAAAATGCATTGGCTGCAGGAAAAATTAACATGGGGCAGGCGCGCTCCTTACTTTCTATTAAGGATGAAAAAGACCAGGTAGAAATGGCTCGTAAAATCATGGAAGATAAAATTACAGTTAGGGAAGTAGAAAAGAAAGTATCGGAAATAAAAGAAGGCAAGAAAGAAGGGGGAAAACAAAAGACCTTTAAAGAGAACTGGACAGAAGGTCTCCATATAAATGAAATAAAAGAAGAACTTCAAGAGCACTTAGGAACAAAAGTAAAAATTAGTGGGCAAAAACAAAAGGGTTTAATAGAAATAGAGTTTTATGACAATGAAGATTTGGAAAGGCTAAAAGAGTTAATTATGAGTAAATAAGCATGTTTAATGTTTCACGTGAAACATTCTATGAAGGTGTTTCGCGCTTTTTTCTATTCATAACTCCGTATTTTTCTCTTAAAAAAGATTGCCTCACATTTGATAAATAAACTGTTATTTATAATAAAGGGTTCCTCAATTTCCCTATAATCAAAAATGCTAATGTGGCAAAAAATAACTTTAGTAATTAATTTGTTTTATCGACTTATTTGCAATGATAAAGGAGATAATTTACCCTTTATCAGTAAAGCACAAAATTATATTAATTTAGCAGGAAATATGTAATAAAAGAAGAAGTACACGCTCTGCATATATTATTTTTGGTAGCAGCTAAGGAGCAGTAATTAGGAAAGTAAAAGAATTAAAGAAATTTTCAAACTAAGTACTTTAGGGGGGATCTATTTGATAGTTATCCTTTTAGGGCCACCAGGTGCAGGGAAGGGAACTCAGGCTGAGCGTATAATTGATCATCATAAATTAACGCATGTTTCCACGGGAGATATCTTAAGATCATCAGTAAAAAAAGGTACAGAGCTTGGCAATAAAGCAAAAGAATTTATGGATAAGGGAGAGCTTGTTTCTGATGACATAATAATTGGCATAGTGGAAGAACGTTTAAAAGAGCCTGACTGTAAAAGCGGGGCATTATTAGATGGTTTTCCGAGAACTGTAGTGCAGGCCAGATCTTTGGATAAAGTATTGGAAAAAATGGAGCGCTCCATAAAAGCTGTTATTTATATTGATGTAGATGAAGAAGAAATTATATCTCGTTTAACGGGAAGAAGAATTTGTCGTGAATGCGGAGCTTCCTATCATTTAAAATTTAATCCTCCCCAAGTGCGAAATGTATGCGATCAATGTGGAGGAGGATTGTATCAAAGGGAAGATGATAGTTTTGAAACGGTTAAGCAGCGCATAAGTGTTTACCAAGAGCAAACAGAACCACTCATAAATTATTATGAAAAAAATAATTTATTAGAAAAAGTTGATGGCAATCAAGACATTGACGAAGTTTTTAAAGAAATTAAGAAGATATTGGAAAAATAAAAATAGGCAGTGGGGAGCCAGTTAAGCGTTAAAATTTTTTTCAAGATAGATAAGCATTTTAATTAGAGATTTGAAAACCTTTTTCCGAGGGATATAATCTTTGAGGAGATGTAAATAATGGTTCAATATGAATTGGGCCAGATAGTTAAGCTTAAGAAAAGCCATCCTTGTGGGGAAAATCGCTGGAAAATTATTCGCATAGGTATGGACTTTCGCTTGAAATGTTTGAAGTGTGGAAGAAGTGTTCTTTTGCCTAGGTCAAGGTTTGAGCGCCGGGTAAAAGAAATTTTAGACGAATAATATAGCGAGGAAAGGATGTGGAAATTTAAGGAAAGGATGAAGGCTTTTGGCATTAAGCTGTGGCATTTTGGGGTTGCCCAATGCAGGAAAGTCAACTCTCTTCAGGGCGTTAACTTCTATACCGGTTTTAGTAGAAAGCTACCCGTTTTCTACTATTGATCCCAATAAAGGGATGATTCCTATTGTGGATAAGCGACTAGAAAACATTGCAGATCTTACTATGCCGGAGAAGATTACTCCTGCTTATTTAGAGGTTATTGATGTAGCCGGGTTAGTTAAAGGCGCTCACAGAGGTGAAGGTCTGGGTAATCAGTTTTTGTCGTATTTGCGGGAAGTCCATGCATTAATTCATGTTATAGGTGATTTTGACGAAAGTGAAGGCGTTGCTGAAGATAGCGACGAGATGTTAACAGATAAAGCAGAAACAGTAAATCAGGAATTAATTTTGGCTGATATATATACTCTGGAAAATAGGAAAAATAAAATAGAAAAAAAGGCTCAAAGCGGTGAAAAAGAGTCACAACAAGAACTGTTAATAATAGATAGTTTAATTGAATATTTAAATAGAGGTAATTTACTGCGAACCAGGGAAAGTAAAAAAGAAGAACTGGAAATAGCCGGTGAATTAAATTTAATTACTAATAAGCAAATGGTTTTTGTTTTAAACAGGCATGAAAATAAACTTAATGAAGAAATACCGGGTAAAATAAAAGATTATGCTGAGGCGCGGCATTCACCTGTTATTTCTATATGTGCCAAATTGGAATATGAACTGCAGGAACTTGATGAAGAGGAAAGAGAAATGTTTAAAAAAGAATACGGGTTGGAGCAAACTGCTTTGCCATATATTATTGATGTTTCCCGCCGGATGTTAGAGCTGATAACATTCTTTACAATTAAAGGCACGGAAACTAAAGCATGGCTGGTAAGAAAAAATACGACGGCTTTTGAGGCAGCAGGAAAAATTCATACGGATATGCAAAAAGGTTTCATTGCAGTGGAAGTTATTACTTACGAAGAACTTATGGAGGCGCAGTCATTGAAAAATGCCAGGGAGAAAGGACTTGTTAATGTAGAAGGAAAAAACTATGTAATAAAAGATGGAGATATTTTAAGCTTCCGCTTTTCCCATTAATTATTTCCCGGGAAATAATTAATGGGAAAACAATTGGTGCTGAGATAATTGTAACTTATAAACAATGGAGGTAATTATTATGGCTTTAAAAATATTTATGAATGATAAAATAGTATCGGAAAACGACGCGAAAGTATCTGTTTTTGATCATGGTTTTCTCTATGGTGATGGCGTTTTTGAAGGTATCCGCGTATACAACGGAAAGGTGTTTAAATTAAAAGAGCACGTAAAACGTCTTTTTGAATCAGCGCATGCCATCATGCTCGAAATACCTTATAGTAGAGAAGAAATGGAAGAAATAGTGAAAAAAACGGTTAGAGAAAATGACTTAGTGGATGCATATGTCCGAGTGGTTGTTTCACGTGGAACAGGAGATCTTGGGTTGGATCCGCGTAAATGCAAAGAAGCTCAAGTAGTTGTCATAGCTGATTCTATAACCCTTTTTCCTGATGAACTTTATGAAGAAGGGCTAAAGGTAATAACGGTGAATACGAGGCGTAATATTCCAGACGCACTTCCTCCTCAAATTAAATCTTTAAATTATTTAAATAACATTCTGGTTAAGATCGAAGCTAACCAAGCTGGCGTTTTGGAAGCTATTATGCTTAATAATAATGGTTTTGTTACTGAGGGTTCCGGAGACAATATTTTTATCATGAAAAATGGTAAACTTCTTACTCCACCCTCCTACATAGGCATATTAGAAGGCATAACCCGGCAGATGGCAATTAATTTAGCACAGGAAATGGGAGTCGTAATTGAAGAATCCCCGTTTACTTGTTATGATCTTTATATTGCAGATGAATGTTTCTTGACCGGCACTGCCGCGGAAATTATTCCGGTTATTGAAGTTGACGGGAGGAAGATAGGCAAAGGTGTGCCCGGCAAGGTGACCCGGCAGCTAATGTCGATGTTTAAGGAACAAACTAGAAACAGCGGCGAAGAAGTTTATCCTGAATAAATTTTAATCCTGCTGTTGCCAAACCTTCAATGAAATAATTATAATTACAAAGGCAAGTAAATACTTAAAATTAAATGGGCAATAATACATGTTCATTTTATCAATTGTTTTGCCTTATTTTTGAGGGTTTTTAGAGTTATGTAATTTATATGTGAATTCCAGAGTTGGTGTCAACTACTCCCACTACTAAGGTGGGAGAATTCTTGCCTAAATTTTAGTTAAATAGAAAGGAAGACTACCATCATGCGCAGCAATACTATAAAAAAAGGGGTAGAACGGGCGCCTCAGAGAGCTTTGCTAAATTCAATGGGTTATACAGGCCGGGAACTAAACCAACCTCTTGTTGCGGTAGTAAATTCAGCCAATGAAGTGGTTCCCGGCCATGTGCATTTATCGCAAATTGCTTCTGCTGTTAAATCGGGAATAAGGATTGCAGGCGGGACTCCAATGGAGTTTTCTACTATTGCTATTTGCGATGGTATTGCTATGAATCACAGCGGCATGCACTATTCACTGGCAAGCCGGGAACTAATAGCAGATAGTATTGAATCCATGGTGGAAGCTCATTGTTTTGATGCCATGGTACTCGTGACGAACTGTGATAAAATAACCCCCGGCATGCTTATGGCTGCTTTGAGAATAAATATACCCACAGTAATGATAAGTGGTGGGCCTATGCTTGCAGGAGAATTTCAAGGTAAAAAAGTGGATTTAAGCAGTACTTTTGTAGGGGTAGGGGCGGTTAAGTCCGGGGCTATGACTGCTGAAGAATTAGTTGAATTAGAAAGTAAAGCATGTCCCGGTTGTGGCTCTTGTGCGGGAATGTTTACTGCTAACACCATGAACTGCCTTGCTGAAGTGATGGGGCTTGCCCTCCCGGGTAACGGCACAATTTTGGCAATAAGCGCTGAACGTGAGCGTCTCGCTAAAAACTCCGGTGTTAAAGTGATGGAAAACTTGGTGAAAGGAAGATTGCCTCGACAAATTATTACGAAACAAGCTTTGAAAAATGCACTAATTGTTGATACAGCTTTGGGAGGATCAACAAACACTATTTTGCATTTAGCGGCAATTGCCAACGAGGCGGGAATTGATTTTGAGCTGAACATGTTAAACGAAATTAGCACAAAAACCCCTCAACTTTGTGCTTTAAGCCCTGCCGGAGATTTTCGTATTGAAGACCTGGGTTGGGCCGGTGGAATTTCTACGGTGATGAAAGAGCTTGATAAATACGAGCTCATTGATGGTTCTGTTCCAGCAGTGGGTGGTGAGACAATTGCTGACTATTATAATGATGCTCTGTCTCCAGATGGCCGCGTTATTCACCGTATAGATGAGCCGTATCGGGATACAGGCGGACTCTCCATCTTGTTTGGAAATCTGGCTCCACATGGAGCGATTGTAAAACAAGGTGCTGTAGTGGAGGAGATGCTTCAAATTGAAGGAATTGCTAAGGTCTTTAACAGTGAAGAAGAAGCTGTAAAAGCTATTTTGGAAAATCATATCAAGCCGGGCGATGTAGTAATTATAAGATATGAAGGGCCTAAGGGTGGCCCCGGGATGAGAGAAATGCTGGCTGCAACTTCTGCTCTGAGCGGTATGGGGTTAGATAAAGATGTATCTCTTATAACTGATGGCAGGTTTTCCGGGGCTACGAAGGGGGCAGCCATAGGACATGTTTCTCCGGAAGCTGCCGAAAAAGGGCCTATAGCAGTAGTAGAAAACGGAGATCTTATTAATATTGATATAATCAATCACAAATTAGAATTAAAGATATCCAAGGAGCAAATGGATGAACGATTTCGTAATCTTAAATTGCCCGTACCCAAAATAAATTACGGGTATTTAAAACGTTACAGTCGTATGGTCACTTCGGCAAGTAAAGGAGCTATATTGGAGGTTGAATAGTAGATGAAAATGAAGGGTGCAGAAATGGTTATTTCAGCTTTGGAACGGGAAAACGCTACCACTGTTTTTGGTTATCCCGGCGGTGCCGTACTCCCGTTGTATGACAGTCTTTTTGATTCTTCTATACAGCATGTGTTGAGCAGGCATGAGCAAGGCGCAGTACACGCTGCTGATGGCTATGCCAGAGCTAGTGGAAAACCGGGGGTTGTTTTTGCAACTTCCGGGCCGGGAGCAACTAACCTTGTAACCGGTATAGCGAATGCCTTTATGGATTCTGTTCCTCTGGTTTTGTTTACCGGTCAGGTAGGTACGGGTTCCATAGGCACTGATGCATTTCAGGAGGCAGATATAACCGGCATTACTATGCCTATTACCAAGCATAATTATCTGGTTAAGAATGTAGAGGATCTTCCTTTGATCATAAAAGAGGCATTTCACATTGCATCCACCGGAAGATCCGGGCCGGTATTAATAGATATACCTAAAAATATACAGGACGAAGTGGGAGAATTTGATTATCCCGAAAAAGTTGATATTCAAGGTTATAAACCCACGCTGGAAGGACATCCCGGACAGGTAAACAGAGCCGTGAAGCTAATATCAAAAGCAAAAAAACCTTTAATTATTGGTGGTGGAGGAGTTATTCGCTCCGAGGCCGGAAAGCATTTGCTTGAACTGGCTGAAAAAGGGCAAATTCCGGTAACTTTGACTTTAATGGGTCTGGGAGCTATTCCCGGTGATCACCCATTATTTTTAGGGATGTTGGGAATGCACGGGACAAGAGCGGCTAATTATGCTGTCATGGAAGCTGATTTAATCATAGCCGTGGGAATGCGTTTTGATGATCGGGTAACCGGGCACCTGGATTCTTTTGCTTCAAAAGCTCAGGTTATTCATATGGATGTGGACCCCGCAGAAATCGGGAAAAATGTTGCTGTTGATATTCCCATTGTGGGAGATGTAGAAGTAGTATTAAAAAGAATGCTAAAATATTTCAAACCCGGCGATACGGAAGAATGGAAAGAAAAAACTCTTCAATGGAAAGAAAAAGAAATGAGTGATTATCCATGTGATGATGCTTCAACGGGAGTTTTAAAAACTCCGGAGGTTATTAAAGCTATTTTTCAGCGAACTGCCCAATTAAAAACTATAATTGCAACTGATGTGGGGCAGCACCAAATGTGGACGGCCCAGAATTATTGTTTTAATTATCCCAGAACTTTGATTTCTTCCGGTGGTTTGGGAACGATGGGATATGGGTTTCCGGCAGCCATCGGCGCCCAGGTAGCTGTACCTGATGCCACGGTTTTTTGCCTTTCAGGGGATGGTAGTTTCCAGATGAATATTCAGGAGTTAGCTACTGCCTCATATTACCGGGTTCCCGTTAAAATTGGCATTATAAATAATACTTACTTGGGGATGGTGCGCCAGTGGCAAGAGCTTTTCTTCCAAAAACGTTATTCCAGTACCTCTCTATCCGGTAATCCGGATTTCTGTAAGGTAGCTGAGGCCTATGGTGTTCCGGCTAGAAGTGTAGCTTCTGCCGAAGAAATCGAAGGAGCCATTAATTGGGCTTTGGAAGAGGAAGGGCCGGTATTATTAGAATTTCAAGTGGAACCGGAAGGCAACGTATTTCCAATGGTTGCCCCCAATCGGCCTTTAAATGAGATTATAGATGGGAGTGATAAATAAATTGAAGCACGTGCTGGCTGTTTTGGTAGAAAACAAACCCGGAGTCCTCGCCCGCATCTCTGGTTTGTTCAGTCGTCGGGGGTTTAACATTGACAGCCTTACGGTAGGAGAAACTCTTGATCCTCATATTTCACGGATGACTATTACCGTTACCGGAGATGCCTCCACTCTGGAGCAGGTAGTAAAGCAATTAAACAAGTTGATTAATGTGATCAAGATAAGCAATGTTACGGAAGACCCGGCAGTAGTAAGAGAGTTAATGTTAATAAAAGTTCAAGCTGATCCTCAAACCCGCAGTGATATCCAGCAAATTGTAGAGACCTTCCGCGGTAAAGTTGTGGACGTTTCCCTTGATTCTCTGGTTATTGAAATTACCGGTGATGAAGAAAAGCTGGAAGCAATTAAGATTCTTTTGCAGCATTTTGGGATAAAGGAACTGGTGCGCACAGGCAAAGTAGCAATTTTAAGGGGAAGTAAAACTACACGGGAAAGCAATGGTGTTGTATCGGGAAAGTAACAAATAATCATAGTTAATTTGAGTGGAAAGTATTATGAGGGGAAGACAGGTGATATAGTGGGGCAGACGATGGTAGAGAAAATTTTAGCTCGTGGTGCGGGAAAGGAAAAAGTTGAACCGGGTGAAATAGTAAATGCAAAAATAGATCTCTGTCTTGGTAATGACGTAACAACACCGGTAGCTATTAGGGAATTTCAGCGCATGGGTGCCAGAGCGGTTTATGATCCGGAACGGGTAGTGCTTGTTCCCGATCATTTTACTCCCAATAAGGATATTGAATCAGCAAAGCAGTGCCAGCAAATGCGCAACTTTGTTATAGATAATAATATTTTTAACTATTTTGAAATAGGGCGTATGGGTATAGAGCATGCTTTATTGCCGGAAAAAGGCTTGGTCTTGCCAGGTGAAATTATAATAGGAGCCGATTCACATACATGCACATATGGCGCCTTGGGAGCCTTTGCTACAGGGGTCGGCAGTACAGATTTGGCAGCGGCAATGGCCTTGGGAGAGGCATGGTTTAAGGTGCCCTCTACTCTTAAATTTATATATACAGGAGTACTTAATAAGTGGGTAGGGGGTAAGGATTTAGTTCTTTTCACTATTGGGCGGATAGGTGTGGATGGTGCACTTTATAGGGCCATGGAATTTAAAGGTGCACCCATAGAAGAATTAAATTTAGATGGCCGTTTAACTATGGCTAACATGGCTATAGAGGCAGGTGCCAAGTGTGGGTATATGGAACCGGATAGTAAGACAGTTGCCTATTTGGAGGGCAGAGCTGCCAGAAGTTTTGAGCCTGTTTATGGTGATGAAGAAGCAGTTTATGAAGAAACATTTGAGTTTGAAGTTAGCGATCTGGAGCCGCAGGTGGCTTTTCCTCATTCACCTTCTAATGTGAAACCTGTTAGTAAAGCCAAAGATATACATATTGATCAGGTGGTAATCGGTTCTTGTACTAATGGCAGGATAGAAGACATGAGAGAAGCAGCTTCCATTTTAAAGGAGCAAAAAGTTCATCCGGGCGTTCGTCTATTAATTATTCCGGCGACCCAGGAAGTTTATGCTCGGTCCCTAGAGGAAGGTTTAATGAACATATTTGTGGAAGCAGAAGCTGCTGTTAGCACTCCAACATGTGGGCCCTGTCTGGGTGGACATATGGGCATATTGGCACCCGGGGAGAAAGCTCTTGCTACCACCAATCGAAACTTTGTAGGTAGGATGGGGCATCCGGAAAGTGAGGTATATTTAAGTAACCCTGCCGTAGCTGCAGCATCAGCTATTACCGGTAAAATAACTCATCCTGAGGAGGTGGCTTCACCATGATAAGAGAAGGAAAGTCCTGGATTTTAGGAGATGATGTAGATACAGACGTTATTATACCGGCTAGGTATTTAAATATTTCTGACTCCCAACATTTGGCCCAACATTGTTTAGAAGATATAGATCAAAATTTTGCCTCAAATGTGGCAGAAGGAGACATAATTGTTGCGGGCCGGAATTTTGGGTGTGGTAGTTCGCGTGAACACGCACCTCTGGCCTTGAAAGCTACGGGCATTAGTGGGATTGTAGCTGTTAGCTTTGCCCGGATATTTTTCCGTAATGCTTTGAATATAGGCTTACCCATTTGGGAATGTCCGGAACTGGTAGCGGAAGTTGAAGCCGGTGAAAGAGTCAGGGTTAATATCGAAGAAGGCAAATTTAACCTTTTAGACAAAGGAATTACTTTTACAGCCCAGCCATTTCCACCCTTTATGCAGCAGTTAATAAAAGAAGGTGGTTTGGTGAATTATGTGCGTAGTAAACTTAAAGAAGTTAATTAAATAATTACAAGGAGGTTTTGTAATGTCTAAGTACACCCCAAGTCAAATTAGAAATGTGGCTCTTGCTTCACATAGCGGTGCAGGGAAAACTACATTAACGGAAGCTATGTTGTTTACTGCCAAGATTATAAACCGCTTGGGCAAGGTAGAAGCAGGGAGCACAGTTTGTGATTACGATGAAGAAGAAGTAAAAAAACAGATTACCATTAATACTGTGCCTGCTCCTTTGGAGTGGGAAAACAATAAAATTAACTTGCTTGATACTCCCGGATATTTTGATTTTGTAGGTGAGGTTATTAGCGCTTTAAGTGCAGTTGATTCAGCACTGATAGTAGTGTGTGCCGTTAACGGCGTTGAAGTAGGCACCGAACAAATGTGGGAACATGCCGATAACTATAATTTACCGCGTATGATTTATATAAATAAATTAGAGCGGGAAAATGCTAATTTTTATAAGGTAGTTGATCAGTTAAAAAACAAATTCGGTAACAAAGTAATGCCTTTGATAATCCCCTGGGGGGAAGAAGCTGATTTTAAAGGTATAATTGACCTTGTTAATCATAAAGCTATTTCTTTTGAACCCGGTGAGAGTAGAGAATGGAAGGAAGAAGCAATACCTGAAGAATATAAAGAACGAGTAGCTGAATACAGGGATAAAATGGTGGAAGTAGTTGCTGAAGCTGATGATGATCTGTTGATGAAGTACCTGGAAGGAGAGGAGTTAACGGATGAAGAAATAGATACCGGCTTACGCCAGGGTATTATAGATAATAAAATCGTTCCTGTTTTTGGCGGTTCAGCCAATCAGTGTATGGGGATAGAGACTTTATTAAATGTTATTAATACCTATCTTCCTTCTCCTGAAGATAGAGGTGCAGTCACGGGGGAGTTGCCTGGAAAAGGAGAGGAGGTGACTCGTGAGCCTTCTACCGAGGAACCTTTTTCTGCTCTGGTGTTTAAGACTCTAGCTGATCCATATGTAGGAAGAATTAACTATTTTAGATGTTTTTCGGGAGTCTTAAAGTCAGATTCTCAAGTACTAAATTCTACTAAAGATAAAACGGAAAGAATAGCTCAGGTTTTTTATATGCGGGGTAAGACTCAATTAACAGCAAATGAAATTATAGCCGGCGACATAGGATCTGTAGCCAAGTTGCAGGAAACTTCTACCGGCGATACTTTGTGTGACCGTAATAAGCCGGTTAAGTACGAAAGCATTGATTTTCCAAATCCAGGGATTTCTTTTGCAGTTGAAGCTAAAACCAAAGGTGATGAAGATAAAGTGGCCACCGGGCTTGCTCGTATTCTCGATGAAGATCCTACTTTTAGAATGGAAAGAAAGAAAGAAACCAAGGAGACTATAATTTCCGGAATGGGTGAAATGCAGCTGGAAAATATAGTCAATAAGCTTTCTCATAAATTTGGAGTAGAAGTAACATTGTCCACTCCGAAGGTACCCTATAGGGAGACTATTCGTGGTAGAGCTCGTGTTGAAGGAAAGCATAAAAAACAAAGTGGCGGCAGAGGTCAGTACGGGCATGTAATCATAGAAATGGAAGGCTTGGAAGAAGAAGGCGATTTGCAATTTGAAGATAAAATTTTTGGAGGAGTGGTCCCTAAACAATATGTGCCCGGGGTGGAAAAAGGTATTAGAGAAACCATGGAAGAAGGAGTGCTGGCTGGTTACCCGGTGGTAGGAGTAAAAGTAGCTCTTGTTGATGGATCACACCATTCCGTGGATTCTTCAGAAATGGCATTTAAGGTTGCCGGTTCCATGGCTTTTAAAAAAGGTTTTACGCAGGCTGATCCTATCCTTTTGGAACCAATTATGGACGTGGAAGTAAATGTTCCGGAAGAATACATGGGCGATATTATGGGAGACATAAATAGTAGAAGAGGTCGTATCCAGGGCATGGAACCGGCAGACGGCATGCAAACAATTAAGGCCTGGGTGCCAATGGCTGAAATGTTTCGTTATGCCATCGACTTGCGTTCCATGACCCAGGGAAGAGGAAACTTTTCCATGGAGTTTTCTCATTATGAAGAGGTTCCCTCCCATGTTTCGGAAAAAATAATAGAAAGTGCTCAAGAAGAAAAAGGGAAAGAAGAATAATGTAAATAGTGTTCTAATAAAAAAGCATTTATTTTATTAGGATAATGGAGGTATTTGGGTTGAGCAAAAACAAAATAGCTGTCATTTTTGGGGGCCAATCCGGTGAACACTTGATTTCATTGCGCTCAGCAGCTTCAATAATAAACTCGTTGGATGAAAATAAATATGAAGTTTTCCCTGTAGGGATAACTCGAGATGGAACTTGGATTGTAGGTGAAAATGTGTGGAAAACTTTGTGGGAAGGAAATGACAGCAATAACTGTTATAAGACTACCCTCGTCACTAATCCCCAGGAGCCCGGTTTTTTAATATGGGAAGAACGGAATGGGGAAAAAACGAATTTTTCATGGAAGAACATAGACATTGTTTTTCCTGTACTACACGGACCTCTGGGAGAAGATGGGACCTTACAGGGATTGTTGGAAATGGCAGGCCTCCCTTATGTGGGAGCAGGAGTGCTGTCTTCATCAGTAGGCATGGACAAAATCTTAATGAAGGGGATATTTAAACAAGCCGGAATTCCTGTATGTGAATATTTGCACTTCAGGGTGGACAATTGGCAAAAAGACAAAATGTACTGGATTGATAAAGTAAAGAATTCTATAGGCTTTCCTTGTTTTGTGAAACCATCAAACTTAGGGTCCAGTGTAGGTATAACTAAAGCTTATGATAAAGATCAGTTTGTCATGGGAGTTGAAGAAGCTCTCCGTTATGATGAAAGGATACTTATAGAACCTTTTGTATCAGGACAAGAAATAGAGTGCAGTCTTTTGGGGGACTTGGAAGTAAAAGCTTCACTGCCGGGCGAAATAGTCCCCAGTAGAGATTTTTATGACTATCATGCCAAATATATTGATGATAAGTCAGAATTGGTTATTCCTGCTAAGCTTGAAGAATCCCTAGTTGAAGAAATACAAAATTTATCGATTAGAGCATTTAAAGCTATTAATGGAAGTGGAATGGCCAGGGTGGACTTTTTTGTGGACACAAAAAAGGAAGAAATTGTCCTGAATGAAATTAATACCATACCCGGTTTTACAAGTATAAGCATGTACTCTAAACTTTGGGAGGCTAGCGGCATTCCATATAAGAGGCTATTGGAAGAACTAATTCAAATTTCTTTTAATAAGTTCGCGCGCCGTCAAAAACTCTATAATTCACCGCCGGCGTGGGCTTAGGCTTATATGAGAAAAAGTTACTAAATACAAAAAAGCTATGAGGAGGGGTTATTTAAATGGAAAAAGAATATTTAATGATTCCGGGTCCCACACCCATACCGCATGAGATTTCTCAATCTATGAGCAGCAGCATAATCAATCATAGGGGGCCTAAATTTAAAGATTTGCTTGAAGAAGTTACCTCAAACTTAAAAAAAGTTTTTGAAACTGAGAACGAAATGTTTGTGCTAACTGCTTCCGGTACAGGAGCCATGGAAGCTGGCGTGGTAAATTTTATATCCCCGGGAGAGCGGGTGTTGGCATTATCTAACGGCGCTTTTGGCGAGCGCTTGGAAAAAATAGCGCGCACATACGGGGTAGAAATTGAAAGCATAAGTTCAGAGTGGGGGGAGCCTTTTAATTACGAAGAAATAGAAGAAAAGTTAGCAAATGACAAATCTCATGAAATAAAAGCAATTTTAGTGGTTCATAATGAATCTTCAACCGGTTTAATGAACGATATAGAAAAAATTAGTAAACTTCGCAAAGGTCATCCTGCTTTATTAATTGTAGACACAATAAGTTCAATGGGGGCTGTTCATTTGCCGGTAGATGAATGGCAGATAGATGTTTGCCTTACCGGGTCTCAAAAAGCCCTTTATCTACCTCCCGGGCTTTCATTCATAAGTGTTAATTCCCGGGCAATGGAGGCTATGGATAATTGCAGCATGGGAGCTTTTTATTTTAGCTTAAAAAAAGCCAAAGAATTTTTGGAAAAAGGGCAAACTCCTTTTACTCCTGCAATCCCCCAGGTAATGGCTTTAAAAGATTCCTTAAACATGCTTTTACAAGCCGGGAAGCAATATAACTTTGAACGGCATTATCGGATGATGCAGGCTACCAGGAATGCTGTAGAAGCCATAGGACTCGAGTTATTTGTAAAGGATCTTAAACACGCTTCTCGGACGGTTACTGCGGTGAAAAAACCTCCAGAAATAGAGGTAAGCAAATTACGTGCCATGATGCGTGATAAATATGGCGTGGAAATAGCTGGAGGTCAGGCTAAACTTTCTCAGGATATTTTCCGCATCGGCCATTTGGGCGCAATTACCGAAATGGACGTTATCACAGCTATTTCAGCTTTGGAAATGAGCCTTTTAGAATTAGGATATGATTTAAAACTAGGCACGGCGGTAAGCAAAGCGCAAGAAATAATTATGCAAAAATAAGATAAAAGATTGCAGAAATAGAAGAAAGAATATGGAAGAAAAAAAGAAAAAATGGGCTCTGCGGGGCTCATTTTTTATGATGCCACTGCATTAAAAAACAAAATATTTTTGTTTTTTAAAACAGACATTTTAAAGGAATTAATAAAGTATTTGTTGAATATAAAATTTAAAATAATAACTAATTTTTAATCTTTTATCATCGAATTTTATAGTTAATATTATTCGCCCTAGTTACAACTTTACACCTATGATAAGTTAGGTGATTTAATGAAACGTTTTGAACAGAAAGATCTTTTTAGTATTTTTACAGATAATAAAAATGATGATACCAATAATCAAATTAACCCTTCGCTTGAACTTTCTTTTGATAAATTGAAAGAAAAATGCACGGCATGCAATAAGTGTGAATTACGAAAGGGTTGCAAACAGGTAGTATTTGGTGATGGTAGTCCAGAAGCTTTAATTATGCTGGTAGGGGAGGCGCCGGGATCCGATGAAGATAATCAAGGCATCCCTTTCGTAGGAAGTGCCGGTCAATTATTAAACCGTATTTTATCAGCGGTTAATATAAAGAGAGAAGAAGTATACATTACCAATATTGTAAAATGCCGCCCTCCAAGAAACCGTTTGCCAACAAATGAAGAAATAAATCACTGTTTGCCTTATCTAAAGAAACAGATAGAAATTATTAATCCGGATATTATTGTATGTTTAGGATCGCTGTCAACGCGCACGCTCATTGATAAAAATGCCAGGATAACAAAAGTAAGGGGTAATTGGTATCACATCCATTCAAAACTATATATACCCACATTTCATCCCGCAGCTCTATTAAGGGATGTGCATAAAAAACGCCCGGTGTGGGAAGATTTTCAATCAATATCAGAGGAGTACGGTAATTTATTATCAAAGAGCAAAGAGAGGGAATTTTATGAGTAAAAAAATATGTATTGTAGATGATGAAAAGCCCTTGGTTAAGGCATTAAAATTTAGCCTGGAAAAGGAAGGATTTACAATTGATGCTGCCTATGATGGACAAGAAGCTCTTGATAAAATAAACGAGCCCAATCAAAACTATGATCTAATTATTTTGGATTTAATGCTTCCCGGGGTTGATGGATTTGAAGTATGCCGTACCATCCGTAAAAAAATGGATGTACCCATAATAATGCTTACGGCAAAATCAGAAGATATTGATAAAGTATTGGGTTTAGAGCTCGGCGCTGATGATTACCTAACCAAGCCTTTTAATCCTCGTGAGCTTATAGCGAGGATAAAATCTATTTTAAGAAGAGTTGATTCTCAACAGGGAGAATTAAAAAAACATATTCAATTGGGAGATTTACATATCGATCTTTTGCACCGGCGAGTTAAACTTCGAGAAGAGGAAGTAGAATTAACCGCAAAAGAATTTGCCTTGCTAAGTTATTTTGCCACTAATCCGGGAGAGATATTTTCCAGGGAACATTTACTTGAATATGTTTGGGGTTATAATTATTATGGAGATGCCCGTACCGTAGATGTTCATATAAGACACCTTAGAGAAAAAATTGAAAAAGATCCGGGAAATCCTGAAATAATAGTAACCGTATGGGGAACCGGTTATAAGTTTGTTGATAATACCAATGCCTAAGTTAACAAGTATACGCCACAAACTAATTCTTTTTTCCTTATCAATAATTTTAATTGTAATGATAGTGGTTAGTTTGGCTGTTTACCAATGGCTAAAACACTATTATTTAAATCAACAAGAAGAAATTCTTGTCCGAAGTGGAAATTTTGCCGTGGATTTTCTTAGTGGACATGATATTGGCGAAATGAGAGAGGTTCAATTAGTTTCTTTAGCGAGGAGTATTAGTCAACAAAACCAATTACCCACGAGAATGATCATAATTGACGACGATAAACAAGTTCTGGGTGATTCTTCAAGAATTGACAGTAAAATAGGAGAGACATTAAATCGGGAGGAAATAAGAAGCGCACTAAGAGGTGAGTCCTCCCGTGTTGTTCAATATAGCGAAGAATCTGAAAGCTGGGTAATGCAGGTGGCACTTCCTTTATATAGTGGAATTGCCGGTTATACTCATTCCGTGGATGGAGTTGTTTTTATGTCAGCATCCCTTCATGAAGTATATGCCATCCTTGGAGACATTCGCATGCTTTTACTTTACTCCACTGTTGCTGCAATGATGCTGGCTATAGGGGCTTCATTTTTTTGGGCCAGACGACTTACAGAACCTTTAAAAACACTTAACCTGGCAGCCCGGAAAATGGCAGAAGGTGAACTTGAGCAAAAAGTTGAAATTCCGGAAAAAGATGAAATTGGCCAACTTGCTTACCAGTTTAATATTATGTCAGATAGATTGAATTATATGACCAGAAATTTAAAAGCATTTGCCGCAAATGTGTCGCATGAATTACGGACTCCCCTTACTACTTTGAGCCTTTTAATTCAGTCTTTAAAAGAACATGATTTGGACCGTAAGCAGCAAAGAGAGTTTTTAGATGATTTAGATCAGCAAACTAACCGACTAATTAACCTGGTGAATGATCTTTTGGAATTAACTAAATTAGAACATATAAATATAAAAGAAAAGGGAAAACATTTTTCCCTCCGTAATATTTTGTTGGAACTCATAGAGCAAATGTCCCCCTGGTTTGAAAGAGGTAACATTAACTTTCATTATGATATTCCACTTTCCGTATTAATGATTTCCGGGTCTCCGGGACAGATCAGGCAAGTATTTTATAATTTATTAGATAATGCTTTAAAATATACACCCGAAGGTGGAAAAGTAAATCTAAATGCCTGGGAAGATGAAAATAATGTAACTGTGGAAGTTAAAGATTCCGGTAAAGGAATACCTGCTAATGAAAGACAATTTATTTTTGAGCGGTTTTATCGGATGGATCACTCTCGTTCCAGGGATGAAGGAGGTATGGGACTGGGATTGGCTATTTCAAAAGAAATTATTGAAGTGCATGGAGGGGAAATTTATTTAGATACTGAAGAAGGCAAAGGCAGTGTATTTAAAGTAATACTTCCCAAAGTTACTATATCTAAGTACCAGTTAAAAGATGAAAGTTAAATTGTTTAACCGGGCAATAAGTTTTTTATTAAATCTTCAGCGGGCAAGTAAAACAAATATTTAGTTTTGTTTTTTTATAATTGTTTTAACATAATCTTTAGGATAAAATTAAGTAAAGAAGGGAGTAGCGTGAACCTATAAATGATTCGATTAAAAGATGAAATTAGCTATCTATTATCAACTTTAACTGATCTTGATCAACTACAAATAAAAGAATTGTTTGAAGAACCCCCTGAAAAAGAAATGGGAAATCTTTCTTTTCCCTGTTTTGTTTTGGCAAAAAAAGAAAAGAAACCACCACCACAAATTGCTGCAGACCTGGCCCAAAAATTAAATGAGCAAAAAAGAATATATTGGACAAAGGTAGAAAATAAAGGCCCTTATCTTAACTTTTTTATGGATTATTATGCTGTGGGCAAAGAATTAATTCCGGAAATATTAGAAAATGATTTGCTTGCAAAGTGGTGCAATGTAGGAAAAGGAAAAACAGTTGTTGTTGACTATTCTGCCCCTAATATTGCCAAGCCTTTTGGTATAGGCCACCTGCGTTCCACAATTATTGGAAATGCATTGTACCTGATCTACCAAGCTTTGGGTTATAATTGCATAGGAATTAATCATCTGGGGGATTGGGGCACCCAATTCGGCAAACTATTGGCAGCTTATTACCTTTGGGGTGAAGCCGAGAAATTGAAAGAAGATCCGGTAAATTATGCCTATGCTCTTTACGTTAAATTCCATGAAGAAGCTGAAGTAGATGATTCCTTGGAAGATACTGCTCGAGAATGGTTTAAGAGGCTAGAAGAAGGCGAAAAAGAAGCTACGGATTTATGGAAAACTTTTTGCGACTTCAGCCTAAAGGAATTTAAAGAAGTTTACGCTATGCTTGGTATTGATTTCGATTATTTTCTGGGGGAAAGTTTTTATAATTCTCACCTGGAAGAAACTATTAGCTTGATCAAGGCAAAAGGAATTACGAAAGTCAGCGAGGGTGCATTGATTGTTGATCTCGAACCCTATGGGTTGCCTTCAATAGTTTTACGGAAAAAAGATGGAACTAACCTCTACATTACCAGGGATTTAGCTGCGGCTATTTATCGTTATCAAACATTTAATTTTTCTTATATGTTATATGTGGTAGGATCTGAACAATCTTTACATTTTCAGCAGTTATTTAAAATATTAGAGCTTATGGATTTTGAATGGGCGCAGCAATGCTTCCATATACCATTTGGACTGATCAGGTTTAAAGAAGGGCGCATGTCCAGCAGGGAAGGTAATATTATTTTATTAAGAGAAGTTATAGAAAAAGCAATAGAATTGGCTTATCAAATAATTGAAGACAAAAATCCTGACTTGGCTAATAAAGAAAAGGCTGCTCATGCTGTGGGAGTGGGAGCAATAAAATTTGGTGACTTGTGCAATGACCGGGTGAAAGATATTGATTTTGAGTGGGATAAAGTTCTTGATTTTTCCGGAGATACTGCTCCTTATGTTCAATATTCGCATGCCAGGATTTGCAGCATTTTACGTAAAGCAAAAAGTGAGAAGAAAGAAGGTGGAATTAACAGTAATTATTATGATGCCATGGAGGGGTTTTCATTTCAGTTGGAACGGGAAGAAGAAAAAGACTTATTGAGGGCACTTTCTATGCTGCCGGACATTATTCTTCAGGCGGCAGCAACACACAAGCCTTCTTATCTTGCTCGATATTTAGTAGAGGTGGCTAGAGAGTTTAGCCGTTTTTATCACAACTGTCCGGTATTAAGTGTCGGAGGAGATCAATTTCAATCTCGTCTACTGCTTATTCAAGCAACTCAAGAGGTATTGGCAAAGGGGTTAAAACTTTTAGGAATAGAAGCTCCGGAAGAAATGTAATAAAAAAGATAAAAAAATTTTTAAAGGTGAATGAAAGTTTTTCTAGGCTATATTCGTAGGGAGGTATAATAAAATTGTTAGATTTAAAATTTATCCGTGAAAATCCTGAAACAGTAAAGGAAGCAATGCACTTAAAAAATGATAGGGCCGACCTGGATCGTTTTTTGGAACTGGATGAGAAAAGGCGGGCCATTTTAAAAGAGGTAGAAGAATTAAAACATCACCGCAATGTGGTTTCTAAGAAAATCGGCCGGTTAAAATCAAGTGGAGAAGATACTACTGAACAAACGGCAGAAATGAAACAAGTTTCTGAACGTATCAAAGAGATGGATGAAGAAGTACGGGTGATCAATGAAGAAATGGAAGAGATTCTTTTACGCATACCTAATATTCCTGATGAAGAAGTGCCTTCCGGGGATTCAGAGGATGATAATAAAGAAATCAGAAGTTGGGGAGAAAAACCGGACTTTACGTTTGAACCCGCTTCACATTGGGACATTGGAGCAGATTTGGAGATCCTGGATTTTCCCCGTGCCGGGAAAATAACGGGCAGTCGATTTGCGCTCTATTATGGCTTGGGAGCACAGTTAGAACGCGCTTTAGTTAACTTCATGCTTGATCTTCATGTTCGGGAACATGGCTATCAGGAAGTATTTCCTCCTTTCCTGGTAAACAGCGAAAGTATGAAGGGCACGGGTCAGCTGCCAAAATTTGCCGAAGATGCTTTCAAAGTGGAAGAAGAAGATTATTATTTAATTCCCACCGCAGAAGTGCCCGTAACCAATTTATACCGGGAAGAAATTTTGGAAGAAAGTGATTTGCCTATTTATTATGTTGCCTATTCAGCATGTTTTAGGGCAGAAGCCGGAGCGCATGGGCGAGATACCCGGGGGTTAATCCGCCAACATCAGTTTAATAAAGTAGAACTGGTTAAATTTGTGCGCCCCGAAGATTCCTCGCATGAATTGGAGAAATTAGTTGCGGATGCAGAAAAAGTAATTCAGCTATTAGAGCTTCCCTATCGGGTTATGCTAATGTGTACAGGAGATTTAGGCTTTGCTGCGGCCAAAAAATACGATTTGGAAATATGGATGCCTTCTTATAACACTTATCGGGAAGTTTCATCATGCAGTAATTTTAGGGATTTTCAGTCTCGGAGGGCCGGAATACGTTATCGTCCCGCTGATGGTGAAAAAAGCAGGTTTGTCCACACTCTGAACGGTTCCGGACTGGCAATTGGACGGACCGTAGCAGCTTTATTGGAAAATTATCAGCAAGAAGACGGAAGCGTAGTTATCCCTGAAGTATTAAGAAAGTATTTTCCCCACTCCAACGCAGCTATTACAAATATAAAATAAGCATAAATATGCAATACTGATTGCATATGGTGATTTAAAATATAAAATAAATTTTGGGGCTAATAAATTATCTTTACCCTGCTTAAGTACGCACACTCTTTACATGATTATAACTTTTTGCCTCAAAATAAAAAGTGATCGAAATAGGCTTCGCTGTCTCAAAAAGAAATGTACATATAAGATATTTTTTTTCAGGGTACCGGGCATTTGACGTTATCAAAGAGGGTATGATATACTCTATCATGCACCCGGAGGGGTGTCCGAGTGGCTTAAGGAGCCGGTCTTGAAAACCGGTGACCCGAGAGGGCCGTGGGTTCGAATCCCACCCCCTCCGCCATATATAAGTCATGTAAAAATACTTGCGGAGAGATGGCCGAGTGGTCGAAGGCGGTCGCCTGCTAAGCGATTAAGCGGTGAAGAGCCGCTTCGTGGGTTCGAATCCCACTCTCTCCGCCAATGTAAAAGCGCCCGCAGCCCATGCGGGCGTATTTTTTTAAGAAGCAGATGAAAATGTTTCCTGTTATCTGAATTTATAGATAGTAAGGGGTTAATTAAGGGCCAAAGAAGATAGCTTTCCAAAGGGTAGGGGGCTTTTCTGTCGAATAATATAAGGGCGGAGGTGCGGTTGATGTATTCGGAAGTAAATACACAGACTCATGGGGTTAAACGGAGCAGTAAGCGCAATTGGCGCTTAATTATTGGAATAATTATCTTTTTTTTGTTAGTGGTGGCAATAGGTGCAATTATCTATTTACGCCCGGGCTTTCAGCAGGCAAACTGGGGTGAAAGCACTGTCCTGGTAGTGGGTATGGAAAGAGCCGGTGAAGAACTCGTGGAAGTAGATGAGGGAGAAATATACATAAAATTAGAAAGTATGCAGGAGTACATAGATCCGGGTCTTTTTTGGGATGAGAGCGAAAAAACAGCGATAATTACCAACGAAGATCGAGTAGTGCACATGCAGAGTGAGGATCAAACAGCCCATATTAACTTACGCCCAGTAGAAATGGAATTTCCATTACGGGAGACAGAAGAAAGTTTTTATTTACCCTTGCTTTTTTTGGAAAATTTTTATGCGGTGAGTATTAATTATCATCCTGCTTCTGACACAGTAGTAATTGAACGTGAGGAAGATAATGCAATATCGGGAAAAGTTAAACCGGATTCGCTTCGCTTACGGGAAAAACCTTCTTGGCGAGGTCCTACATTAGACATTTTAAATGCCGAAGATGAACTAATAATTACTACCGATTCTGTTGAGGAGGAAGAATCTGATTGGTACTCTGTGCGCACCGAAGAGGGCATGCTTGGCTTTGTGCATGAGCGCAATGTGGAACTAACCGGTGACTACGAACCGGAACCGGAGAGGGAAGAGTTGCCTCCCAAACGGGAGAAAACGGAAATTGAACACCCCATAACCCTGGTGTGGGAGTTTGCATATACTACTCCGGATACAAGTAAAATTGGGGAGATGGAACCGGTGGATGTAGTTTCTCCCACCTGGTTCCATGTTGACGATAAAGAAGGTAATATTCGTGACATTGCTGATCCCGCTTATGTGGAATGGGCCCGAGAGCGGGGCTATCAGGTTTGGGCATTGGTGACAAACTCCTTTGATCCGGAGTTAACTGCTGCTGTATTAACCAGCTCCGAAAAAAGAAAACATATAATTAACCAATTGGTGACTTTAGCTAACGAATACAACCTGGACGGTATCAACATCGACTTTGAAAATTTCCACTTTGATTATCGGGATTATTTTACTCAGTTTATGCGGGAACTTGCTCCCCTATGTAGGGAAGAGGGATTGGTTTTATCGGTAGATGTAACCATTAAATCCCTTTCCGAATATTATGGGCTGAGTTATGATCGGGAGGCCCTGGCTGGTCTCGTGGATTATGTTGCCCTGATGGCTTATGATGAGCATTGGGGCAGTTCTCCGGTAGCCGGTTCGGTATCCTCATTGCCCTGGGTAGAAAAAGGTATAGAGCTTACACTAGAAGAAGTGCCACCGGAAAAGTTACTACTGGGTGTACCATTTTATACCAGGTTGTGGGAAATTGAAGAAGTTGAAGAGGAAGAGGAGGGAGAAGAAGAAAACGACGAAAAGGTTTCTTCCAATGCCTATTCCATGATGCGCATTGACGAAATATTGTCTGAGCAAGATGATGTGGAAATAGAGTGGGACGAAGATGCCAAACAAAACCTGGCGGTTTATGAGGATAACAATAAAACTTATAAAGTGTGGCTGGAAGACGAAGATTCCATGCGGCAAAGAATAGAGTTAATTAATAAGCATAACCTTGCCGGCGTGGCAGCATGGAGGCGGGGCTTTGAAAAACCGGATATATGGAAAATAATTGATGAAGTTTTGACAGATTATGGGCCTTGACAATAATGAGCTATAAATAAATCTGCAATAATAATTTAAGCCGTGGGCTAAAGGTGGTGTTTTTAGGAAAATATTAATCATGTTTATATATTATAATGAATGATCGTGGTACATTGACATGCATATTATTTTGTAGCATAATAATAATTGCCGTTAGCAGGTAAAAATGAATTTGCAAAGCACGAATTACTTTGCAGGCAGTAAGCAAAAAATAATAAAAGCCTTGCGCGCCCGTAGCTCAGTGGATTAGAGCGACTGACTACGGATCAGTAGGTCGGGGGTTCGAATCCTCCCGGGCGTGCCATGAGTGGCAGGGTTCTCAGAGACTCTGCCACTCTTTATTTTTTTAACCTCCATCCTATTTAACTTTTTTCCGGGCGTGCCAAAGCCGGAGGCCTTAATAAAAGAATTTCCGAACTTTTTTCCTTTTCCTTTTGGATAATGTAAAGGATATATTTTTATATCTTAAGCACCTCTAAAAAACTCTGGTTTAATTTTTTTTAAGTGCAGGAAGATATATGAGTGCGTAGAATTATTTTATGAGGAATGAAAGGTTTTTGATGGTAATGAGGAATTAAGTATTTAAGTTTGCATTTTTGGTTCCCGGCTGAGGATTAATATTGCAAAAATAAAATATAAAAAAAATTAAGTAACGGTCAATTTTTGCAGGAAAGGATGTTTCTATCATTGGCAAAATTAACAAAGGGTACGGGTTTGCTGGTATTGTTATTAGTAATTGGAGGAATTTTCGGGACCCTTATTGGGTATTATTTTGGTGATGCCGTTTCTTTTTTAGGTTTTGGAAGTTCTATCGGTATGGATCCGACAACTGTTGATCTTTTGGTAATTAAATTAACTTTAGGGCTTATATTAGAGATTAATATAGCCACGATAATTGGTTTTTTTATAGCGCTATTTATTTATTATCGCCTTTAAAGGTTATTTAATATTTCTTATTTGCTTTTTTTAAAGGGTTTGAGGCCAATTTTATAGAATGTAAAAGATCAAGTTATTATAAGTATTTGAAGTTTTTATCTAAGGAGGTTATCTTCCTGATAGAGCTTAAGGAACTAACCAAGAAGTATGAGGGCAGTAACGCGCCGGCACTTTCTGATATTAACTTGAATATTGAAAGGGGCGAATTAGTTTTTTTAGTGGGCTTAAGTGGGGTTGGAAAGACTACTCTCATTAAGCTTATTTTTCGAGAGATTTCCCCTACATCTGGGTCCGTCTATTTTCGGGGAAGAAATATATTTCGCTTTAAGCCTCGAGAATTGCTGGCTTATCGCCGTAATATAGGCATGGTTTTCCAAGATTTTCGATTAATAAAAAGTAAAACTATTTATGAAAACGTAGCTTTTGCTTTAGAAGTAATAGGTGAATCCCGCCGTGAAATTGAAAAAAAAGTTCCTGCAGCTTTAGATATGGTGGACTTATCTCATAAACTGGATGTTTTCCCCAACCAACTTTCCGGAGGTGAGCAGCAACGGGTGGGTATTGCCCGTGCTATTGTGAAAAACCCCCAATTAATTTTGGCTGATGAACCTACTGGCAATGTGGACCCGCGCACAGCGCGGGAAATCATGAATCTTTTCGATAAAATTAACCAGGGGGGAACCACTGTTATTATTGCTACGCATGCCTGGGAACTGGTGAACGAGATGAAGAAGAGAGTTATTTCCTTAGAGGATGGCTGTTTGAAAAAAGATAACAAACAGGAAGAGGGTTACTGTGTTACTTAATTTATTGCGCTATAATTTTCGCCAATGCTTTATATCCTTATCACGTAATATTGGCTTGGCTTTAGCATCTATGGGTATTATAGCCATATCTTTGATCATATTGGGTGCTTTTATCTTAGTGGCTGTAAATATGGAACAGATGGCAAGCGGCTTGGAATCAAGCGTGGAAGTGGCCGTTTTTTTAGAAGATGACGCCGAAGAAGAAGCCGTGGAAGAGGAATTGAGACATCTGGAAGGTGTGGAAAGTTATTCCTTTGTGTCGCGCCATGAAGGTTTGGAGGATATTAGCCGTGAACTTGGCGATGAGGATCTTTTAAGTGAGGTAGAAGGCGAACATAATCCCCTTCCCGATGCTTTTCGAGTAAGTGCCTTAGATGCTGAAATAGTCCCGGAGCTTGCTGCCCAAATAGAAAATTTTACGGGTGTTGAAAAAACTGATTACGGGGGAGAGCTTTTGAATTGGATGCTCCGCTTTGGGCAGTGGGTTAACATAATATCCGTAGGGGTGGCCTTAATTTTAATTGCTGCAGCAGTTTTCCTCATTGTAACAACTATCCGATTGTCCCTTCTTTCGCGTCAGGAAGAAGTGGGAATTATGAAGTATCTGGGCGCTAGCAATTGGTTTATCAGGTTTCCGTTTCTTTTGGAAGGAATGATAATCGGATTGGTAGGCACTTTAGTTTCAGTAATAATTTTAGTATTGGTTTATTATAATCTGGCATCTTACCTGCATGATTTGGAACTGGTTTTCTTTTGGCGCCCGGTTACCGAACCGGCAATACTTATTCCAATTTGGGTGGGATTGTTAGTTTTGGGAACATTAATTGGCGGGTTGGGAAGCTTATTTTCTTTGCGTAAGTTCTTAAAAGTTTAATTTTTTTAAGAACAAAGAAAGAGGAGGTGCTAGAGAGTGAACCGTCATTATAAACTTGGAAGAATAGCTTTTGTTGCTGTTTTAATAGTATTATCTATAGTATTTGTTTTTGCTTCTGTTTCGGGAGAAGATGATTGGGAAGAAATAGAAGAAAAGCGGGAAGAAATAGAAGAATTGGAACAAGCTATTATAGAAATGGAATCTTCCGTTCGAGCTCAGGAAAAACGAGTCCGGGAGTTAGAGGCAGAACTACAACAGGAAGAAGAACGTTTAGAACGAGCGGAAGAAGGGCTGGAAGAATCTCAACAAAGGCTGGCAGATCACAGAGAGCTATTTGGGGAAAGGGTTCGTAGTATCTACATGAACGGTTCTTTTTCTTTTGTCCAGCTGTTTTTTAAAGCAGATAGCTTTGGGGATATAATATTTTGGACAGAATATTTTATCAGCATATTCCAGCAAGACTCTCAACTGGTAGAAGAATTGCGCGCAGAACGGGACCACGTTAAAAAGGCAAAAGAAGAGATAGAAGAAGACCGCAAAAAAGTAGAGAATCTTTATGAGGAAGCAAAAGAAGAGAGAGAAAACCTGAAAGTTGCCCGTCAACAAAAAGAAGAAATGTTGTATGAAGCCCAGGATACACTTAAGAGGCGTTTAGCGCAGATATCAACGCGCGCAGAAGCTCCACCGGTATACGGAGTAGCCATAGATAACCATAGGCGTGCTAGGCCTCAGGAGGGCTTTGCGCAAGCACAACGGGTTTACGAATATGAAGTTGAAGGGGGGCTTACCCGCTATCTGGCCCTGTATGCAGAATTTCCCACGGAAGTGGGTCCGGTCCGCAGTGCCCGGCAGCACAGCATTATTTTAGCCTTGGAAAACGGTGTCCATTTCGTCCACAGTGGAAGTTCTGCTGATAATCTCCGGAGGATGAATAATTTGGGTGTTAGCTATACAGATGGCCGCTACCATAACGCTTTTTGGAGGAGCGATGATAGAAGCAGCCCTCATAACCTTTACGGCAATATTGCTGCTCTTGGCAAGGTAGCTCCTCCTGATAAATCTGACGTTAGGCCTATATATCCTAAACAAACAGGTACTACCGCTCATAATGTTTCTTTTACCTTAAGCAGTGGAAGAAATGTAAGATATGTGTATGATTCGGAAGAAGAAATATATTGGCGTTATTTGGATGGTTCTCTCCATCGTGATGCCGGAGGAAATATCATTAGTGCTCGGAACGTTATCATCCAGTATGTGGACTATTATAGAGATGCAAGAAATAGGCCCACAGCCAATCTCATAGGTGAAGGAAGAATTGACTTTTATTCTAACGGTCAGCATTTTCAGGGAACCTGGAAGAAGGAAAGTAAGGGTTCTCCTACACGCTACTATTATGAAAATGGAGAAGAGATAGAAATTCCTTATGGATCTACCTGGATCCAACTTCAACGCCGATAGGTGAGGGTAAACTTATTTCGGAGAGTTATTAACTTTATTTGGTTTTTTGCTTTATATTGGGTGAAATAGAATTTGCTATCAATAAATATTTAACATGAAGGTATCCTGCAAGTATTAATTTTAATCTCGAAATATTCCCAAGCGATTTCTATTAATTAATATTACATCAAGTAAGGAGAGTATAGCTTAAGATAATGAAAATAAATAAGTTTATTGATCACACTCTTTTAAAAGCTGAAGCAACTGAAGAACAAATAAGACAGGCTTGTAAGGAAGCTATAGAATACAGTTTTGCCACTGTATGTGTAAACCCTTATTATATTCCTTTGGTCAGCAGCGAACTAAAACTAAGTGATGTAGAGCCATGCTCGGTAGTAGGATTTCCATTGGGCGCCAGCGAATCTAAAGTTAAAGCAATAGAAACTGAGCTTGCTTTGGCGAACGGGGCAAAGGAGATTGATATGGTGGTTAACCTGGGGGCATTGAAAAGTGGCAGGATGGACATAGTATCTGAAGAAATTAAAAACATAGCTGCTGTTACCGGTGATAATGCCATATTGAAAGTTATAATTGAGTGCTGTCTCCTTGAAGATGAAGAAAAAACAGCAGTATGCCGGACAGTACTTAATAATGGCGCAGATTATGTAAAAACTTCTACCGGCTTTAATTCCGGTGGTGCTATGGTAGAGGATGTTCGCTTAATGCGGCAAGCAGTGGGTTCAAAAATGGGGATTAAGGCTGCGGGAGGCATAAAAGACTACCACACTGCAATTAAGTTTATCGAAGCAGGGGCTAACCGCATTGGGACAAGTTCTGGAGTTGCTTTGGTGAAAGAAATATAGAAATTCAAAAAGTGATGATATTAATTTAATTTAAGCGACAGTTTATTTGGTAGGAGGGGAAAAAATTGATTAAAATAGATAATTCCTACTTTTGTGATGAACACGGGCGTCGTTTAACTTTAAGAGGGGTTAATTTAAGCGGAAGTTCCAAAGTTCCGGCCAGGCCTAATATAGGGACTTACTTGCGGGAAGGTTTTTTTGATCATAGAAATGTCTCTTTTGTGGGAAGGCCCTTTCCCCTGGAAGAGGCAGACGAACATTTATCACGTTTAAAATCCTGGGAGCTTGATTTTTTGCGGTTCGTTGTGACCTGGGAAGCCATAGAGCACAGCGGTCCGGGAATATATGATGAAGAATACCTTGATTATATTTACCGGGTAGTAAAAAAGGCGGCAGAGTATGAAATTAATATGTTTATTGATCCTCATCAGGATGTGTGGAGTCGTTTTTCCGGTGGTGACGGGGCACCGGGGTGGACTTTTGAAGCAGCCGGTATGGATATAACCCAATTTGCGGATACGGGGGCGGCAATTGTCCATAATACACATGGAGATCCTTTTCCCAGGATGATTTGGGGAACCAACTACACTAAATTGGCCGCAGCTACTATGTTTACACTTTTTTTTGGAGGTAATGACTTTGCACCTAAAACCCGGGTAGACAAAGAACCTATCCAGGAATATTTGCAAAGACATTACATTAATGCAGTAAAGCAATTGGCTTATCGCCTGCGAGATTTACCTAACGTAGTAGGATATGACATACTTAATGAATTGTCCAACGGTTTTATCGGTTGGCCCGATCTCAGTAAACTTAAGGCATTCAACCGTAAGGGAATGATGCCGACGCCTTTCCAGGGAATGGCCTTGGGTGAAGGATGTTCCCAAGAGGTGGAAGAATGGGACATTGGTTTCACCGGGGTAAGAAAAAAAGGGAGCAGGTTGTTTGATCCCCGGGGAAAAAGGGCCTGGATGGATGAGTGTAATTGTATTTGGAAAGAACACGGAGTGTGGGATGTAGATGCTTCCGGAAATCCCTGCCTGCTTCAACCTCAATATTTTAAAGAACTTAACGGCCGAGCAGTAGATTTTAACCAGGACTATTTGAAACCTTTTATTAACAGATTTACTCGGGAAATTCGTGAAATAGTGCCCGATGCTTTTATTTTTGTAGAGCATGAAGTGATGGACGAGCCTCCGCAGTTTACGCCTGAAGAGAGTAGCAATATGGTCTACGCTCAACATTGGTATGATATAGTTACCTTAATGATGAAAAAATATTTACACTGGGTGGCTATTGATGTAGATAAGAAAATGCCTGTTTTCGGGCCCCGGCAGATTGTCAGATCTTTTGCCCGGCAATTAGGTAATATTCATAAGCGTGGACAAAAAGCCCTGAATGTAGCACCTACTTTAATCGGGGAAATTGGTATTGCTTATGATTTGGATAACAAAAAAGCATATCAAACAGGTAATTTTTCTGCCCAGGTTAAGGCTATGAATCGAAGCTTACAAGCAGTGGAAATTAACAATTTGCATTGTACTATTTGGAATTATACACCGGATAATACCAATGAGCGGGGGGATCATTGGAATGATGAAGACCTTTCTATTTTTAGTCGAGATCAGCAGGCTGACCCTACTGATATAAATTCAGGAGGGCGGGCCTTGAAAGCAGTTATCAGGCCCTATGCCCGAAAAATTGCCGGAGAACCCATATATACTCATTTTGATCCTTACCAGCGTCTTTTTATATTTATCTTTCAGCATGATTCTCAAGTTTATAAGCCTACGGAAATTTTTCTTCCTTCGTACCATTATGGCAGCGGTTGTAAAGTGGAAGTTTCTGATGGAACATATGAAATAAATCATGAAAAACAGTCCTTAATTTATCATCATAATACCAAAAAGAAAATGCATCGCATAAAAATTGAAGCCAAAAGAAAAGCTGGCAAATAAAAAAGGTCTTTACCTTTTGGGGACAATAAAGGCATTATCCTGAAGAAGATTATATCCAAAAAATTTATGACTTATAAAAGGAGGTAAGACTGCAAATGCCTAATTCAGAAGAAAAGCGTTATTCCATGCCCGAATTTGACTTACAAAGGTTACATAGTTTTATGGCGGAGCATGCGTTTAAAGTGGGCAGGTTCCAGCTAAGTTCCGGTAAAACAAGCAAATATTATTTTAACAGTAAAATGGTTATACTTTCTGCTGAAGGAGCTTATCTGGTAGCCAGAGCTATGCTGGAAAAGATTAAAAACGTTGAGGTGGATGCCGTTGGTGGTGCAGCTTTAGGAGCGGTTCCCTTGGCCGGTGCTTTGGCATCTTTGTGTTTCTTAGAAGGGTTAGATCACATTTCTTTTTTTGTAGATCGTAAAGAAGCCAAGAAACATGGAGATAAACGACGGGTGGAAGGACCTGAACTCAAGCCGGGTTCGCGCATAATAGTGGTGGAGGATGTAGTAACTACTGGTAGTTCTGCTTTGAGCACAGCTTCGTATATGCGAGAGCAGGGGCATGAGATTATTAAAGTTATTGCTATTTTAGATAGAAAAGAAGGGGCGGAAGAGGCATTTAAGGAAGAAAATTTTGTATTTGATCCCATATTTACCATTGATGATTTCGACTTGCAAAAGTAAATAAGTATTAACTATGTATTGCCTTAAAGCTGAAAATATTGATAAAGTAGCCTCATAAAAACTAATCGAGGATTAGTTTTATCTTATTTCTCAGTTGATAGGAAAGGATGGAGTTTTATTTTTAAAGAAGAAGAATTTATGCGCATGGCCTTAGAAGAAGCGGAAAAAGCTTTTGCCATGGGAGAAGTACCCATAGGGGCTGTTTTAGTTCGGAACGGAGATCTTATAGCCCGTGCACATAATCGGCGGGAAACTTGGGGAGATGCAACCGCTCATGCAGAAATTCTTGTTTTAAAGGAAGGCTGCCGGCAAGTGGGAGGGTGGAGGCTGACAGACTCCTCTTTATATGTTACACTAGAACCGTGTCCAATGTGTGCAGGTGCATTACTGCAGGCAAGAGTAGAGAAGCTGGTATATGGAACAGACGACCCGAAAGCAGGTGCTGTGCGCAGCCTTTATACATTATTGGAAGATGAGCGCTTGAACCATTGTGTGGATGTAAAGGCTGGTTTGTTGAAAGATGAATGCAGCCATATATTGCAGCAGTTTTTCAAAATGCGCCGGAGATAGAACGCGGAGAGATGGCCGAGTGGACGAAGGCGCTCGACTCGAAATCGAGTGACGGTAATCCCGTCCGTGGGTTCGAATCCCACTCTCTCCGCCACTAACGTGACAGTGGGGACGGAGCAATTTTGTCACACAGCAACTTAAAAAAAAGTGGAAAGAATAAAAGAACCGTCAAAGATATTTGCCCATAACCCCATTTCCCTGTTATAAACAATAACTTTTTAATTAATAACGTGACAAAATTGCTCCGTCCCTGATGAATGGCAAATTCCCACAGAAGTTTCCCAAATCTTTACTGCTCCACAAACCGACTAAAAGGGATTTCAAAATTCTAAATCCACAGGGGCAATAGCATCTAATCATATCATTGGTGTTGTTAAGTTCTCTTACTTCATATAATTATCAATGTATAAAAGGTATAGGAGTTTTTTTCTTAGTGTAGAATTGTAAAATAAGACCAAGGAGATAAATTAAAAGTAGATGGGAAGATGGTGCTTATGCGCACAGGTACTACAAAGCTACCTTTGCATGGAGGAAAATGTCCACCCTGGCTTTTCCAAAAAATGCAGAACCTGGCGGGCTTGATAGTGGAGGCAGTACTGCTGGAATTCAGTTCCGCGGAAATGTTGAAGCGTTTATCAGATCCTTACTGGTTCCAGGGTCTGGGATGTGTTTTGGGTTTTGACTGGCATTCTTCGGGGTTGACTACTACCACATGTGCAGCTTTGAAGGAAGGAATTAAAGGTAAGGAAAAGGAACTGGGGTTTTTCATAGCAGGAGGTAAAGGGAAAACAGCTCTGCAGACTCCCCACGAAATAGAAATTTTGGGAACAGAGTGTGCCCTGGACAATAATTTAAAGAAGTTACAATATACCAGCCGCCTTGTAGCCAAAGTAGACAATGCGGCGATGCAGGACGGTTTTGACCTTTACCAGCACTGCTTGTTTTTTAACTCTAAGGGTGATTGGGCGGTGGTACAACAAGGAATGGATGGAGATAATTCTTGGGCCAGGCGCTATCACTGGCTGAGGGAAGAGGTTGAAGATTTTGTATCTCGTCCTCACAGCGCTATTTGCAGTGATTATCAGCAAAGGAATATCCTCAACCTTGTCTCTCCGGAAAGTAAGGATAACAGGGAAAACAGCCTTGAACTGAGCAGGGAAACGCCGGAGAAGGTCCTGAAGGAATGGGCTTCCATAAAGAAAAATGAAACTACCTTAAATCTGCCTCGTTCTCACCCCTTACCACAAGGTAAAAAAATTTTCAATGCCTTTAAAAAAGCGTATGAGGAACAGTCGCAAAGCTATCAACAGCTTTTAGGGATTAAAGGGATAGGCCCGCAGTCTTTAAGGGCTTTAAGTCTCATCGCCGAATTAAGCTTTGGTTCCATCCCTGATCGCAGAGATCCTGCCCGTTACAGCTTCGCTCACGGAGGTAAAGACGGACACCCTTATCCCGTTAATAAGGAAACTTTTGAGCATTCCATCCATGTGTTGCAAGAGGCGGTTAATAAATCTAAAATAGGGGAAAACGAAAAAATGCATTCCTTGAAAAGACTGGGCCAGTTCGCGCAGCAACGCTCTTCAGACTAACAAAATTTGCATCAAATTTTGGGACACATACAAAATTAACATAAAAATGCCTTTTCCCCATTTTCAACATAGCCTTTGTTGATCGGGGTGAAGGAGTGTGTTAGAATATGAGTGAAATTTCATACTTATCTGGCAATTATTATGATATTAGTTGCTGCATGATTGGAAAGAGGTGTCTTTATGCAAGAGCATACCCAATTGCATCGGGAGCGCATACTTACGGCTCCTTATAGTATTTGTATTGAACGGGCCCGTTATTATACCCACTCTTTTCGTGCTACCGAGGGTGAGCATCCCGCCATACGTGCTGCCAAAGCCTTTGCCCATACCCTGGATAACATGACTATTTATATATTGGATGAAGAAAAGATTGCAGGGAACAGGGCTTCTAAACCACTGGCGGTAGTTATCCCCGTGGAACGGGGCGATATTAATTCGGTACTCGAGCTTGATCTGGACTTATTAACCGGGCGTGAACATAACCCCTTCCACATAACCGAAGAAGACAAGCAGGAATTGTTTGAAGATATACTCCCTTATTGGCATGGTAAAACCCTGGCAGACCGTAAAAAAACAATGTTTAAGGAGAACGGGTTATACTTTCCCCTGGCTATGAATCCGGTTAGCCTGTATCGGCGCAGGAAAAGCTTAGATATGCGTAAAATCTGGAACTTTTTAAAGACACAACGTAGCATCCCCCAGAAAATCGATTACGCCCTGAAAGGATCAGAAGGGTTGCTTTTTAATAACCCGGCCTTGTTAACCAATATTTTTGACACACAGGGACATTTGATCTTGGGGCACAAAAACATATTGCAGAAAGGTTTTCAAGGAATAAAAGAAGAAGCGGAAGCTGCCTTAGATGAGAGTGATAGGGAAAGATTTGCTTTCCTTAGTGCTGTTATTATTAGCTGTGAGGCAATGCGCCGTTTTGCGGAGAGATATGCTACTATGGCTGAAGAGTTATCTCAGGAAACTGCAGATGCTGACAGAAGAAAGGAGCTTAACCGGATTGCTACCTATTGTAGGCATGCACCTTATTATCCCCCTCGCACGTTCCATGAAGCCGTGCAGGCTATGTGGCTGATCCAGGTGGCAGCTCACGTATCTTACGGGACGGTGGGAATTTTTGCAACAGGGAGGATTGACCAGCACTTATATCCTTATTTTGCCGCTGATAAGGCGGAAGGGAATATTACCGATGAAGAGGCGATAGCTTCTCTGGAAGAGCTGCTTCTTAAATTAAGCTGTGGGATGTTGCTCATACCCATGGCGGGCAAAAATACCGGTAGCGAAATGGGTAGTGATATTGCTTCTCCTACCATTGGAGGCCTAAACCGCCGGGGTGAAGATGCGGTCAATGAAGTCTCTTATTTGGTTCTGAATGCATTTAATAATATCAAATCCATGGCCAATAGTTTTACCATTCGTCTTTCGAACCAGAATCCTCCTGAATTCTGGCACAAAGCACTGGATACATACTGCCACACATCCGGTGCGGCTCTTTTCAATGATGAAATAACAGTCAAGGCTCTGCAGCAATGCGGTTACAGCCGGGAGGACGCTAACGATTACGGGGTGATTGGATGCGTGGAGCCAACGGGTGACGGAGATACATTTGGATGTACCTCAGGCAATGACCTTTCCATTGTGGCAGCCTTGGAAATGGCCTTATTGGATGGATATTTGCGTATCATGGGGAGGCAGATAGGCCCCCGTACAGGAAATCCCCGCAATTTTAAGAGTTTTAAGGAGTTTTGGGAAGCCTTCCAAAAGCAACTTTCCTTTCTGATCCGGATGGTGGCCAAAGGGGTAAATTTGAAGGATGAAGCTTACCGCGAAGGTTTTCCCAATCCTTATGTTTCATCAACTCTTAGCGGATGTATAGAAAACGGACGGGATATGACTGCCGGAGGGGCTAAATATAATTTTGAATCTATAGGTGGGAGGGGAATTGGAACCACAGTTGATTCCCTTGTAGCGATAAAATATTTTGTTTATGATCGGCAAGAGATATCTATGGACCAACTTTTACTTGCTTTGGAACGTAATTTCAAAGGAGAAGAAAAAATAAGATCTATTTTAGAAAAAAAAGGACCCAAATATGGTTGTGGTAACGATTATGCCGACGATTTAGCCCGTGAAGTTACGGAATATTTCTGTCGGGAGGTTTCCAGCCAAATTAATATCCACGGTACACCTTTCCGGCCGGGTTTCTTTTCGTATGGCATGCATGTGCTGGACGGTTTATTGTTGGGAGCAACACCAAACGGCAGGCGGGGCGGTGAACCGATTAGCAACAGTTTCAGCCCTTCCAACGGCTCAGAACTAAATGGCCCTACAGGAGTGCTCCGTTCTGTGGCTACAATTGACCATACCCTCATTTCCAATGGTTGTGCCCTGAATCTCCGGCTCTCACCTTCCATGTTTAGGGAAGAGGAACAGGTAGATAAAAGCCGGGCCCTGGTGCAGTCTTTCTTTAATATGGGTGGTATGGAGATACAGTTCAATGTGGTGGACAACACTACACTGCAGGAGGCCCAGCAAAACCCTGCAGCTTACCGAGATTTAGTAGTTAGGGTTTCAGGATATTCGGCCTTCTTTACTGACTTGGGTCGCCCCCTGCAAGATGAAATTATCAGCAGAACAGAGTTTACTTCCCTCTAACTTTACATATTTCGGCACAAATTAAAAGTTATTGGGTTTTATGTGTCCACGTTTAATAACAATAAATCAAATATAAATCAAATCGAAATATAGTAAATTGTCGCTTAAATTTAAGGCACGTCATAATTTTTATTAATGTGTCACGAAATTATGGGTTTTAATTTAAGGGACTATCTTCATTTTTATTTCTATTGATGGAATTTAGGCATAGGATTATTTACGCTCTTCAGACACCCTGCTGAGCAACTCCCGCTTTTTTGACCTTTTGGAGCTTTCGTAGTGTTGCTCAATTTCTTTGGTAATGACAGTGGAAAAGTCGTGGGTTTCAAGCTCTTGCCGGAATTCAGTTAGAAGACTGTAAAATTTCTCATCTACGCTTTTTTCAAGCATCCTTCCTGCCTGAATATACTTGTTTGTCAGTTCGAACTTGTCCAAGGTCCCGTCTTCTTTCTGCTGTCTGTATTCTTTAATGCCCTCGTTGAATAAAATCTCCAGTCTATCCTTGGCCTGTGCTTCCAGGGACCTAAATTTCGGCTTATATTCAGCTAAAATTTCATCCTTGGCTACAGTGGAATCGTCGGGGGGCCTCGTTTCGTCCGGTTCTTCTTCTGGATCTTCTGTAGGTGGGTTTTCGTGCTCACTATCCGGTTCTTCCTCCGAATTCTCCGCAGATGTGTTTTCGCTTTTATTGTCCGGGCTGTCCTGGTTGTCTTCCTCAGGCGTTTTTTTCGGTGAGCTGTCCGAATCGCCCCAATCGGCATCCATATCAAGGGTGAGAGGCCGTTCCGGGTCATGAGTGAAAGGCTTATCCAGGTCGAAGTGGTAAAAAAAATCTTCACCAAATTGCTCTAAAAGCTGAGTTTCCGTCTCGCGGTCTTCAGCAAAAAGGGCATTGTAGAACCACAACCCTGAACCGGCCAGGATAACAGCTAACAGGATAAAGACAACCGGCAGTAAATTTTTGGGTAATATTTTAAGCATTTTAACCACTCGTTTAAGTAGGCCTCAAGGGCCTTTATTGGTCCGAATTAGCCTGCTTCTCTTATTTGCTCGTGTGTTCTCGGAAGGAGCCCTTACTATCTCTCTAAAGCAGTGTCGGAGACTGCAGCGGGGCCTCCCAAGATATAAAGCAGGGTATCGCCATCTGCGATGCTGTGGTAGTAATTCTCCACAACTTCCGGCAATTGGTCTTTTTGAGCGTAGAGAATCGGGGCTTCCAGCGTCGCCCCCAGGTAACCGCCTGACAAGGCGTCAACCAGTGTCAGGCCATTACCTAATAGAACCTGTTGCGGATCTGGATCGCTGAAAAACTTCTGGGCCACGTTTACGCTGGTTTCGAAACGGTCTGAGCCCCGAAGCCTTTCCACCTTGCCGTCAACAAGCTGTTCCAAATCAGTCTCAACGGTTTCGTCGACCACTGCTTCTCCGCCGACGATGATCAGGTCATCGATACCCAAATCGTTAATTGCTTCTTTTGTTACCATCGGGACGCTGTTGTCGGCAACCAACATAATCGGGTAACTTCTCCCGGCAGCAACCGGCCCTGCCACCAGTGAATCAGCCATGGCCGTTCCGCTGACGATGAAAGCCGTATTGGGAAAATTGCTCCCCAGCCTATCGGCTGTCAATTGTGCCATTTCGACAGCCGTGCTGTAGCGGTCATCTCCCGAGACCCTGCCGACCGTGAAGCCTGCCTCTTCCAATTTTTCTTTTACCGAATCAGATACAGCCGATGTTCCTCCTAGGATCTCCACTTCTGCCACCTCCAGATCTAAGAGGGCTTCAGCAGTAGCTTCAGGCAAAGCATCGGAGCCGGTTAGCAAAAGTGGTGCTTCTAGAGCGCCGGCAAGCGCGCTGCTACCAAGTCCGTCGACGAAAACGTCGCCTCGAGCTATCAGCGCCGTATTTGCGCCTTCGGGATAAGCATGAGACGCGATATGCGCTGCCGTTTCGTAACGATTTTCACCGGCAAGGCGGATCCATGGCTGCTTCAAGCCCAGATCAGCAAGAATTTCAGTAGTTTCTTTCTGATCCAGGTAATAGTAACCCGGCATAGGGTCTATTTCATACTCGCCGGGTAGAACAAACGCAGGGATCTCCTCAGGATCCTGATCGTACAAGATATTGCCCACTTCAGCTATGTCCCAATCACTCATGCTGGTAAACAAGTTTGTTCCCAACATCTCGTAATAGATATCATATAATTCTTCTTCAGGCAGAGTTTTTAGCTGATGCATAAGAGCATTGAGCATGCGCTGGTTTCGACGTACGCGGTCTCCATCAGAGTGATCCGAACCTTCTTCGGGCACCCGAGGTTGGCGGTGCGTAACGTAAGTATGGGCCTGGTCCCCGTCCAGTCGGTTTAAGCCGTAGGGCAGGTCGGTCACCTCGGCTAGTCCCTCACATACATATATCTCCACACCGCCGATAAGCTCCACGAATTCGGGGAAGCCTTCCTCTTTGAGGGTAATGTAATGGTGCAGGGGAATATCTAACAGCTCTTCTACTGTTTCCTTTGTGAATAGTCCCGCCTCGTTATAATCGTAATCGTTGTTTGTTAAACCATAATGATGGGCAAAAGCCAAATGATATTCGTCGGGCTCGGATGACCAGGTTTGAAAATCAACGTAGGTGCTTCTCGAAACAGAAATAACCGAGCTTTCAAAGGTGGTATTATCGAAAGAAAAGATCATCACGGTGTCGGCCATCGCCCTACCTTCATCCACCCCCAAGAGCAGGATATTTGTGTGCGAATCGCTGTAGGACGAGGCTGCAGTATGCTCGTGACTGTTGGAGCCGGTTATCAGGAAAAGGGCTGCCAAAAGAAATAACAGCAGCACTGAAAGCGATTTTTTTAAACCCATTATTATTTCTCCCTTCTTGCTTCTAAATGATTTTTCAGCTTTATCATATTCCCCCAAACCCTCACTCTCTGATATCCTCAGCATTCGATTTGGGAATACTTGTTTTTTCCTGTGAAAAAAGGCTTAACTGTTGTTTTTTTGATATCTGTTAAGCCTTTTTATTCCGCACATCTTAATGTGGTTGACACATGTGAAACCGTCTGTTTAGCCTTGAATGCCTATACAATGCCGGGCTTAAGGGCTCAAATCAGGATGCAAGCCTATATAGATGGCTTCTTCGCAGTCTTCACTCACGGCAGCCGTTCCACCCAAGATGTAAGCCATGGTATCTTGGGTAACAATGGTATAAAAGTATTTAAGTGCAACGGAAGCTTCATGGCAGTATAGAATGGGTGCATCCAACATTCCTCCCAGGTAGCTGCCCGCCATGGCATCAACTAGGTTTTCATCTAATCCGCTGGCAAATATCACCGTCTCGGGAGGGTGAAAGTACTCTTTGGCAACCTCGACGCTGGTCTCAAGGCGATTTTCTCCATATACCCTTTCTGTGTCGGGGAGTTTTTCCTCGACCTTTTCACTAACTACGGCGGTTCCGCCGATAATTGTAGTTTTGGTAAGTTCCAGTTCATCCATCACTTCGTTTGTTTCTTCAGGTACCCGGTCCGGGTGTACAAGCAGGATGGGTTTTCCACTCGCGGATGCATAGGAACCGATCGTAAGAGCGTCAGGAATAACAGTCCCGCTGACAACAAAAGCTTCATCGCCAAAATTCTCGTCGAGTTCAACGGCCACCCCCCGGGCAATTTCCGCCGCTGTTTCAAAACGATTATCGCCCTCGTATCTACTTACATCCATTTCAAAATCTTCATCCAGCCTTTCAAACACCGGTTGCCAAACAGCGGCTTCCCCACCGAGAATGACCGCGTTTGCTGCTCCGAGTTCAGTGATTGCTTCTTCAGTTCTTTCAGGCAGGTATTCGGGCATGGTCAGCAGGATCGGCGCATCAAGCACTCCGGCCAGGGTGCTTCCGGCAAGGGCATCAAACAGCACATCGCCCCGCGCAATAATTACCGTATCAGCTTGATCATATGCATAAAGCGAAATTTCCTTGGCCGTGTCAAAGCGGTCTTCTCCTTCCAGGCGCTCTAGCCTTTCATCAACATCAACATAACTGGCTACGGCAGCCCCGATATATGCAGAATTAACAATGGCTATAACCACCAGGATCAATAAAAACTGAAAACTTTTTTTGTTCTTCAATTTCCTCACCCTCCAATAATAGATTTATTAATTGATCTGCACAAGTTTAAGTAAAAAGACAATTCTCTTAAGTGGGTTGTTACAAGCATACCACATCCCTTTTAAAAAATATATAAAAATAATAATTGCCGCCCTTGATGTTGTGTAAAGCTATGATTATTTGTAAATAAAATTGCTTCTATAAACATGCCTAAAAATCCTGCTAAATTTCAAAACTCAAAATTTTGGGAAAAATTAGGGCAAATTTCAATAATTCTTAATGTGTTCTCAAATTATTATCATCCTTAAATTTTTAATAATTCTTAATGTGTCCCCATGTTATCAGTAATATATGTTATACTGTAATAAAGAAAAGTGGCAAATAAGGAGAGTTGCACAGGTTGGACACCCCTGAATTTATTCTACCCATAGCCGAAACATTTAATTATTTGACTGTTAAATATGGATTGTTGGGAATAGCTCTTTCCATGACAGCTGAAAATGTAGGTGTGCCTTTTGCATCGAGTGTTGTTGTTTTAACGGCAGGGCAATTAATAATGACGGGAGAGTTATCTTGGGCTCTGGTTATATTGCTTTCTACGGCGGGAATAGTATTAGGGAGCATAATCAGTTATTTGATAGGTTATTTTGGTAAGAATATAATAAAGCGAAAAATGAATAAGTTCAACGAATTTTTTAGCCGATATGGTAAATATTCCATATTCATGGCCCAATTGTACGGCACTAGCCGCACATTTATTTCTTTGCCTGCTGGATTGGCCCGAATGAAATTTCTTCAATTTACAATATCCACAGCGCTAGGGGGTCTGGTTTTTAGCGCAGGTTTAGTATTGTTTAGCCTTATAGTTTATCAAACTGTTGACTTTCTATAAATTCTTATAATTTTTGGGGACACATTAAAAATTATTGGGTTTTATGTACACATGGTTTTTTGATAATTATTCTTTTTTGCACTTCTTATGTATCCATGTTTATGACAATAAATCAAATCGAAATAGAATGCCTAATTTATAATTAGAGATACTGGATTTAATTATTAGAAGGGATGATTCAAATGAAGGCTTTGGTATTTGAAGATAGACTGTCCATGAAAGATGATATGCCTAAACCGGTTCCCGCCCAAGGAGAAGCTTTAGTGAAGGTGAGCATGGCAGGGATCTGCAAAACCGACCTGGAGATAGAAAAAGGTTATATGGGGTTTAAAGGAATTCCCGGACATGAATTTGTAGGCGTAGTTGAAGAATCTAACGGTGGTGATCAATCTCTTCCGGGAAAAAGGGTAGTGGGAGAAATAAATTGCGGCTGCAGAGCTTGTAATTATTGTTTGCAGGGACTGGAAACCCACTGTCCGGAGCGTAATACTTTGGGAATTGACGGGAGGGACGGATGCTTTGCTGAATATCTAACTCTGCCTGTTGCTAACCTTATAGAGGTTCCCGAAAGGATCACCAACGAGGAAGCTGTTTTTACCGAGCCGGTGGCAGCAGCTTTTGAGATAATGGATCAGGTGCATATTAAACCAACTGATCAAGTTTGTATTCTTGGTGACGGTAAACTTGGTCTATTAATTGCGTTAGCCCTTAACTTGAGCCAGTCGGAGTTACTACTTGTGGGGAAATATCCTGCAAAGCTGGACATTGCTGAAAAGCAGAATATTAAAACAGCCTTGTTGGAAGAGTTATCTTCTAAAATGAAATTTGACCTGGTTGTAGATGCAACTGGAAGTGTAGATGGTTTCGAACTGGCTCGAAAAGTGGTAAAACCCCGAGGCAAGATTATTTTGAAGAGCACTGTGGCTGGGAATAAAGAACTTAACCTTACACCCCTGGTTCTTGATGAAATAACCCTGGTTGGCAGCAGGTGCGGTGCATTTAATCCTGCCCTCAGAGCACTGGATAGAAAAATGTTTAATGTTAGACCGCTGATCTCCGGAATTTATTCTCTGGAAAAAATCCTTGAAGCTTATGAAGCAAGCAAAAGAAAAGATGCCTTAAAGGTTCTTATTGATTTTACCCTTTAATTTCCATTAACGGAAGAAATAAAAATATCTTATAGGTAAAATACTGAAAAGCTAGAAAGTAGACAAACTATATATTTACGTTAGTTTGCCTTTACTGATTATTTCATTCACAAAATATCTCATAAAAAAACCCGATAAACTTGCTTGTTTTAAACTGATTTTTCTCTTAAAGTTTCCATAAAGGCATCTATCCGGTTTTCTATTTGTCCCTCGCTGAAGTTCCGCTCATCTACCATGTCAGCTTCAAAAATGAGGACAGGAACTCCTATTTCTTTGGTAATTATCCTGCTCAGGTCATATTGCCCTAAAGAATAAGGCTTACAGCTTCGGTTTGAATGCATGACAATTCCGTCGGCATCATATTTTTCCGTTAAGTTTTTAAAATTCTCTACCATTTTATCAATGGAAACATTTAAATACACACTGGAATATGCGATGGCAGCTGATTCCAGGAAGTTATCTTCATCAATTAAATGAAAACACCCACTCCAAGCTGCGGTATATGTATCTGCTACCAGGCTTGCTCCATGGGAAGAGAACTTTTCCGAAAACCATTTTGTTCTGTACCAAACCGGCAAATTGTCCCATAAAAGCCGGTAGCGTTCATTGGGAACCATGCCTATTCCGGCTTCGATCCTTTCATTCATTTCATCAAGTAAGTTTTGGTAGTAGTCTACGGCCTGTTGAGTTCCTCTTAGAGTAACTATAAGGGCAAGGTGAAAAAAAGCGTCGAAAGCCGTCATAGGCGCAGGCTTTGTCATGGATGTATCAAGAACTTTTTGCCATAATTTTTGCGCCTCTAAGGAACGTTGGGCTACCTCATATAATTTGTCTTCTTCCATCGGCTTCTCACATACTTTTTCTAAAAAAGAAATATAATTATTCATCTGGGTAGAAACATAACGCTTTGATTCTTCGGACATTGTTCTATGAGTAAACGGGGTGTCTAGGATAAACAGCGGTACATTATAATTTCTAGCTTGTATTTCGTACCACTTGAGCACAGTGCCGCATATGTTGTTGCAGCATACTAGAAAATCCGGATCGGGTAGACCGCCGATAGGCCCACCGTTGGTAGCTGAAGCGCCAATGTCTGACCTGGCGTAAGAACAAAGGTCTCTGGAATAGCCCATTTCTTCGGCTTTGCTACATAAATCAACGCCCATTTTTGAAGCACCAATCATTGCCCCGTGGTTCTCCGGATACACGGGGATCACATCCATGGCTATTAGGGGTTCCACCGGTCCTCCACTGGTAATCCAGGCCACTTTTTTATTGTTTATAGAGGCATTTTTGGCAGTAACATAATATTCAGTCATTATTTCTTTCATTTGTTTGACCGTTTTTATCTTTTTTCTTTCTTTTTCAGCATCTTTGTTGGGATCTTTCTCAGTCATTTTTAACCTCCATAATGAATTAATTTAAAATAGATTTAGTTACTATTAAGCATTTCAACAAAAGTTTCTAACCGTGTTCGAACAGTTTCACCGGCTTTAGTTGGCTCTTCTATTTCAAGAAATAAAGAGGGGATGTTTTCTTGATCAAGATGTTCCTTTATATAAGGATAATCAAAAGAGTGAGGGTCACAAAATTTAAGCTGTAATATAATTATCCCTTGAGGTTTATGTTCCTTGATGAGAGCATTAAGATTTTCATAACGAGATTTTGTTCCCCTGTGTTTTGCCGGGCATTCCATGCGCTCAAAATACCGTTTGGTAATTGATTCCATGGGGGAAATATTTTCGTCAAGGTTTCCGGTGAAGGATCTATAACCGGAACAAAGGTCATCCCACATAACGTAGGCTCCTGCTTCTTCGAGAATAGAATATATGTCAGGATGGTCGCAAATACCGCCGGTCATAATTATGCCCACAGGGGCTTTTGCAGGTGGGGAATCCGTGTCTTTTTTGAGTTCAAGGATAAAGTCTTCAAGCTGAGATGCGAATTCTTCCCGATCCATGGTCATGGAGGCACGTAACACATAATAAATGTCTTCACCGCTAATTAGATATGGCTTTTCTTTTCTGATTTCATAGAGTTCTTTTAGCTTGTTGCGTAGCTTGTTAAAAGTTTTTATGGACTCAGAAAGATCTGTATCACTTATATGTTCTCCCAGGGCTTTGCCGAGTTCATTCCTAAATCGTTCTAAAACAGCATACATGTAATCACGGGATTCGGGCGTATTAAGTTTAACGGGATGGACAACGTCAAAATGAAAACTCATGTCGGCATTAAGCCGCCATATATCTGAAAGGCGTTGAATTGAGTCGCAGGTATGGGGAAAGACCATACCATCGAGAAAATTCAGGTCTCCTTCCAATGCTTCTCCCAGCGCGCTTCTTACCAGGGAGCATGAATAAGCCTGGAGGTGGTGATCTGCACTGCTTGCCCGATTTGCATTACCAAAAATACGATAGGGCATCACCCCTGCTGCGTGGATGATTTCTTCGGGAGTATATGTACATAAATAGCCCAAAACTTTTTTATCGTTTTGGTTCTTCCACTCGGATATTTTTTGGGCGGGGTTTACTGCTTGTTCTTTAAAAGGATTGCTATTATGCATAGGTATAGTCTCCTTAAATTAAATAATTGTTTAGGTTAAGAGAACTCCATAAAAACTTTTCTCAAGGGCTCTTGTAACTTTTATTACATTATCACAGTTGTGTTTTTTTTGTCAACTTTCCAATAACGAGAGCTACCTCTTTTGTTTGGATGGCTCAAAAAATAAATCAGCCAAAACGCTTACCAAATAAGATCTCAAGCATATTATTTTGTCAATGGTAGAGATAATTTCCCGGGTGGTGATTTACGCGTAGAGCCTTAGGGAAAACCCCAAGCCCCAAAATAAGGGAAGATTCCCATAGACCCGGGCAATTTCATCATTTAATCTTTAATTAAAGGGTAATTAATTTGTGGTGTCATTTGTGAAAGTGAGCTCAAGCTCGAGTATCTTTATTTTAGAATATAGTGTGTAGAGTCAGTAACAATTATTAAATTGGTTATCCTGAATCAAATAATCAAATCTTTATAAGTGAGGTGCTTTATAATGAGAAAAGATGTTTTAAAGAACTCATTGGCTCTGACGGCAACGCTGGTAGTAGCCGCTCTGGTGCTCACTGGTGTTTATAACTGGATTTCACCCCTAATGGAAACCAGCGCGGAAAAGCATAGAGTAGAGGAATTTTTTCCCGGGTATGACTTTGAAAAGGCCGTGGTAGACCATAATCCTATTACCATAGTAGTTTATGATTCTGCCGGGAAAGAAAAAGGCTATGTGGTGGAAAATACCACCGAAGGTTACGGAGGAGACATACGTTATTACATGGGCCTTGATAATGAAGGGCGCATAAAGGGGGTAAATATTATTGAACATGCCGAAACAGTGGGCTTGGGAGATATAATAAAAAGCGAAAGCTTTCAGGAACAGTTTATCGGCAAACACTACGATGACACTATTGCCTCAAAGGTAGATACTGTCAGCGGTGCTACTGTGTCGACCCAGTCTATGATAGCTTCAATTCAAAGTACCCTTGATAAAACGGCCAAGGATTACCTGGGCGTTGAAGAGGAAAATATTAAATTGGCGGAGATACCTGACGGAAGTTATTATGGCTCGGCTTCCGGGCAAATGGGTAACTTAGAAGTGGAAGTAACTGTGAAGAATGAATCCATTCAAGATATTAACATTGTTGGACATGAAGAAACTCCGGACTATTTTGCCAAAGCAAAAGAAGAAGTTCCCCGGCGCATTAAATCCGAACAAAACCTGGAAGTAGATACGGTAAGCGGGGCAACCGGAAGCAGCGAGGGAATCAAGAATGCAGTAGAAGACGCCCTTACTGAGGCAGTTGAGGATGTAGAAACGGCAGAAAAGACAACCAATTAATTATTCGATAAATGTCAAATTGAAATATCTTTTATTCACCCGGCACATATCTCATGCATCTAAGGCAAGAATTGCTGGGTGATTTTTAAAACAAATAATTTTATGGAGGCGATTTTCTATGCCTTATAAAGGAACACCGCAAACAATAGTCAAAAGGCTTCCGGTATACCTGCGAGCTCTGGAAAACTTAATTCTCCTTGATGTTGATATTGTTTCGTCTTACAGGTTAAGTAAGGAAACCGGTTATACCGCGGAGCAAATCCGTAAAGATTTGGCTTTTTTTGGAGCTTTTGGAACCAGGGGCTCGGGTTATGAGATAATAGACTTAAGGGATCAGCTCTTAAAGATCATGGGGCTGCAGCAGCCGAGAAAAGTTATTTTAATCGGTGCAGGGCAGTTAGGTACCGCCTTGGCCCGCTATACCATGGCAAATAACCCCTATGTAATACTGGAGGGAGTTTTTGATAAAGCTCCGGAAGTAATAGGTGGGGAAATTATGGGTAAAAAAGTAAGAGATGTTTTGGAACTCCCAGATTTTGTTGTGAAAACAGGGGTTAAATTGGCCATCGTAACTGTTCCCTCCCGTGAAGCAGAAGATGTAATTAAATTACTGGTTGAAACCGGTATTAACGCCATTCTGAATTTTGCCCCTATAAGCCCTAAGGTCCCTGAAGGGGTTCATCTGCAAAACGTAGACCTTACTCTTGAGCTGCAAAGTTTAATTTATCATGTTACTTTCAGGGATCAAGAAATTACGGAAGCTTAATATTCAGAGCCTGCTTCCCTGATTGAATCAAAAAAGCCCTATCCCCATTTATACTTTCGGGAGATAGGGCTTTTTCTCTTTTTAATCCTTTGGTAAAAACTGCTTTAGTCAACGTGCGGCAGGTTAAAAGATCCGTGCTCTATTTCTTTTAAGTAATCGTATCTTAGTAATTGCTGCTTGCTACTACCTGAAAGTCCCTTTAAGCGTTTCTCCGGCCTACTCTGCCAAATGCTCAGTCCCATAATGCCTGCAAAGAGTGCAGAGAAGGAAAGTTGGCTCAAGTCAAACATTTTATTCACCTCCCATCAAGAATCTTTTGTGAAATGTTGCACAGCTTTTTGAATCTTCAGAACTTTTAGCTTAAAAAAATATAAACTTAATTATTAACTGTGATTTTAGTTTAAAATATAGAGATTTTTCTGTCTATTAGGGGAATTCTTAATTTTACATCAGTGAATTCCCCTATTAAGAAGGTGATTTATAAGCGGAAGAGCCCTACTCACCCCTGGATTTGCCCAGGTTTACCAGCCCGTTTTCCAGGGCATAACGAACCAGTTCGTGACGGCGGGTTAGGTTCAATTTTTCCATAATATTAGATTTATGTTTTTCCACGGTCTTGGGGCTTACTATTAGTAGGTCGGCAATTTCCTGATTGGTATATCCCAGGCAAACATACTGTAGAACTTCTTTTTCCCTTTCAGTTAGAATGTTTCCAGTTCCGGAAACTTCACCTTCACTTTCTTTCCGGGCTCCTTTAACCAGAACCTTAACCAGTCTAGGATGGATAACTATTTCTCCTTCCATTACATCATGAATAGCTGATACAAGTTCGGTACTGGCAGCTTCTTTGAGAATGTAACCGGAAGCATTTGCCTCCATTGCTTTAAACAAATAAGGTTCATCGTCATGCATGGTTAACATGATAATCTTTATAAATGGTTGTTTTTCCTTGATAAACTGGGTGGCTGTTATGCCATCCATTCCAGGTAGCCCAATATCCATAAGCACTACATCAACTCGATATTCGTTCAGCATCTCCAGCGCTTCTTCGGCGCTTTTTGCTTCTTTAACTTCGCCCACAATTTCTTCCTTTTCCAATAAAGCTTTGATCCCGGAAAGGAAAAGGGCGTGGTCATCTACCAGCAGTACATCAACTGTTTTGGATGAAATTTTCATCACCTCCCGTTTCCGAAAGAGGTATTTCTATCTTAATAGCAGTTCCCTGATTTAGTGAAGATTCCAGAGAGAAAGTTCCTCCTACAAGCTCAATCCTTTCTTGCATGGAAGTAAGCCCCATTCCTATCTTGCTTTCCCGGTTAACATTTTCCAGATCTATTCCAATGCCGTTATCCTCTATAACTACTTCTGCCATATCGGTAGTGGCATTGATGAAGATCCACACTTTACTAGCCTGTGCATGCTTGTAAATATTAGTTAAGGCCTCCTGGACGACCCGATAAATAGAAACCTCTATCTCCGACGGAAGCCTTCTTTCGTCCAGCCCGTATATTTGTAGGTTTATTTCCCAATCTTCTTGGTTTCTCCAGTACCTGTCAATAAAGGACTCGAGAGCCGCTTTTAATCCCAGGTCCACCAAAAGGGTGGGAGTTAGCTTCCAAGCCAGAAGTCGGACTTGTTCCAGAGACTGCATAAGTAGCTGGCGAAAATCCTCGATTTTTTCTTTTAATTCTGCAGTATCTTTGGAGTCTTCCATAAATTTTAAAGAGATCATGAGTGTACTTAAAGTGGGGCCTGTTTCATCATGGAGTTCCCGGGCTACCCGCTGCCGCTCCTCCTCCTGAGAATTAATTATCTTACCCAGGAGAGAATCGCGTGTTTTTTTGGTTTGTGAAAGACGCTGAGTCATAGAATTAAAGGCATCGGCCAGTTCACTTAACTCATCGCCGGTATTTACTTTTACCTGCTGGGACAAATCTCCTTCGGAAACAGCCTTCACCGAATTAAGGAGAGAATTAATTGGCTTAATAAAGGTAACCGTGGAAATAAAATAAACGCCGGTGCCGGTAACCAGAAAAGTAACCAGCGAAATAAGCAAAATCTGCCATGTGGTATCCGAGATAGCGGATTGTACGCTATAATCAATTACTCCCAGACGAACCATAATTTCCGGATCGGGTCCCTCAAACACAGGAGCGGCTATATCTCGGAGAATTCCTTTTTCCGTGGTGAATTTTTTAACATCGACCGGTTCGCTTCCACTTAAAGTATGCTCCACTTGAAAGAGATCAGGAGGGAAATAATCTTGAAATGTATGCACCAAAATATTTTCTTCTTCGTCCATCATCAACACGTAAATCACGTCCTGGTTGTTTTCTTTGGTGCTATAAGCCAGGTCATAGAGGTCAAAGATATTGTTGGTTAAAGCCGGTTCTACGCTTCTGGCTGCCAGGTTTTGAGCCAGGGAAATACTTTTTTCATTAAGCTGTTCCTCCAGGCGGGCCCTCAATGCCGTGTGAGCGTAAATCATGGTAATAAGAGTAAGAATCAAAGTAATTCCTAACACAATAGCTATAATTTTTACACGTATTCCCGGTAAAAATTTTTTGAGATAATTAGGCAGTCTTTTCAATTAAGATCCTCCCAGATTTCCCGTAATTGATTAAAACTTTCATAATCAACCTCCCCTGGAGAAAGAAAGCGTTCCATTCTCAACTCTGCCAATGCTTTTCGACCTTCTTCTTCTCTGTGCATCTCCACTAAAACATTTTGCAGCTTTTCCTTCAGTTCTTTCGGTAAATTTTTATTTACAACAAAAGGTACATATCCTACCCGGGAGGAACTTTCGATTATTTGCAGATTTTCTTTCAATTCCGGATTATTCTCCACCAGGTAATCGAAAACCAGGCTATTTACTGCGCCTCCTCCTATCCAACCCTCTGCTACCGCCAGGACGGAGTTTTCAGGGTTGTAGCTGTAAAAATAATCTGCAAAAAATGTGTCCGGCTCTTCTCCAGCTTGTTCCAGTAGATGTATTGGATATAAATTTCCGGAAAAGGAAAGGGGATCTGTAAATACAAAAGTTTCTCCGTGTAAGTCTTTAAGGCTGTTAAAATCATCTTCTGCAGAAGCTATAATGTGGGTTTTGTAAAATACCTGCCCCTCTATTTGGGGAACTGCCAGTACTTCATATTCTTCCGTCTCTTTAATTTCCATATAGGAGGCCGGACATATTAGTGCTATGTCAACCATGTTATGCTTCAAAAGTTGAGTTACTTCTCCATGAGAAGAGCGCATTACCAGTTCCACCGGATGTTCTATTTTTTCCGGCAGGTAAGAAAGTAAACTCCGGTAACTTTCCCGCGACTGAGGAGAAGAAATTACTGGCGCTATAGTTATGCGAAGATAAGGCTTATCTTCGTAAAATGAACTATCATTCTGAGGTTCATAATGCGGAGTAGGTGCTGTGACTATATCTTCCTCCTCCGAAGGTTCCAGGTTAATTTCCGGATATCTTGGCTGGCAACCCGAGGTGCATAGCAATAGGAGGATAATTGTTAAAAAAATAATTTGCAGGTTAAAAATTTTAATTATCATTAGCGGACAATCCTTTTTAGAAGTTCTTTTATAAGCATTATACCAGAAGATTAAAATTCTCCCAATTAAGGCAAATCCCTTATTATTTATGAGGGAATTCCCTGATTTCGTGATTGACATTTGACAATTAAATTATAAAAATATAATTTAACTATGGCGAAAGCAGATATTCTAAGGGCTCGAGCTTTTTTAGTGAAAGGTGAGGCTTAGCTCTTAGGAGTATGTTAAAATCATATAAGAGTTACATGAGTCCTGCTTATGATTCTTTAATTTAAAAGAATTTAAGTACACCTACATGATTTTTTTGTGTATAAGTTAACACATTAAAAATAGGAGAAATAAATATGACGCAAAATATAGAGCTGATTGCCACGGCTACTTTCGGATTAGAGGCTGTGGTTGCTCAGGAAGTTAAAGATTTGGGTTATGGAAACGTTAAAGTGGAAAACGGAAGGGTTGTTTTTGCTGCGGACATGAAAGCTATTTGCCGCTCAAATCTTTGGCTGCGGTCAGCAGATAGAGTTCGCTTAAAAGTTGGCGAATTTGAAGCAACTACTTTTGATGAACTGTTTGAAAATACCAAAGCACTGCCCTGGGCCGAGATTATACCTGCAAATGCCGAATTTCCTGTTGATGGAAAGTCTGTGAAATCCACTCTTTATAGTATTTCTGACTGTCAGGCAATTGTGAAAAAGGCTGTGGTAGAAAGCATGCGATCCACATTTAATAAAGAATGGTTTGAAGAAAGTGGCCCACTTTATAGAATTGAGATAGCACTATGGAAAGACATTGCTACGTTAACCATTGACACAAGTGGCCCCGGATTACATAAGCGCGGTTATCGGGAAGAAACAGGCTCTTCTCCTTTAAGAGAAAATCTGGCGGCAGCTATGATTATGTTGGCTCGTTGGAATCCGCATATTCCTTTAATCGATCCTTTTTGCGGTGCCGGAACTATTCCCATAGAAGCCGCTTTAATGGGGCGTAATATTGCCCCGGGGATGCAGCGTAATTTTGTTTCGGAAACATGGCCTAGTATATCGAAAAGCTTTTGGAAAGAAGCCAGGGAAGAAGCTTCTAATTTAGTAAATAAAGATAATAACTTGTATATTATGGGGATGGACAGCGATTCTCGGGTGTTGAAAAATGCCAGAAAAAATGCTCATGCAGCGGGAGTGGATAATGATATACACTTTCAAGAATCTTCAATTTATAATTTAAGTTCAAGGAAAAAGTATGGAAAAATTATCTGTAATCCTCCCTATGGTGAGCGTCAGGGGGATTTGCAAGAAGTGGAAGGGCTTTATAAAGAAATGGGGAAGGTTTTTAGCGAGATGGAAACCTGGTCATTGTATATTTTATCCCCGCATCCGAAATTTGAGCAGTTATTCGGCAAAAAAGCTACCAAAAAAAGGAAGCTATACAATGGTAACATCAAAGTTCATTATTATCAGTTTTTTGGGCCGGCTCCCTCTACTAAATAAATTTTGCTGTTCGGTGGGGGGAGGTTTGGGAATAAATATATTTGTATAATTAAAGATAGCTAAATAACGTAATAAAACTTGCAGGATATATTGCAAAAAATTTGGTATATTATAGCATTTTCACTTATTGAATATGGTTGGAGAAAATGATATACTTTGCGTACACGGGAGATAAGGTAAAACTTTAAGAAATATAGTCTCCAAAAAATATTGTTTATATAACTTGATAGTAAAGAAGAGAAATAGCTAGCGAAAATTTAAGAAATAAGATTTAAAGTTAAAACCTTACTGCGTGGAGAGATGGCTGAGTGGTCGAAGGCGCTCGCCTGGAAAGCGAGTAGGCGGGGCAAAACCTCGCCTCGAGGGTTCGAATCCCTCTCTCTCCGCCATTTTTAATTTTAGGCCGTGCTAGACGGGAAGATAGCGGTGTCCTGAACCCGCAATCCGCTACAGCGGGGTTGAATTCCTGCCCGCGGCCTTTTAGTTCTCAGGGCTGCTTCAGGAAAGTGGTGAAGATGGTTTGGTCCTGTGCGGCGCAACCTCATGAACCCCGTCAGATCCGGGAGGAAGCAGCGGTAAGTGAGTAGTTGCGGGTGCCACGGGGGCGCCGAACCGGAGCTAACTTCTTGAATTCCGCCTGGGAACGAAGGTCAAAGGTAGGTGCACGGCCTAAATTATTTTTATCCTCAATATATTTATAAACCTCCATAGAAGTGAGTTTATGGAAATAACAGGAGGCATATAAAAAGTTGTCTTATCAGAGCTTATACCGTAAATGGAGACCAATGCAGTTTAGTGAAGTTGTAGGGCAGGAACATATTACCAGGACCCTGCAAAATGCAATAGCCCGCTATAATGTTTCGCACGCGTATCTTTTTTGCGGTCCCCGTGGAACAGGGAAAACAACTGTGGCCAAAATTTTAGCTCGGGCTGCAAACTGCAAAAATTTATCGTTATCGGAGCCTTGTGGAAAATGTGATTCGTGCCAGCAAATTCTAACCGGTTCATCTATGGATGTTTTTGAACTTGATGCCGCTTCTAACCGGGGTATTGATGAAGTTCGAGAGTTAAGGGAGAAAACGCGTTATGCGCCCAGTGAAGGGAAAAATAGTGTATATATAATTGATGAGGTACACATGCTTACCCAGGAAGCATTTAATGCCTTGTTAAAAACATTAGAAGAACCTCCTTCAGGGGTTCTTTTTGTACTTGCTACCACTGAACCTTACAAGTTGCCCTCCACGGTTGTTTCCCGTTGTCAACGATTAGATTTTCGCCTTTTAACTGCTTCAGAAGTAAAAGAAAGGCTTAAAGAAATTGCGAATGTGGAAGGATGGGGATATGAAGAAGAAGCAGTTGCATTGATAGCTCAGCTTTCGGAAGGCGCTATTCGTGATGCATTGGGATTATTGGAGCAAGCGTGTGCTTTTGGTGAAGGTCATGTTAATGCGGAAATGGTCTACACTCTTGCCGGATTAGCCAGGGAAGAAACAGTTAAGCAAATGGTGGAAGCATTGGCTGAGGAAGATATTGTGAAAGGGCTGAATGTAATACGCGATGTAACTTTTGGCGGGAAAGATTTATACTTATTTCTAAAAGAACAGATTTTGTTTTTTAAACAGTTACTGGTGGCGCAGGCAGCGGGGCCGGATGTAATTGATGAGCAAAGATACCGAGAACCTGCTTTGGAATATAAAGATAGGTTCAATCGCAATTCGATCCTGGAAATGATATCTATTCTTCACCAGGCAATTGGCGAAATTCGCTATGCCGAGCATGCTCATTTTATATTGGAAATAGCCTTTTTAAATCTGCTAAAAACCGCGAAAGTTGATACTTATGATGTATCGAAAAGTTTAGAGGAAAAAGCAGAAAGGTTTGAAGAAGGACGGGAATATAGAAAAGAAAGAAAAGATGAGGGTAATTTTTCAATTTCAGAGCAGGCAAACCATGAAGACCATGAAAAATTAGGTGAAAAGAAAGAGAATAATTTTCACGAGGATGATGATTCAACCAGTGCAGAAACTTCCACTGATAAAGATGGTGAAGAGGGCGCCGTTTCTTTTACTGATCAAGATGAGCCTGCTACAGCAGAAAAGATGTGGGCTCTTATTTTGGAATCTTTTCAAAAAGATCAAAGCACCCTTGCTCTACTTCAATCATTGCAGGTAAAGAAACTGGAAAATAACATTTTATATTTGAGCTGTGAGCGAAACAAATATCATTTTATAGAAAAAATGTTTGCTGATTTAAGTAAGCGCAGATATATTGAGAAAGAGGCCAGTGAAGCAGTCGGGAAAGAAATTCGCTTAATGCTTACACAATCAGATGAGCAGGAACATGAGATTTCTGAATTGAATAAAGAAACAGAGAAAACTAATTTAAAGAAAGCTAATAATGTAGAGAAATCCAATGCAGAAAAACCTGATATAGAAGAGCCATTGCAAGAAGATAATCAAACGCAAAGCTTGAGTGAACCGGAAGAAAACAGCTTACCTTGCGATGATGCTTTACAGGAACCATCCGAACAACCTGAAACACATGGAGAAGATGTAAACAATAAAAATGAGAATGAATCGTCTCGAAATTTACAACATGATGAGGTTATTATAAAAGAGGCCTTAAGATTGTTTGAGGGCAGTGAAATAATTGAAAATGATAATTAAGGGGGAAAAAAGATGGCTGATTTTAGTAAAATGATGAAGCAGGTTCAAAAAATGCAGAATCAAGTGGCAAAAATGCAGGAAGAATTAGCACAAAGAGAATTAGAAGCTACCAGTGGAGGTGGTGCCGTTCGTGCAGTAGCTAATGGTAAAAAACAACTACTTTCTATTGAAATTTCTCCGGAAGTTATAGATCCCGAAGATAAAGATATGCTAGAAGACATGGTGGTTGCTGCTGTCAATGAAGTAATGGAACGTGTGGATGACATGACTTCTGAAGAAATGAAAAAAGTTACCGGAGGGTTGGACTTACCTCCTGGATTAATATAAGTGCTCAGGTAATTTTGAAGGAGGGGCTTCATTGAGTTTTCCACCGGCTTTGGAGGAATTGATTGAAGTCTTTCGCCGTTTTCCGGGAATAGGGGCAAAAACGGCGCAGAGGCTTTCCTTTTATCTTCTGTCCCAATCTTCGGAAGAAGTGGAGCAGATGGCAAAAACCATGGTTTATGCGAAAAGAAGAATAAGCTATTGCTCCCAATGCGCCAGCTTTACAGAAAAAGATCCTTGTGAAATATGTACCGATCCAAAGCGTGATCAAGAAGTAATTTGTGTAGTGCAGTTTCCACGGGATGTGCTTGTTTTAGAAAAAACAGGGCAATATAGAGGCCTTTATCATGTCTTGCACGGAGCCCTCTCACCCATAGACGGTATTGGCCCGGAGGAACTTAAAATACCGCAGTTAAAGAAAAAAGTAGAAGAAAAAGGTATCAAGGAAATGGTAATTGCTACGAATCCAAATGTTGAAGGTGATGCTACCGCAAGCTATCTTTCACGTTTGATTAAGCCCTTGGGAGTCAGGGTAACACGGATAGGCTTTGGTTTGCCGGTGGGAGGCGACCTGGAATATGCCGATGAGCTAACTCTGGGAAGAGCCCTGGATGGAAGGATGGAATTATAAGAATAAATATAAGGGTGTTTAATTATGGAATTTAAAGATTTGATCAAGAAACGCCGAAGTGTGCGTCGTTTTAAAGAAGATCTTTTGCCCCGGGATTTATTGCGTGATTTATTGGAGACGGCTCTTTATGCTCCTAGTGCCGGTAATGTTCAACCATGGAAGTTTACAGTGATCCAATCAAACCACATAAAAGAAAAATTAGCAGCTGCAGCTTTAAATCAGAGATGGATAGCAGAGGCTCCGACAGTAGTAGTGGTTCAGATTGATCTGGAGCGAGCATTTAAAACTTATGGCCAACGCGGCTCTTCGCTTTATGCTATTCAGGATACGGCGGCTACTATTCAGACAATGCTTCTGTATGCTACCTATAAGGGAATTGCTTCTTGCTGGGTGGGTGCATTTGTTGAAAAAGAAGTGTCAAAAATATTATCCCTTTCTTCTAATTTGAGACCGGTGGCTCTCATTTCATTAGGTTATGCTGCAGAGGATCCGCCAGCTCCACCCCGTAGAGCTGCGGAAGAAGTTATTGATTTTGAAGAAGATATTACATAAATTAACTTATTAAAAAATACTTGAGTGCATATTCAATGAAACATGATTATTACAATGATCGGGGCAATTAAAGTAAATTTAATTGAGAGTTAATTAAGAGTTAACTTTTAATTCTTTAATTACCAATCCCGGTAAATGGGCATAATCTTCTGTGGGAAGATAAGATGAAGCATGGGCATCGTATAGTATATTAGCTGTGGGCGAAAACTCTTCATCACCCGGGTGAAGAATAAATGCTACCGGTACCCGTGGTAAGACAGGGACAACCATGCTGTATTCTCCCAGTTGAGGATTGTGAAATCCTCCAATTTTAGAAGCTGCTTCGATAAAAGTTGAAGGAGAGCTTCCGAATGCTTTTAAAAAAGGATATAAAGCTCTTTTTCGAAAAGGATCGATGTATATTTGCCCTCCAGGAAGTTCTTTAAAAGAAATCCATTTTCCAGAAAGAGGGTTGCCATTAGAAGTGTTCAGGTAGTGTAAAAGAATGATAGAGATGTAAAGGGAAGCTTTTTCACCTGTTGAATCCCAAATATCACCGGAAGGATGTTTAATAGTATAATTTTCTTGGAGAAAAAATATATTAAAAGTTTTTTGTTCTTCATTAAATTCTACGGCGCTATTAAGAGCGACCTTTTGAGGATCTTGAAGCGAAAAATTATTTAGGGCGTATTCCCAAGTTGTTTCTAAATTCATAAACCCTTTGCCTTTTTGTCCCATTATATCCTCCTTAATAGTTGTAAAGAAATTTATATATATTTATAATATTATTTTGTTAAAGTAATCAGGGTTTTGTTAAGTTTGAAAATAAGTAAACGAAATACTCCAAAACTGTTGATTACCTTAACCAAAATTAACATTATCTTAACATATCCCTTTTAAGTGAGCAATAAAAATGGAAGTTTACTGCACTTACTTTGCCAACAATAAATAATTTGTTGTGGATTTACGAGAATATCAGCGAAACCCATGCTTTTAATAGAGAGATGATGCCTTTAGAAGCGTGTTTAGCTATAATTGACAGTAGATAAAAGGTTTGTTATGCTATTTTTAATATGTAAAGATTAAATACACGGGAGGCTTCCGTTCATGGTAACTGAAAGGTTTTCCCTTGATGGAATAACATTTGATGATGTGCTGCTGGTGCCGGCAAAGTCGCAATTATTGCCTCGCGATATAGATGTTACTACTAGACTTACTTCTCAGATAAAATTAAATGTACCTATTATCAGCGCCGGCATGGATACAGTTACAGAAGCGCGTATGGCTATAGGCATAGCTCGTGAAGGTGGAATAGGGGTTATCCATAAAAACATGCCTATTCAAAAACAGGCAGAAGAGGTAGACAAGGTTAAGCGCTCTGAACACGGGGTTATTACTGATCCGTTCTATCTTTCCCCCAAGCATGCAGTAAATGATGCTGCTGCTCTTATGGAAAGATATCGTATTTCCGGTGTGCCGATTACACAAAATGGGAAGCTTGTGGGTATAATTACAAACCGCGATTTGCGCTTTGAAAATGATTATTCTAAACCTATCGAAGAGGTAATGACCAAGGAAAATCTGATAACAGCTCCTGAAGGAACTACTCTTATGGAAGCTCAAGATATTTTAAGAACTTACAAAGTAGAAAAACTCCCCATTGTAAACCAAAATTTTGAGCTTAAAGGGCTCATAACCATTAAGGATATTGAAAAGTCAATTCAATATCCTTATGCAGCAAAGGATAAAGGTGGCCGCTTACTTGTAGGAGCTGCTGTAGGTGTAGCCAGTGATTCTGTTTCCAGGGTAAAAGCATTGAAAGAGGAAGGATTAGACGTATTAGTTGTAGATTCAGCTCATGGCCATTCTAATTTTGTAATTGAAATGATTTCTACCGTCAAAGATATGTATCCCGAATTGCAAGTAGTGGCCGGTAATATTGCTACCGGTGAAGGGGCACTCGATTTAATAAACGCCGGTGCGGATGCAGTTAAAGTGGGAGTGGGGCCCGGTGCTATATGCACTACCAGGGTAATAGCCGGAGCAGGCATGCCCCAGATTACAGCGATAAGTGAAGCATATAAAGTTGCTAAAGAGTATGGTGTCCCTGTGATAGCTGATGGAGGCATTAAATATTCCGGGGATATAACTAAAGCCCTAGCTGCGGGAGCAGATGTAGTAATGATAGGTAGCCTTTTTGCCGGTACGGAAGAAAGTCCGGGGGAGTTTGAGATTTATCAGGGTCGAAGCTTCAAAGTCTACCGTGGAATGGGTTCATTGGGAGCTATGAAAGAAGGAAGTCAGGATCGCTATTTTCAAGATAGCGAAACTCAAAAACTTGTTCCCGAAGGCATTGAAGGTAGAGTTCCCTACCGCGGCACAGTAGGGGATATGATCTATCAGCTTATAGGAGGATTACGTGCGGGCATGGGATACAGCGGATCAAGTAGCTTGGAGGAATTAAAAACCGAAACGCGTTTCGTGCGTATTACCAGTGCCGGCTTGAAAGAAAGCCACCCGCATACTGTCCAAATTACTAAGGAAGCGCCTAATTACAGTGTTTAACTTTCCTTTTAGGCAAGATTATCCTTTGTTAAGAGCTTTAAATAATAATGTGGAAGGCTCAAAGTACCGTTTTCATGTACCGGCCCACAGGGCCGGTTTGGCATGTACTCAAAGAGAAATGTTTGATCTAACGGAATTGGATGGCCTGGACAATTTGTTTAAACCCTCAGGTGCTATTGAAGAATCTCAGAGAATAGCAGCGGAAGTATTTAAAGCAGATGAAACACATTATTTGATAAATGGAAGTAGTGCGGGATTAATTGCAGCAATTTGGTCATATTGTGGACCGGGTGACAACGTAGTATTGGGGCGCAATGTCCACCATTCAATAATTACAGGATTGATATTAAGTGGAGTTATGCCTTTTTTTATCCCGGTAGAGGAACATATAGCTGGAATACCATTAAATATTAAGGTAGAAGCAGTTGAAGCTGTGTTGTCGGAAATAACAGCACCCCGGGCATTTATTGTCACCAGTCCGTCTTATTGGGGAGTAACTCCTCATCTTGCCGATTTACGAGAAGTCACCCAAAAAAGACAAATTCCCTTATTAGTAGATGAAGCACATGGTGGCCACTTCATTTTTCATGAGGATTTTCCGGTCTCGGCGTCCTTTTGCCATGCAGATTTATGGGTAAATAGTGCACATAAAACGTTAGGGGCATTAACTCCCGGTGCTTTCTTGCATAGAAAAGGACCTGAAAAAGACAATGTTCGTCTAAAGCATGCTTTAAGCATGTTTCAGACATCAAGCCCACCTTATCCGGTTTTGACCTCTTTAGAAAAAGTATGCCATGAATGCACTAAAGGGTGGGAAGAAGCAATTCAACTGAGCTCTTATGTGCGGCATCAAATTTTCAAAATGATAGGATTTACCTGTCTACAACCGGATATGCTGCCAAAGGAATTTTCGTTAGATCCTTTAAGGCTTACTATTATTATTGATAGAATTTCTTTAACAGGTTTTCAGGTAAGTGCTTTGCTAAGAGATAAATATGCAATTGAGGTGGAATTCTCTGGCCCAAATTATTTAGTAATCATTATTCATCCACAGCACAGCCAGGAACACGTAAATGTTTTGATAAATGCATTAAAAGATATAGAATGTGATTATTTATCTTCAAAGAGTTTATTGTCTTTTCAACACAAATATGCAGTGCCGGAACTTGCCATGACGCCGCGTGAAGCCTCTGAGAGCAGATGGCAAGAAGTTTCTCTCAAAAATGCTGTTGATTGTGTTTCTGCTGTTACCGTGGTACCTTTTCCTCCGGGGATTCCTATATTGATTCCGGGAGAACTGATTTCTGCAGAACTTGTAGAAAAAGTTTGTGAAGATTACAAGCATGGTAGTTTCTTTTTAGGCATAGGAGAAGCTCCGTTATTTCAGATTATGGTGGTAAAAGAATAATAAAGGGGGCATGTATATTGAAGAGAAATGCTTTTATCACATTTGAAGGCATTGATGGTTCTGGGAAAACTACCCAAATGGAATTATTAAAGCATAAAATGTTGACTTATAATATTCCTAACTTATTTATACGTGATCCCGGTACAACAGTTATTGGAGAAAAAATTCGTGATTTACTGCTTTCACCGGATAATAAAGAAATGAGTTTAACTACTGAAATTTTCTTATATGCAGCAGCAAGGGCTCAAATGGTTTATGAAGTAATTCAGCCGGCTTTGGAAGAAAGCAAAATAGTAGTTTGTGATCGATTTATTCATTCCACTCTGGCTTATCAAGGCTATGGGTCGGGATATAAATTGGAAGCTATAAAATCCATTAACCGGGAAGCCATGGGAAATATATGGCCCGATTTGACTTTTATAATGGATATTGAAGTTGAGGAAAGTTTTCAAAGATGTTCGCACAAGGGGCTAAATGGTGATGGAAAGGATCGCATTGAACAGAGAAACTTCGAATTTTACAATAGAGTACGCGAAGGGTATCTTGCTTTAGCCAAAGAAGATGAGAGAAATATTGTAGTTTTGCCACCAGGTGTAACAGTAGAAGGAGCGCATCAAATAATTTGGGGGAAAATAAATGAAAGACTCAGCTTGGGGTTTTGATCGACTTTTTGGGCAAGAAAAAAATATAGAAGTGATTAAGAAATTAATTGCTAAAGGTACACTGTCCCATGCTCTTTTACTTACGGGGCCTCCGGGCAGCGGAAAAAGCTCGCTGGCTTTATTGATTGCACAGGCTTTAAATTGTGCACAGAGCGCAGAAGGCCCATGTGAAATATGCGTTTCATGCCGTAAAATAAGAGATGGAAATCATGCTGATGTAATTGTAGTAGAACCTGAAGAGCGTTCCATAAAAATTGACCCGCTGCGGGAAGTAAAAAAAAGATTTATTTATTATCCACAAGAGCAGGGAATTAGGGTATGCCTTATTGAAGATGCTCATTGCCTAACATCGGCGGCAGCGGCGGCTCTTTTGAAGATTATGGAAGAACCCCCTGAAAGACTGGTTTTTTTATTAACCACATCCTACCCCTCCGGGTTGCCCTCCACTATTTTATCACGTTGCCAGCATTATTTAATGCAGAGGTTAGATAATATGGAAATGGAGGAATATCTGCGAGAATTTTCTCCCGGTGCTACCGAAAGTGAAATTACTTTGGCTAAGAATTTAAGTGAGGGGCTGCCGGGTAGAGCTCAAGATATTGTTTTAAATCAAGTATGGGGAGAACGTCGAGAAATGGTTTATAATGTTGGAGAAAAATTGATATCTCCCGACATATCTGAAAAAGAATTGTTAGGAGAGGCAAAAAAATGGGTTGATCGGGAAGATCTTACCCAACTGTTAGAACTGCTGGCTAACTTTTTTAAGGATGGCATGGTATGGAAATTAAGTGAAGATTCTTTCCAGCTTTTTGATAAAGATTTACATGAATTTTGGAGGGAATATAAAATAGGTGCTATGAAATTAAAAAGTTGTTTGGAACTGGTTAATGACACTCGTAAAATGTTATTAACAAATATAAACAGGTTGCTGGGAGTTGAAAATTTATTTTTACAAATCAGAGGGAGGATTTTTGATGTATAGTGTTATTGGAGTAAGATTTCGTAATGCAGGCAAAATATATTATTTTGATCCCGTTAATGTAGAATTACATAAAGATGATATGGTTATTGTGGAAACTTCGCGAGGTCTTGAAATAGGGAAAGTGGTGGAAGAAAAAAAAGAAATAACCAAAGAAGAAGTGGTAAAGCCGTTAAAAAAGGTTATTCGCAAAGCCACCAAAGCTGATTTTGCTCAATTAGAAGAGAATAAGAGAAAAGAAGAAGAAGCTTTTAATACTTGCCTAAAGAGTATAGCCGAACATAAGATGGATATGAAATTAATTCGAGCGGAATATACCTTTGATCGAAGTAAGATAATATTTTACTTTATTGCGGAAGGTAGAATTGATTTTCGAGAGTTAGTTAAAGAGCTGGCTTCTATTTTTCAAACCAGAATTGAACTTCGCCAAATAGGGGTTAGAGACGAAGCTAAATTAATTGGAGGAATGGGCCCTTGTGGGAGGCCTTTTTGCTGTACTACTTTTTTAGAAGAGTTCGAATCTGTATCTATTCGCATGGCAAAAAATCAGAATCTCTCTTTAAATCCTACCAAGATATCCGGAGTTTGTGGACGATTAATGTGTTGTTTGCGTTTTGAAGATGATACTTACGAAGAAGTTAGGGGTGAATATCCCGGAGTTGGAAGTGAGGTAATTACTCCTGATGGAGAAGGTAAAGTGGTTTCTGTTAATATGGTAAAAGAAACGGTTCAGGTGGAGTTAAAAGAACTTCAAAGCCATCGGGAGTTTCCTTTAGAAGAAGTAGATATTATAGAAGATTGACAGTAGACATGAGGGAATTACATGAAATTAGAAAAAAAAGGTAATCTTTTTATTTGTGCCACCCCCATAGGCAATATGGAAGATATTACCATACGAGTTTTAAACTATTTGCGGCAAGTGGAAATAATTGCAAGCGAAGACACCCGCAGGACTTTAAAATTATTAAATGCCTATAGTATTAAACCTGCGCGTTTAATAAGTTATCATGAACATAGCCCTCCGGAGCGCATTAATGAAATCATTAATTTTTTAAAAGAGGGGCAAGATGTAGCTTTAGTTGCAGATGCTGGTATGCCCGGACTTTCCGATCCCGGAGCCGAACTGGTGAGCAAGGTGTGGCAGGAAGAACTAAGAGTAACAGTTTTACCCGGCCCCTCGGTCTTAACAGCTGCCCTGGCTATTTCTGGTTATCAGGCGGATCACTTCGTATTTTTAGGTTTTTTAAATCGCATTCCTCATAAGCAGAGGCAAAAGGTTCTTCAAAAAAATAGTGAACATGTAATGGTTATGTTTGAATCTCCCCATCAGTTAAAAAAAACTCTTCGGGAATTGGAGGAATATTTGGGAGATCATGAGTTAGTAGTCATTCGAGAATTGACAAAAAAATTTGAAGAAGTTAAAAGAGGAACTCCTTCGGAACAAGTAAGTTACTTTTCCGAAAAAGCCCCCCGTGGAGAGTTTACACTGGTTATAAGTGCATCTTCAAAACAACGGGAAGATGTTCCTTCAAAAGAGTCACTGCAAATAGATTTACAAGAACTCATTAGTGCAGGGCTTTCTCCCAAGCATGCTGTTAAAGCAGTTTCGTTACTAAGGAAAGTGCCTCGAAACGAAGCATATGACATTTACTTAAAACTTAAAGACCAACTAAATAAAGAATAAAAAATAAAGGCAGCCTTTTAGCTAAGCTACCTCTATTTTTTTGCACAGGAAAATATTGGAATGATATTAACTCTTGCTTATATTTGTGGAACAGTCTTTGCAAATGTTTTTTCCCATATATTGCTTTATATGATCAGCATTGCCGCAAAAGACACATGCCGGCTCATATTTTTTGAGAATAATCTGTTCTCCTTCCACAAAAATTTCTAAAGCGTCTTTAATCTCAACTCCTAAAGTTCTGCGCAACTCAATAGGAATTACTACTCTTCCCAATTCATCAACTTTGCGAACGATTCCTGTAGACTTCAATGTTTTCACCCCTTTTCTATGTATAATATCCTCTTATTTACTGATTTACATAATTATACCAATAATTCTTATAAAGATCAATACTAATTGAAAGCCTTTTTGCAGGTTGACACAAAGGCTCATTTTGTTATAATTACCTTGACTTTTTGGTTTTCTCCGATTAGTAACGTAAGCTGTATTTTTCCGAGAATGAAAGAATTTTGGCTGTTACAGTAACTATGTAATAATTGAAAGCCACCAGGGAGGCAACTTATATGGAGAAAAAAACTTATTATATTACTACCCCAATTTATTATCCCAGTGACAAATTGCATATAGGTCATTCATATACTACTGTAGCTGCAGATGCCTTGGCGCGGTTTAAAAGATTGACAGGCTACGAGGTTTGGTTTCTCACGGGTACAGATGAACATGGCCAAAAAATTCAGCGGCAAGCTGAGAAAAAAGGACAGACACCTCAACAGATGGTGGATGAAATAGTAGAGGGGATCAAGGACCTCTGGGCTAAACTGTATATTTCCTATAACGATTTTATTCGAACTACTGAACCCAGGCATAAAGAAGCTGTACAGAATATTTTTACTCGTTTTTATGAAAACGGAGATATTTACAAAGGTAAATATGAAGGGTGGTACTGTACGCCCTGTGAATCTTTTTGGCTAGAAAGGCAGATGGAAGCGCAAAAATGCCCTGATTGTGGTCGAGAACTGGAAATGGTATCGGAAGAAAGCTATTTTTTCCGGATGTCTAAATATGCCGATAGATTACGCCAACATATTGAAGACAACCCTGATTTTATTCTTCCCCCTTCCCGGAAGAATGAGATGATTAATAATTTTATTGAACCGGGATTGGAAGATTTGTGCGTTTCTCGTACTACTTTTGAATGGGGCATTGAAGTTCCTTTCGACCCCGAGCATGTTATTTATGTGTGGTTGGATGCCCTGAGTAATTATATCACTGCTCTGGGGTATGATACCGGTGACGAGAAATTTGAAAAATTTTGGCCTGCAGATGTCCATCTTATTGGAAAAGAAATAGTGCGTTTTCACACTATCTATTGGCCAATATTTTTAATGGCTTTAGATTTGCCCCTTCCGCATAAAGTGTTTGGCCATGGCTGGTTAATTTTAGAGGAAGGAAAAATGTCAAAATCCAAAGGAAATGTAGTAGATCCTTTGCTTTTGATTGATCGTTATAGTACCGATGCAATTCGTTATTACCTTTTGCGAGAAATTTCCTTTGGTGCAGATGGGGTTTTTAGTATTGAGTCTTTGGTTCAGCGGATTAATTATGATTTAGCCAATGATTTGGGCAATTTAGTGAGCAGGGCTCTTACCATGCTCGAAAGATATTTTCAAGGAGAACTTCCGGCTTCAAGCATATCAGATGAAATTGATGAAGAGCTAAAACAAGTTGCTTTAAAGATTCCTGAGAAAATGGAATCACTTATGGATGAATTGCAAATTAGCAGCGCTCTTGCAGAACTATGGGAACTTGTACGTCAGTGTAACAGGTATGTTGATCAAACTACCCCATGGGACCTGGCCAAAAATGATGATCATAATTCTCGGGAGCGCTTGAAAACGGTGATGTATAATTTAGCAGAAGGGATTCGTTTTATAGGTGTTCTTTTGCAGCCATTTATGCCTGCTACTTCCCATAGGATATTTCATCAATTAAATTTAACCGAGCAAGATTCACTGCTGAATTGGGAGAGCTTAGGGGATTGGGGAGGCATTTTGCCCGGTCAAGTTATGCAGAGGGAGGAAGATCTTTTTCCCCGTTTAAATCTAAATAATGAAATTAAGTGGAGCTCCGGCGAGGAAGAAGGTGAGGAGGAGGATAAGGAATCTACAACAGATGTTTCTACGGAACAGGTTACATTAGACGATTTTAAAAAACTTGACTTGAGAGTTGGAAAAATTATTTCTGCAGAGAAGGTGCCTAAAACCGACAAATTGTTATGTATTAAAGTAGAACTTCAGGAGGGGCAGGTAAAGCAAATGGTAGCGGGGATAGCCGCAAATTATTCACCGGAAGAATTAAAAGGCAAATATGTCGTTGTGGTTGTAAATTTACCCCCTGTTAAATTAAAAGGAATTGAATCAGAGGGGATGTTGCTTGCAGCAAGTGATGAATCAGGTAATTTAAGCTTGATTACACCGGAAGCAGAACTTCCTTTGGGCAGCAAAATAACCTAACAGAGGTGTTATGAATTGATTGATACTCATGCTCACCTTGATTTCCCTGATTTTAAAGAGGAAATTAACGAGGTATTGGAAAGAGCAGATCATAATGGAGTAAAGGGTGTAATTTGCATAGGAATTAGCGAAAAATCGTCTTCTGAGGTTTTAGATATAGCCGGCCGTTATTCTCAAATTTGGGCTACTGCCGGCATACACCCGCATGATGCTAATAACGTTTCGGAAAGATATGAAGAGGTCTTGGAAAAACTTGCTTTATCTTCACAGGTAGTGGCTATCGGAGAAACCGGGCTTGATTATTTTAAAGATCGTGCTCCTCGAGAACTACAGCAAAATGTTTTTCGAGCTCAATTAAGGCTTGCTCTTAAGGTGCAGAAGCCGGTGATAATTCACTGCAGGGATGCCTATCAAGAGCTCATGAAAATCATGAAAGAGGAAAATGTCGAGCAGGTAGGCGGAATTTTACATTGTTTTTCCGGAGATGAAAATTTTGCCCGGGAAAGTCTGGAGCTTGGTTTTTATATATCCTTTGGGGGAATGGTTACTTATCCTAAAGCTCACCGCCTGCGGGAAATAGTTAAAAAAGTGCCCCTAGATCGCATTTTTGTGGAAACAGATTCTCCTTTTTTAACTCCGCAGCCTATGCGAGGGAAAAGAAACGAACCTGCGTATGTGAGATATAACTATGATCAGATAGCTTCTTTAAAAAATATTACCAATGAAGATTTACAAACGCACTGCCGCAGGAACTTAACCAATCTATTTGACATTACCCTTTAAAATATTATATTAAAATACATGTTAAGTTAGATAGTTTTTTAATGTTGTGAATATCCGGTTGATAAAGGTTAAGCCATTAGTATTGATTTGCTTATACAAGAAATATGTTTGACAAATAATTTTATGTGATTATAATGTTAAGGAGTAAATAGTATAATAATAAGTAATTATTAATAAAGGTGGTATTTAATAAAAATGCCGGCTGATTTAAAAGAATCATTAAACAACAGAATTCATCGTGAAAATAATTTTCGTAAGTGGCTGCGCTTTTTTCCGCTGACTTTGTTTTTAGTTTTAGTTGGGTTAGGAATAGCTTTGCTTTACTTGTGGGTTGTGCAACCGGTAAGTATTTATGTTGATGGTGAACTGTATAAAGAAATAAAGACTGTTAGTAGAACAGTAGAAGAAGTCCTTGATGAAGTGGATTTAGAACTACATTCCCAGGATAAAATATCTCCGGGAACTGATGAATTTATATCTCGCAATGATAACATTGAAATTTTAAAGGCTTTTCCGGTGCTGGTGAATGCTGATAATGGTATAGAAAGAGTATGGACAACGACTTCAACAGTGGAGGAGTTATTGAAAGAGGAAGACTTGGAATTAAGAGAATATGACGAAGTTGAGCCGGGACTACGTGAAAAATTAGAACCGTATGATGAAATAAAGATTACCAGGATAGATAAAGTGTATGAAACCGAAGAAAAAACTATTCCTTATGAAACAGTTTATAAAGATAACCCTAACCTTGACCGCGGTAGAAACAGGGTAGTTTCCCCGGGAGAAGAAGGAGTTAAAGAAAAAAAGATTGAAGTTGTTTATGAAAATGGAGATGAAGTAGAAAGTTCCGTAGTGGAAGAAAATATAGTTGCGCCCCCTGAGGAAAAAATCGTAGAAAGGGGGACCAGAACCACTGTTCCGGGAAAACCGGTGGAATTCGAGAGGTCACTCAATGTGCAAGCAACGGCATATTGCGCCAATGATCCCTCGGCAGGAACCACCGGTAGAACTGCTACAGGAAGAAGGGCAGTTCCTGGAGCCGGCAGCAGGGAGAACCCCCACATTATTGCCGTTGATCCCCGGGTGATTCCTCTGGGCACTGAGGTTTATATTGAAGGTTACGGCTATGCCGTTGCTCAGGATACAGGAGGAGCGATTAAAGGGGAAAGGATAGATTTATTGGTTGGTTCTCAGCAAGCTGCTTATAGTTTTGGTCGAAGAAATTTAAAAATATATATACTTCCTTGAATTTTCCTTGAAATTTTGTGCTTTTGATAATATTTTATTAAAGATTGAAAGAAAGGCTTTGCGAATAAAATATCACTAAATATCTTATGGAAGAAATAAATATAGATTCTCCCCGTCAAATTAAAAAGATTCTTGAAGACTTTTGCCTCCATCCTCATAGGAAATGGGGGCAAAATTTTCTTGCTGATAGTAATATTGTAAAGAAAATATTAACTGAAGTTGATTTAAATCATAATGAATGTGTTATTGAAATAGGTCCCGGTTTAGGTGCATTAACTTTGCCTATGGCAAAAAATTCTGTCTTTATACTTGCTATTGAAATAGACAGGGGATTGGTAGATTTTTTAAAAAGGTTATTGGGGGCTTATGATAATATATACATACTGGAAGGTGATATCCGAAAAATTGATAATTCGCGTTTAAGGAGTTTTCTTGATGGGGAAGGAAAACCGGTAAAAATTGTAGCCAACTTACCTTATTATATCACTTCCCCATTTGTTTATCGGCTTTTTGAAGAAGAAATTTACTGGGAAAAAGCTGTGCTAATGATGCAGAAAGAAATGGCATTTAAGCTTCAAGCATCTCCCGGTTCTTATTATTACGGCAGCCTTTCTGTATTATGCAACTACTTTACACATATAAGCGCTCCATTTAATGTTTCTTCAAATGTTTTTTATCCTGCTCCTCAGGTAGATTCAACTTTAGTGGTATTGGAGCCTAAAGAAAAGAGGGAGCTTTTAAATCTGGAAAAAGAATATATTAAACTTGTTTCAGAAGTATTCCGCTATCGGAGAAAGACTATGCTAAACTCTTTAAGTTATTATTTAAAATGGGAAAGAGCTCTGATCAAAAAAGTTCTACTCGAAGCAGAAATTGATCCTCAACAACGTCCGGATTCAATATCATATGAAAAATTTGCAAACCTCTGCAGCTTAATTTATAATTAGGTACGTAGTGTAGCCATGATTAAGATTATGTTAACAATATAAATAGCAAAATAAAAATTTATAACTTATCTTAAAGAAAGGCTAGCAAAATGAGTTTTTATAGTCCAACGAAAGGTAATATGTCTTTTGATGCAGTTTTTGAAGATATGATTTCCTACATGAATCAAAATTATCAAGAAACATATAAATTAATTATTGGTTCAGATTCCCATGCTTATCTGGATGAAGGTATTACTTTTGTTACAGCCATTGTTATTCACCGGGTAGGAAAAGGGGGCCGGTATTATTTTACCAAACAGAAAAAACGTTTCATGGAAAGCATACGTCAACGTATCTTTTACGAAACCTCTTTAAGTTTAGAAGTGGCTAGTCGTTTAACAGAAAATCTTTCCAATAATGGTTATGCTGATCTAAATATTGAAATTCATCTGGATATAGGCGAAAAAGGGGAAACAAGAGAAATTATAAGAGAAGTTGTAGGGATGGTTATAGGTAGTGGTTATGATGCCCGAATCAAACCGGATTCTTATGGAGCAACGAAAGTTGCCGATAAATATACCAAATAATAAATTTTTTGGATATTTAAGAAGTTTTGTTTGACAATTAAGTATAAGGTATGGTACTATACTCTTGTGTGAATGTGTAAAGAAAATAATTTTTATTATTTTATATATATCGAGGTGAAGGACTTTGGGAAAAGATGTACTCGGTGAGATTCGTCAAAAGCTGGAGTGCCGGGTTGGAGAGCACATAAAGTTGAAAGCTAACAGGGGCCGCAGAAAAACGTTTGAAAAGGAAGGAGTATTAGAAAGTACTTATCCTTCAATATTTGTGATTAGAGTAGATGAATCAAATTATTACCAAAGATTTACTTTTAGTTATGCTGATGTTTTAACGGAGACAGTCGAGCTTAGTTTTTATAATGATAATGTGATGTTTGCACCGGAAATAAAATAAAAAATTGATGAATAATCTATAGTAATTAGCTAGGAGCCTTAAATTTTAAGGCTCTTTTTTATGTGGTAAATAGAATTTTAAATCCCTAACTTACTTAATTAAAAGGATTTCAAAATAAAAGGTGGAATAATTATGCGTATAAAGTTGAAAAATTTAATTTAAACGGGATTAGTTTTTATGATAGCTAAATCATGGGCAAAAGTAAATTTAGGTTTAATAATTCATAGCCAAAGAGAAGATGGGTATCATGAAATTGAAACTGTTATGCAACAAATCGGGCTATGTGATTATCTTGAATTTCAAGAAAATAATAATGAAATAGAAGTAACTACTGTGGGGGGGGGTATACCTGAAAAAGACAATTTAGTTTACAAGGCAGCAGTTCTGTTACAACAAAATTATTCTATTTCACAGGGCATAAAGGTCAATGTTTATAAAAATATACCTATAGGAGCAGGCTTGGGTGGAGGAAGCGGAAATGCTGCTGTTGCTCTTGCTGGCCTATGCAAGAAATGGAAGGTTAATTTATCTCTTGAAGACTTGTTTGGAATTGCTGAGAGATTGGGAGCAGATGTCCCCTTTTTCCTGATGGGGGGAACAGTTTTAGCAAAGGGGAAGGGGGAAAAACTTAAATCTTTGCCGCAGCTGCCTTTTTTTGGCGTGGTTCTTGCCAGGCCTTGTGGGTTATCTATTTCTACGGGAGAAATATACAATAAGATTTCACTAAATATTCCTCCCGCTAAAATTTCTTATGATGGTTTTATTAATTCTTTGAAAGCAAAAGACAAGAAGGCAATACTAAACTGGATGGCCAGGGAGAATATGAATATGTTTGAAGAAGTAATTCTAAAAGATTATCCTTCTTTGTTTCATCTTAAAGATCTTTTCAAAAAAATTGGCCTGACACCTATAATTTCGGGAAGTGGACCTTCTGTTTTTGCAATGACTTCTACGCTAAAAAATGCTATGGAAGCAGCTAATTTTCTTGAGCAATTTGGTTATCAAGCTTGGGCAAGTTGGACCTTATAGCAGTCAACCTTAAAAAATGGGAGAGTAGATATATTGTTTAATGCTGTTATATTAGCCGGATCATCTGCAAAGGGAGATTTAGAGAAGCAGGAACAAGTAGAGAATAAAGCTTTCATTTATGTTAATAGTTTGACCATGATAGAAACAATTTTGGTGACCTTGGAGAAAGTAGAACATATAGATAATATTGCTGTTGTCGGACCTCCTGATGATTTAAATGAAATTAAAAATAAAGGTTATATTTTTGAAATAGTAGAGCAGCAAGAAAGTTACCTGGAAAATATTGTAGCGGGATTAGAGAAATTGGATTTGGATAAACCTTGTATTGTAGTTTCGGCAGATATCCCCTTGATAACGCAGGAGTCAGTTGAAGATTTTCTGGCGCGTTGTGCACCTTATGATCAAGATTTTTATTATCCGATAATTTCTAAAGAAGATTGTGAGAAGAAATTTCCCGAGGTTAAGCGAACTTATGTAAGATTGAAAGAAGGCACTTTTACGGGTGGTAATATAATGATGATTAAACCCAGTTGGATATTAAATAAAATTGAGGATATCCAGATGTACCTTTCTTACCGTAAACGACCCTGGAAAATAATTCGCACACTTCCCTATCTTTTAATTGTTAAATTTTTAATTCGTCGTTTGACCATAGAAGACTTAGAGCGATATGTTTCTCAACTTATGAATATGAATGCACGGGCAATAGCTTCGTCATATGTGGAAATAGCTGTGGATGTTGATAAGATAGAAGATCTTGCTTTAGTAAAAAAATATTTTAAAATATAAAGCATTTAAAGGTATCAGGCCTTGACATTAAAACAAAAAAATTGGGTCAAGAATGAATGAGGAAAATATGATTTGTTGAGAAGGAGTTTAGAATAACTTGTTGAAGTAAAGGAAAGCTATAAAAATTATGTTTGTTCTTATCGGAGGTGCAAAAGCTTGGATATTACTGATGTAAGAGTTAGAAAAATTAATAAAGAGGGTAGAATGAAAGCGATTGTATCTATTACCTTAAATGATCAATTGGTAATACATGATGTTAGAGTTATTGAAGGAAATAGTGGATTGTTTGTAGCCATGCCAAGTAAAAAGACATCTTCCGGAGATTTTAAAGACATTGCCCATCCCATTAATTCAGAAGCAAGAGCTTATATAGAAAAAAAAGTAATTGATGCTTATCAAACGGAATTAGTAGAAGAAATAGAAGAAGAAAAGGTAGAATATGGAGAAGAATACGGAGAAATTAATTAGAATAATTGGTAAATATTAAATTTTTTAATCAGGAGTTGTAAACTCCTTTTTTATTGAGTTCATTTAAATTATGCATTACTTATGATTAAACAGGTAAAAAAACTGATTTGTATTGTTTTGTAGAATATAATTGATTCTGGGTGTTAGGGGGGAAATTATATGGATTACTTGGGAGCACTAATACTGGCTGCGGGTCAAGGCACACGCATGAAGTCTAATGTTCCCAAAGTACTGCACAATCTTTGTGGTAAACCCATGATTCAGCACGTTCTGGATAATACCACCAACATAACGGACAATATATCTTTAGTAATTGGATATCAAGGAGAAAAGATAAAGGAATATTTAAGTAAAACTAATTATTACAATATTGAATTTGTATATCAGGAAAAACAACTCGGAACCGGTGACGCAGTGAAAATTGCTCAAGATTTATTGCCTGATTCCGGGAAGGTTATAGTCCTTTGTGGAGACACCCCGTTAATTTCTGCAGAATCTCTGAAAGGCCTTTTTCAAAGGGGTGATGAGCATGACGCGGTTATCTTAACGGCTAAAGTGCCTGATCCTTTTGGTTACGGAAGGATTATTCGTGATAGCGACAACCGGGTAACTTCTATAACGGAAGCAAAAAATCTTACTTCCAACCAAATAGAAATAAATGAAATTAATACAGGAACTTATTGTTTTGACATTGAACAATTAAAGAAGTATCTACCACAACTGAAGGCAGATAGTACTAAAGGAGAGTATTATCTTACAGATGTTATTTCTCTTATGGTTAAAGAAAATCATTCAGTAGGCACCTTACTCCTTGATGATTATCGGGAAGGCTTGGGAATTAATGATTTGTCCCAATTAGCGGAAGCAGCAAAGGTTATGAGAAATAAAATAAATTATAATCTGATGTTAGAAGGGGTCACAATTGTTGATCCGGACTCCACCTACATTGATAAAGAGGTTTCTATCGGAAATGATACTATTATATATCCACAAACTTTAATCGAGGGCGAAACGGAAATAGGGAGCGATTGCCAGATAGGTCCTAATACAACAATTAAAGATACTACTATAAAAGATAAGGTGATGCTAAAAAATTCGGTGGTGGAAGAATGTATTATAAGAGAAGAATCTAAAATAGGGCCTTTTGCTTATTTAAGGCCCGGAACGGATATTGGTTGTGGGGTAAAAATCGGCGACTTTGTGGAAGTAAAGAACTCTAATATTGCAAGTGGCAGCAAAGTTCCTCATCTAAGTTATGTTGGAGACGCCGATATAGAGGAAGGAGTTAATTTTGGCGCCGGAACGATAGTTGTTAATTATGACGGGGTCAATAAACATCGTACCCTGGTAGCCAAAAATTCTTTTATTGGATGCAACAGTAACTTAATTGCTCCGATAAAAATAGGAGAAGGATCTTATATAGCGGCCGGTTCTACTATTAATAAAGATGTTACCGAAGGTTGCGTAGCTTTTGCGCGTTGTCGTCAGGAAAATAAGCCCGGATTGGCTAAAAGATTTTTAAAGAAAGAATGATTAATAAGAGAGCATTATTATTTTTGCTCAGCAATTAAACATATTTTAGACAAATCAATTGCCGGTTTTTCCTATTATTTGTGTGGAAAAATAAATTTTAAGGGGAGGTTTTTTATTTGCCGGAATGCGATAATAACATCAAAATTTTTAGTGGAACAGCTAATCTCCCATTGGCCCAAGAAATTGCTGAATATGTGGGTAAACCCTTGGGAAAGTCATCGCTTAATTATGTTAGTGATGGTGAAATTACTATTCGTATAGAAGAAAATGCCAGAGGAACAGACTCCTTTATTGTTCAACCCCTGTGTATGCCTGCCAACGAAAATATTATGGAATTACTTATATTGTTGGATGCTTTAAAGCGCGCATCTGCCAGGTCTGTGAACGTAGTAGTACCATATTATGGTTATGCCCGTCAGGATCGCAAGGCCAGAGCACGTGATCCGATTACCGCTAAGCTGGTTGCAGATCTACTGACTGCTGCCGGTGCAAGTCGTGTAATTGCTATGGATTTACATGCCGGGCAAATCCAGGGATTTTTCAATATTCCATTTGATCATTTGACGGCTATTACCATTTTAGGTAGGTATTTCCGGGACAAGGAGGTTGAAGAAGGGGTAGTGGTTTCTCCTGATCTTGGAGGAGTTACAAGGGCCAGGGATCTTGCTAATTATTTGAATACGGATATTGCTGTTATAGATAAAAGAAGAAATGCCCCTAATGAATCAGAAGTTATGAATGTTATTGGAGACGTTAAAGGAAGATCAGCTATATTAATTGATGATATAATTGATACGGCAGGAACTATAGTGAGGGGTGCTGATGCTTTATTAGAGCAAGGAGCTAAAGAAGTTTTTGCTTGTTGTACTCATCCGGTTTTTTCCGGGCCTGCTTTAGAAAGGTTATGTTCTTCTGTGTTAAAGGAAATAGTTATTACAAACACTATTCCTTTGCACGATGAACGCTGTAAAACTGATAGGTTTAAAGTTTTGTCAGTAGCTCCTTTAGTGGGTGAAGCAATTATACGCATTCACCAACAACGCTCTGTAAGTGAGCTTTTTGAGGATACTAAAGAAAAAACAAATTAAGAAGTAAGTAAATTATAATAGTTATATAGTTGAAATTTGTTGGGGTAGAGTAAAATAGAGGAAGAATTTTCTTAAAAATTGACGCATACCCCTTTCTTATTGTATACTGATATAGCTTTTTAAAGTAGATAAGGAGGGTTAAAGAGATGGAAAAATTAAACCTGGAAGCAGAAATGCGATCCGGGCATAATACAAAGGGGCAATTAAACAGCCTTCGTAAAGAGGGTTGGATTCCAGGAGTATTATATGGTCGGGGAAAAGATACCATTCCTTTAGTCATAGACGGGAAATTGGTGCGTCAAGCATTATCTTCTGAAGCCGGAGAAAACGCTGTAGTAGAATTAAAAATTAAAAACGGAAACTCGAATGAAAATATAACGGAAAATGTGATGTTTAAAGAAATTCAACGTGACATTCTAGTAAAAGATCGTCTGCTTCATGTAGATTTAATCCGCATTTCATTAACAGAAAAAATGCTGGTTAATGTTCCGGTTCAATTTGTTGGTGAATCCGAAGCACCCGGAGTAAAAGAGGGAGGACTGGTGCAAGCGTTGTTAAGAGAAGTTGAAGTTTATTGCCTCCCGGCTTCTATTCCTGAATCCCTGGAAGTGGATATTTCTCATTTGAATGTCGGGGATAGCGTAGTTGCCAATGAGTTGGTGCTTCCTGAGGGTGTGGAACTTCGGACGGATCCGGAAGAAACCTTGGCTCAGGTGCTAATGCCTAGGCAGGAAGAAGAAATAGAAGAAGAAGCAGTTGAGGACCTCACAGAAGAAGTCCTGGGAGAACCCGCTTCTGAAGAGGAAGAGCCCTCATCAGGTTCAGAGGAATCTACGGAAGAGTAATAATTTATGTTGAGAAAACGCAAGCAGAATTTTGCATATTTGATTGCCGGATTGGGGAATCCGGGGAAAAAATATGAAAATACACTGCATAATACCGGTTATCGGGTTATAGATAAATTAGCTCAAAAATTGAATCAAAGGAAAATTCGCAGAAAAACTTCTTACCTTTATTATGAAGCGGAACAAAATGGAATAAACTTGCTGCTCTTAAAGCCAATTACTTATATGAACTTGAGTGGAAAAGCGATAAAGGAAGCGGTTAACCGATATCAGCTTTTTCCCGGTAATGTAATGGTAATATACGATGATATGGACTTGTCTCCCGGTGTTATTCGTGTTCGCCCTCGAGGAGGAAGTGGCGGGCACAAAGGGATGAAATCTATTATTGAAGAATTAGGAACGGGTAATTTTGCTCGCATACGTATTGGTATTGGCAAGCCTCCTGAAGGAGCGGACGCAAAAGCTTACGTTTTGGAAACTATAGAAGGTGAATTAGGGTTTAAAGTTTCTGAGGCGGAAAAAAAAGCAGCGGAAGCAGTAATGGTGGCCATAACCGAGGGAATAGAAGAAGCCATGAATAAATTTAATGTATTGTCATAGTTAATTAATTTTGATATTATCTTAATATAATAAAATAATGATTAGTAGCAAAGAAAGGGCAAAGTAAGGTAGACATTTTATTTCTAAAGAGACACAAGGTCGTGGCTGAGAGCCTTGTGGAAATAAGTCTATCCGAAATTCACCCTGGAGCTGTCGGCTGAAATTCATATCTGAATAAGTAGGTCGGTCCGGGTTCTTCACCGTTATCAAGAAGCAGGTATAAGGAACCATCATGATAATAAAGTGGTTCTCGTACCGAGTAGAGAGAGTCGGGTAACCGGCTAAGTAGGGTGGTACCGCGGAAAATCACTTCACGTCCCTAAAGGGCGTGAAGTTTTTTATGTTTAAGGGTATTGTTTGTTTCCTACAATAGGGAATATCTATTATACCCGGATAAAGTTAAGGAATTACGATTAAAAATCTCAAAAGAAAGGAAGGGAAAAACATGATCGTCGTTATGAATGTAAATGAAGAAGAACCGAAGGTAGAAGCTGTAAAAGACAAATTGCATCAAATGGGCTATAAAACGCACTTAATCTATGGAACATCACGTTTGGTTATTGGTGCTATTGGTGATGAGTCTTCTGGAACTCCCACAGGGATAGAAACTATGCCTGGCGTGGAAAAAGTTATGCGAGTAATGGCTCCGTATAAGTTGGTAAGCCGGGAAGTTAAGAGTGATGATAGTATCATAGATATTGGAGAAGTAAAAATTGGAGGCAACGAATTAGTAGTTATGGCAGGCCCCTGTGCAATAGAAAGTTATGAACAGATTAGCGAAATTGCTAGTGGGGTACAAGAGAGTGGAGCCCAAATTCTAAGGGGGGGAGCGTTTAAACCTCGTTCTTCACCCTATAGTTTTCAGGGGCTTGAAGAAGAAGGATTACAGTTTTTAGCAAAAGTTCGTAGTGAAGTAAATTTGAAATTTGTGACGGAAGTTATTACCCCGGCTGATGTGGAGTTGGTGTCAGCTTATGCGGATGTAATTCAGGTAGGAGCCAGGAACATGCAAAATTATGCGCTCCTGCGTGAAGTAGGGCGCAGTGAAAAGCCTGTGCTGTTGAAAAGAGGTTTTGCTTCCACGATAGAAGAATGGTTGATGGCAGCCGAATATATAATGAATGAGGGAAATTATCAGGTCATTCTTTGTGAAAGAGGTATTAGAACTTTTGAAAATTACACCCGAAATACGTTAGATATTAGTGCAGTGCCTATAGTAAAACAACTTTCCCATTTACCGGTAATTGTAGATCCCAGTCATAGTGCCGGAAATTGGAAATTAGTTTCTGCACTTTCCAACGCAGCCATTGCGGCAGGAGCAGATGGAATTTTGGTGGAAGTGCACAATGCTCCGGATGAAGCACTTTGTGACGGAGCCCAATCATTGACTTTAGAGAATTATCAACAGATGATGGGAGAATTGCAAAAAGTAGCCCGGGCTGTAGATAGAGATTTACCGCTTTTTACTGCTAAACCTGATTAGAAAGGAGATGAGTTATAAATATGAGCAATTCTTTAGGGTTTTTAGGACCGCCGGGAACTTTTACAGAAGAAATAGCTTTAAAATATTCCCAAGATAATTCGTCATTAATACTTCAAGAATATACGGCCATAGACGAATTAATGGAAGATGTGGATGCGGGTAAAGTTAAAATGGGTATTGTGCCTATAGAGAATTCTTTAGAAGGAAGCGTGAATATTACCCTGGACATGTTTGTTCAGCTTAATGTATATATATATAAAGAACTTATTTATCCTATTTCTCATTGTTTAATGGCATTGCCCGGGGTAAAACCGGAAGAGATTAAAGAAGTGTATTCTCATCCCCAGGCTTTTTCCCAGTGCCGTAAGTACTTGAAAGCAAATATGCCCTTAGTTAACCAGTTTCCTATGGAAAGCACTGCCATGGCTGCAGAAAAAATATCCGCTTTGGGTGGGCCAAGAGCAGCTATTGCCCCGCGAAGGGCAGCTAAGCTTTTTGATTTAGAAATTTTGGCTTCTGATATTCAAGATGGTTATGAAGAGGAGAATAAAACGAACCTCACTCGTTTTGTAGTGGTTTCTTCCCATGATCATTCTTTAACCGGTACTGACAAAACCTCAATAATTTTTTCCATAAAAGATTCTCCTGGCAGCCTTTATCATATTCTTGGTGTGTTTGCCAAAAAAGCTATTAATCTTACCCGTATTGAATCCCGTCCTGCCAGGAAAAGGTTGGGAGAATACCTTTTTTTTGTGGACTTTGAAGGTCATCGAGAAGAAAAGAAAAGTGTGCAGGCCTTAGAATTACTTGAAGACCAGGTCAAATATCTTAAAATGTTAGGCTCATACCCATCGGTTTATTTGCCCGGCAATTCTTAAGCCTCCTCCATGTTGTCTGTACCCCTAATTTACGTTATTATTTAATTACATTCATAATATATTGTTATTATTACTCCTTTTTCTTGTCAAAAATTATAAAGAGTCTATGTGTCAATAAATCAAGGAGGGCATAATGAATTTAAGGCCTCTTTTAAGTATATGGGAAAAAGATGAACAATTTAACCGGCTTGTAAATGATTTAAAGAAGAATACTGCCTATCGGGGGTTAACTTCCGGTCTGGAAGGGAGCCAGAAGAGTTTTTTTTACGGCTCTTTATATGCTTTTACGGGTAAAACCGTTTTTATTATTACAAGTGAATACGATCGAGCAGAAAGGATCCATGAAGACCTTCTCTCTTTTCTCCCGGCTGAGGAATTATTTTTGTTACCCTCCCGAGACTTTATTTTAAGAGGTGAAATGCTGGGATACAGTTGGGAAAACTGGGAGCAAAGAATGCAAGCCCTGCAGAATTTAACCATGCAAAAAAAATCTATTTTTATTGCTCCGGTAAGCACTTTATTGTTTCGTATGATGCCTTATTATGAGTGGCAAAAATATTTTCTTTCATTGAAACAACATCAAAAAATAGACCGGGATCGGTTAATAGATCAATTAGCGGCTATTGGGTATTTAAGGGTACCTTTAATTGAAAACAAGGGGCATTTTAGTGTACGGGGAGATATTGTAGATGTCTTCTCACCGGGGTGGGATAATCCTGTAAGAATGGATTTTTATGATGATATTCTGGAAACAATACGTGTATTTGATCCTGTTTCTCAGAGATCTTCAACAACTTTATCGGAAGTATATATTTTCCCTTGTGGAGAAACAATTCTTTCCCCGGAAATTCGGCAGAAGGGTTTTGCCAAAATCGAGCAAGAATTGCAACAAGCATTTAATCGGTTACAAAGTAGCAATCAAGAAAAAGTAGCGGTTAAATTAAAAGAAAAAGTTAATCAGCATTTGCATTCACTGGACAAGTATTTATTGAGTGAAACCATGTATGGGTATTTCCCTTTTTTTTATGACCGGGGTCACACCTGGTTGGATTATTTGCCTTCTGATTCATTTGTTATAGTAGATGATTATTCAAAAACAAAGGCTGCCGGGGAAGAATTTATGAATAGGGGGAAAGATTTACAAAATGAATTGTTTATGCAAGGAGAAATTTTAAGCAGTGAGATACCTTTAACCTGGGAGTTGGATGAAGTAATAACTCGTTTTAAACAACCTTGTCTCTATACCAGTTTGTTTAATGTAAGTGGCTTTAAAATTCCTCAAAAAAATACTTTTACTTTCACAGCTAATGCTCTCCCCCGGTATTATGGGCAATGGGAAATGTTGCGAAAGGAATTTACACATTGGAAAAAAGAAGGTTACAAAATTTTCTTTTTAGCTTCTTCTTTAAAACAGGGGGAGTCTCTGCTTAAGAGTCTTCATGAAAATGATTTCCCTGTAAGCAAAGCGTTTGAAGAAGATCAACTAGTCTTCGAGGAATCTTCACCTCTTGCCATGGCAACCCTGGGGAACCTTAATAACGGATTTTATATGCCTTTTCTCAAAATAGTGGTTATTACTGAACAGGAGCTTTTACCTAAAAAAAAGAAAAAGAGAAAATTTTCCCGGCCCAAAGAAGGAAAAATATTAAGTAATTACCGCGAGTTGTCTGTGGGTGATTATGTAGTCCATGCCCAACATGGTATTGGAAAATATTTTGGTGTCCAGACCTTAAAAGTAGAGGGGATTGAACAAGATTACCTGCATATTAGTTATGCGGGGGAAGATAAATTGTTTGTTCCCGTAGATCAAATACATTTGATTCAAAAATACAAGGGAGGCGGGACCAAACCTCCTAAGCTGCACCGCCTGAGCAGTAATGAATGGCAAAAAACCAAGCAAAAGGTAAAATCTTCTGTGCAGGATTTAGCTCGTGATTTGTTATCTATTTATAGCGCTCGTCAGTCTTTGGAAGGTCATTCCTTTTTCACGGAGCACCCCTGGAAAGAAGAATTTGATTCATACTTCCCTTATGAGGAAACGGAAGATCAGTTGCAATCCATAAAAGAAGTAAGAGCGGATTTGGCTCAGAATAAACCTATGGATCGGCTACTTTGTGGTGATGTGGGTTATGGAAAAACAGAAGTTGCAATGCGAGCTGCCTTTGATGTAGTAGTAAATGGAAAGCAGGTGGCAGTGCTTGCGCCTACCACTATTTTGGCCCAACAGCATTACCGTAACTTTTGGGAGAGGTTCGAACCTTTTCCGGTAGAGGTAGCGATGATAAGCAGATTTTTAAATAATGCGCAGCAAAAAGAAATATTGCAGAGAGTCAAAGGGGGAAATGTTGATATTTTAATTGGGACTCACAGGTTGCTTTCCAGTGATGTAAAGTTTAAAGATTTAGGTTTGATCATTATTGACGAGGAACATCGTTTTGGAGTTCGGCACAAAGAAAAATTAAAGAAAATGCGTCTTAATGTGGATGTTTTAACGCTAACGGCAACTCCAATACCCCGCACTTTACATATGTCTTTGGTAGGAGCAAGAGATCTAAGTTTGATGGAAACCCCTCCGGAAAACCGTTACCCGGTGCAAACTTACGTTTTGGAATATTCACATCAAGTTGTTAAAGAAGCTATTACAAGAGAGTTAGAGCGTAATGGGCAGGTATATTTTGTATTTAACCGGGTGCACAATATAGAAAGTTGGGCTCGGAAATTAGAAGAACTTTTGCCTCAAGCAAGGATAGCGGTAGCACATGGCCAGATGAATGAAAAAAAGTTGGAAGGTATTATGCATGATTTTTTAGAAGGTTATTATGATGTCTTATTATCTACCACTATCATCGAAGCAGGTTTGGATATACCTAATGTTAATACCTTGATTATCTATAATGCCGACCTTTTGGGGTTAGCTCAATTATATCAACTACGGGGCCGGGTAGGCCGTTCTAACCGTTTGGCTTATGCTTATCTTACTTTTCAGAAACAGAAAGTTCTAACTGAAGCCGCGGAAAAAAGATTGCAGGCCATAAAAGAATTTGCGGAGTTAGGATCAGGATTTAAAATTGCGTTACGTGATCTTGAGATAAGGGGTGTTGGTAACATTTTGGGTCCCGAGCAACATGGATTTATGGCTGCAGTTGGTTTTGATTTATACTGTCAGATGTTGGAAGAAGCCGTAAGTGCTTATAAAGGAGAGGAGCTAACCACCGGTTCTTTTCCCAGTTTGGATTTAAAGATAAGTGCTTATTTGCCGAGCGCTTATATACCGGATCAGGAGCAAAAAATTGAATTTTACCAGCGAATATATGGTCTGGAGACTTTTAAAGAAATTAAGGAAATTGAGAAGGAACTTGTGGATCGGTTTGGGCCTTTGCCTTTAGAAGTGGAAAATTTGCTTTTGCTAGGGCGCTTACGCATTATGGCTGTTGAGCTCGGGATTGAATCCATCCAACATGAGAACAAGGAAGTAAGCTTCCGATTTGCAGACAAGAAAAAGCTTGAGTATTTAGATTCTAATTATCTAACAAATAATAAATATGGGCAATTTTCTGTTTATGCCGGTAAGGGTGGCACATTGAATATCAAGCCGACACAGAACAAGAATGAAATAAGCTTGCAGGTAATAGAAGATTTTTTACACCGGTTAAGGGATAAAGTAAAAGATATTGTTATTTAAAAATTATTATATTATAATCAAAAAAGTATTATTGCCCCGTTTTCCTTTTATGTATAGATATTTTGGTAGCGAGAGCTTAAGGACGTCCCGGAAGAGAGGAACCGCGTTTTGACCAAAACTACATTCGTAAAAGGTGCCATCATACTTGCTTTTACCGGAGTAATAGTCAGGATCATCGGAGCAGCTATGAGAATTGTGTTGGCTGCTTTAATGGGAGATGAAGGGATTGGACTTTATTCTTATGCTTACCCGATATTTGCGACCCTCCTTACTATTGCTACAGCCGGTATTCCGGTCGCTATTTCTAAATTGGTGTCTGAAAAATTAGCTTTAAATGATCCTCAAAGTGCTTATAGGGTATTCAAAATAGCATTGCTGATAATAACTTCTACCGGATTGTTAATTTCTGTGCTTCTTGCCCTGGGTGCAGAATTTTTTGCTATAAATGTAGCCAGGGATCCCCGGGCTTATTATCCTATTTTAGCCATATCACCTGCCATTTTTTTTGTAGCTATTATGGCTGCTATGAGGGGGTTTTTTCAGGGCCATCAGCTTATGACTCCCACTGCCCTTTCTCAATTTGTGGAGCAAATTGTGCGGGTAATTACTTCTGTGGGGTTAGTTTTGTTACTACTGCCGATAAGCCTTGAATATGCGGCTGCAGGTGCTGCTTCTGGAGCAGTCAGTGGTGGCATAATAGGGTTGCTAGTTCTCGTGGTGTTATTTTACCGCCAGAAATCGGGAATATTTAGTAAGTATAATCATATCTCTGCAGACGACGATATTCCGAAAGCCACTGAGGTAGTAAAAAGGATAGTTAGTTTATCTGTGCCCATTACCTTGGGATCATTGATGGTTCCATTCTATAATGTAATAGATCTGGTAGTTGTTTCGGATAGACTCCAAGAAATAGGATTCGCTATGGAGAGGGCTACTGCTCTTTATGGACAATTAACGGGGATGGCTTTAAATTTGATGTATTTCCCTTGTGTAGTCATAGTAGGGTTGACCATAAGCCTTGTTCCTGCTGTATCTGAAGCTTTTGCTCAAAAAAATATACCGTTACTGCACAATCGTATAGAAACTTCTTCCCGATTAGTAATCCTTTTTTCTTTACCGTCGGCAGTAGGTCTATTTTTGCTTTCGCTTCCTATTTTAAATAATACGGTGACGGTATTATTATATAATAATGCAGAAGCAGCATATCCGGTAACATTTTTAGCTTGGGGAGTTGTTTTCTTTTCCCTTTATTTGGCTACTACTGGAACTCTTCAGGGGATGGGCTATGCTCTTGTGCCTGTCAAGAATATGCTTTTGGGGGCACTTGTTAAAATTTTTTTAACCTGGGTTTTGACGGGTATACCGGAACTTCATATAGGCGGCGCTGCTCTTGCTACCAGCATTGGTTTTGCCCTGGGCGCGTTTTTGAATATATTGCAGGTAAGTAAATTATCCGGGTATCGCTTTAAAATCCGGGAATTTTTATTTAAACCGATACTTTCAGTTTTAATTATGTCGGTATTTGTAATATTTTCATACCGGCTTGTTTTTATGTTTTTAGAGGAAATATTCCCTTTTTCATTGATTAATGGCATTGCTACTATAACTTGTATTATAGTTGGCGCTTTAATTTACTTGATTTCGTTATTATTATCGGGTTGGCTTAATTCAGATGATTTAATGTCTATACCTTATGTAGGAGAACGCATATTGAAATGGGCCCGAAAGTACAGGTTGATGAAGTGATAAAAGTTTATTATTTTTAAAGGGGAGGGATATAAATTTCTAAACATAAAAATGCCAAAACAAAATTGAATAATTTTATTTGTGAAAATATGGCATTTGGGGTTACTGTGTTAGATGTTAAATCTCTTGAACATCTTAAAGAGCCTTTACCGCATTTTCTTGTAATTATTCCACCTTCTAAACAGCATCAATGGGAACGTTTAAAATATTTACTGGAACAAATATATCCCGGCAAGTATCCCGTTATGGTGGTTAGAAACCGGGAAAAGCTTCCTTGGAAAAGAAAAAGTGATTCAAAAAAATGGGTTCCCCTATACGCCCTGGAGAAATTGTCATTATCAAAAAGAGGGCGGAGCATAAATTATTTATGCTTGCCTCCTTTAAACAACCACAGCGTTTCCGAGTTAATGATTATTATGGAAACACTAAGAGGAGAAAAAGGATGCCCGTGGGATAAAAAACAGGATCATAAATCTTTGAAACCCTACGTAATAGAAGAGGCTTATGAAGTAATAGATGCTATTGACAGTGAAAATCCGGCATTACTTGAAGATGAACTTGGGGATTTGCTTTTACAGATAATATTTCATGCTCATCTGGCGCATGAGTCCGGTAACTTCGCTTTTTCTCAAGTAGTAAATAATACTATAATGAAATTAATACGCCGTCATCCCCATGTTTTCGGCGAATTAAACGGTGTAAATTCTTTAAATGATGTAAGATGTAAATGGGACGAAATAAAAAAAATGGAAAAACAAGACTTTGCATCTTCGAAAAATACCTGTGCACAAGAGGACTCTACATTGCCCGCATTAATAAAAGCTATTAAAACTCAAGAAAAAGCTGCTCGCTTAGGGTTTGATTGGGAGACATTGGAAGGTCCATTGGAAAAACTCAAGGAAGAAGTTAGTGAACTGTATAACGCTTATTGGTTTGGTTCCAGGCAAAATATTGAAGAAGAACTTGGAGACTTAATGTTTACGCTGGTCAATGTGTCGCGTTTTATGGGAGTTAATCCGGAAATTATGCTGGTTAAAACCATCAATAAATTCAACAAAAGGTTTGAGTTTATAAATAATAAAGTAAAGCAGGAAGGAAAAGATATGTCGGCATATGACATTGATCAACTTGAGAATTGGTGGAATGAAGCCAAAAAAGAAGATGAAAATTAATAAAGTTTTTGTTCACATTTATAATATGTTAATTGATAAGATAATTTTATTTTGAGTATGTGAAGAAATTTGATATAATAAATCAGAAAGAAAATTTAGTCATTTGGTATGTTTCAATGACCTTTGCGAAACAAAATCTTATGAAGGGGTAGCTTTTATGCAAAAAGGCAAGAGGAAAAAACAGGTAGTGGAATCATTTCCTCGCTCCAAACAAAAAAGGTGGAATATAAAGAGGGTTTATCTTTATGGGGGAATCATGTTTATTTGTTTCATGATGCTTATAGTAGGTGTTTATAGTTTTCAGTATTTCCAAAAATCTGCGGAACTTGAAAAATACCAAAAAGAATTGGCCAGAATTGAAGAAGAAAATAAAGAATTAGAAAAAGAGATTGAGAGGTTATACGATGAAGAATATATTGAGTTTTTAGCCCGTCGGCATTTTGGCTTAATAAAATCAGAGGAATAAACTAAAAGGAGTAGTCTTATAAAAGATTGTATTAAAGTTTTAATACTGTAATATAAATATAGACATAATAAAAATTTGTTAAGGAGGATTTTTTTTAGTATGGCTGTTAAAACTGGAGATGTTTTAGAGGGGGTTGTAAAAAGCATTACCAACTTTGGCGCTTTTATTCAACTTCCTGATGGAGAAACTGGTTTGGTTCACATTTCTGAAGTGGCCAACAGTTATGTAAAAGATATTAATGATTATTTACAGAAAGATGATCAGGTAAAAGTTAAAGTCCTTTCTATAGATGACAATGGAAAAATAGCTTTATCTATCAAGCAAGCTGAGGTGAAAAAAGAGCAAAATAAAAAAACAGGCGCTGATTTTGAGGATAAACTCTCCCGTTTTCTTAAAGAAAGTGATGAACGCCAACATGATATAAAAAAGAATACGGAATCTAAAAGAGGTAATCGGCAGGCTTTTTGATGAAAAAAATTATTTAACCTTCCTTTTAGACTCCTGGTATGAGGAGTCTTTTTTATAGAGCATTGATGAATGTAAAATGATGCATAATAAGTTGAATTGGAGATTAAATGGAGAGGCATAAAAGAGGTATTATAGATATTGGAACAAATTCGGTGCGTCTGCTCCTGGCAAATGTCAATGAAAAAAAACTCCATGTGGAATATCAGACATTAGAAATGACCAGATTAGGAGAAGGTTTGTTAGAAAATAATTTCCTTTCCCCTTCAGCAATAGAAAGAACCGTAAAAGCGGTAAATAAGTTTTGGACTTTGGCGTTGGAAGAAGGAGCTGTAAATATTTTTTTGGTAGCTACCAGTGCCGTACGAGAAGCTTCCAACCGAAACGAATTAAGGGATAAAATTTGGGAGATTACCAACCAAGAATTACATATTATTGAAGAAAAAGACGAAGCTTTATATAGTTATCGCGGCGCTCTGTATTCTCTGGATTTATCGATGCAGGAAGCCGTAGTTTTTGATCTAGGTGGTGGAAGTACTGAATTCATTTGGGTGGAAGAGGGTAATCCCCAATTTTTAAGCTTACCGGTGGGAGTAGTTAAGCTTCAGGAAAAATTCAATTTGTTGGATATACCAAGTGTAGAGAAAGTGTGGGAAGCTAGGGAACACCTGATGAAAATGTTAGAAGCCTTGCCACCACTTGATGCCTCTACTGCGCTGGTAGGTGTGGGTGGCACTATTACCACTCTATCTTCAATAAATTTAGGGTTGCAAGAGTATGATTCGCAGAAAATACATAGAAGCAAATTATATGATTATCAGGTAAAAAAATGGGAAGAAATTTTGTTAAACTCCACATTGGAAGAACGCAAAAATATAAGCGGGTTAATGCCTGATCGAGCTGATGTTATTGTGTCAGGTGTCCTCATGGTAGATGTTATTATGGATAAATTGGGTGTATCTATGTTGTATGTAAGTGAAGGAGATTTACTTACCGGGTATTTAGCGGAAAAAGGGCAAAAAATAGTTTTCTAACTTAATATAAGGAGCTTGATTTCCATAAATAAAAAAAAGCCTTTTGTAGAAAAAGTCAGAGAAACTTTAATTGACAATGACCTGCTGCAGGAAGGAGATCGGGTGCTAGTAGGCGTTTCGGGAGGGGTAGACTCTTTATGTTTATTTCATGTTCTGCTTATGCTCAAAGCAGAATGGAGCATTGAAGTGTTTGCAGGACATCTTAACCACGGATTTCGAGAGGATGCCCGAGAAGACCTTGAGTTTGTTCGATCAGTGGCCAAAAAATGGAAAATTCCCTTTTATGGTGCATCTATAAATGTACCTTATTACAGTAAAAAAATGGGTTTATCTTCTCAACAAGCAGCACGTTATTTTCGTTTCCAATTTTTTTTGAAGGGAGCCCGGTATTTTAGGGCCAATAAAATTGCCCTCGGTCATCATCGGGATGATCAAGTAGAAACCGTGCTGCTCAATATTTTAAATGGGACCGGCTTGGAAGGCTTGGCAGGGATGAAAGCCAATCGTAGATGGAAAGGATTAACTATTATACGCCCTTTATTATATTACAGCAAAACTCAGATATTAAATTATTGTAAATCAGAAGAGATCGAACATAAGGAGGATTCCAGCAATTTAAAAACTATCTATCAGCGCAATAAGATCCGGTTGGAGCTTCTCCCTTATTTAAGGGATTATAATTACCAAATAGATAATGCGATTTTACGTTTATCTGTACTGGCTCAAGAAGATGAAGATTATTTGCGAAAAGAAGCTGAGAAATACTTAAAAGTTTGTGTGGTAACCCGTACTAAAGGGAAGGTTGTCCTTAATGCCGATAATTTGAAAAAATTACCCCTTGCTTTGCAGCGTCGAGTGATTAGAAAAACATGGCAAAAAATTTTTCCGGAAAAAACTTTTCTTAGCTTTAAGCATATTGAAACTATTATCCGTTTTTATCAAAAGGGGGAAACGAATAAAGAAATAATTCTTCCTTATCAAGTAAAAGTATACAATCGTCCGGGAGGTAGGTTGGTTTTCATAACCGGGGAAGATCCGGGGAAAAAGAAAAGTTTTGCGCCGGTATTACTAAATGTTCCGGGGAAAACTTTTATTCCGGGAATTGAAAAAAAAATAGAGGCGGAAATAAAAAAGCCTGCCGAATTAAAGTGGCCTCCGGATAATAACAAAGAAGCCTACCTGGATTTGGAAAAAATTAATTTACCATTAAAAATTCGTAGTCGCTGGAAAGGGGCTCGTTTCTCCCCTCTGGGCATGGAAAATGGCACAAAAAAGATTAAGAATTATTTTATAGATAATAAGATTCCTCATCATAAAAGAGATTTCCATCCTTTGGTATTATCGGGAGGAGAAATTGCCTGGGTGGTGGGGATGGAAATTTCCCATAGATTTCGGATTACAGAGAGCACCCGGTGTGTACTGGTTCTAAAATATTTAAGTACCGGAGAATTCTAAGGGAGGCGAAAATTGGAAGAGTTAGAAAGAGTCCTTATTAACCGTAAAGAAATTGCTCAAAGAGTAAAAGAGCTTGCTTCTTCCATATCTCAAGACTATCAAAAAGAAACAGTCCTTTTCGTCGGTGTTCTTAAAGGGGCGGTAGTATTTCTTGCAGATCTTATTCGAAATATGAGCATACCGGTTGAAATAGATTTCATGGCAGTTTCCAGCTATGGTAATTCTACTAAAAGTTCCGGAGAAGTGAGGATTTTGAAAGATCTGGAACAAAGCATTGATAATAAGAATGTGCTTATTGTGGAAGATATTATGGATACAGGCCTTACCCTGCAATTTTTAAGTAAAACTTTGCAGCAGCGGCATCCTCTTTCAATTAGAGTGGTTACACTTTTGGATAAACCCCAGAAGCGCCTGGTGAATATTCAACCGGATTATTTGGGGTTTACCGTAGGTGATAATTTTGTGGTAGGATATGGCTTGGATTTTGGGGAAAAGTTTCGAGGATTACCTGATATTCATGTGTTAAAAACAATAAAGGGATAACATTATTATTAGAGATATAAACTGCTCCGAAATTAATATTTGACTTCTCATGTGGTTAAGGAGTGAGGTTTCCTCTTTTATTGGCAGTTCAATTTTTGTATGTTAGAATAAATTGAATAGCTTGTTTTAAGGAAGTTAAGGAGGTTATAAATGAGTCCATTTATGCGTCAGGCAACTTTTTACCTGCTTATTGCCATTGTGGTTATTGCTTTGGTGAGTTATTTCCAGGGCAGGGAAGAGGTGCCTCAAATTGATTATATTCCAGATTTTATTGAGCTCATTCAAAATGAACAAATAGAAAAAGTTTATTTGGAAGGGGTAGAAATTCAGGCAGAACTAACTCAGGAACAAGAATTTGATGGGACTGTTGCTACTCAAATACAAACTAGCAAGCCCCCTGATGATGATTTAACTGCCAGGTTGGAAGAACATAACATCCGTTTTGAATCTCAAGAGGTTACTACACCCTGGTGGAGTGCTTTAACCTATATGATACCTTTTGTGTTATTAATAGGCCTATTCTTTTTCTTTATGCAGCAGTCCCAGGGAGGGGGCAGTAAAGTAATGAATTTTGGCAAAAGCAAGGCGCGCCTGCATGAACCGGATCAAAAGAAGGTTACTTTTGATGAAGTAGCCGGAGCTGATGAAGAAAAAGCAGAGCTGGAAGAAATAGTCGGATTTCTAAAATCCCCTAAAAAATACATTGAGATTGGAGCCAGAATTCCTAAAGGTATTTTACTGGTAGGTCCGCCTGGAACGGGTAAGACCCTCCTGGGAAGGGCGGTGGCCGGTGAAGCGGGGGTTCCGTTCTTTAGTATAAGTGGGTCTGATTTTGTGGAAATGTTTGTTGGTGTAGGTGCTTCGAGAGTGAGAGATCTTTTTGAAAACGCCAAGAAAAACGCGCCCTGTATTGTATTTATGGATGAGATTGACGCTGTAGGCAGACAAAGGGGAGCCGGTCTTGGCGGTGGACACGATGAAAGGGAACAAACATTAAATCAACTTCTGGTAGAAATGGATGGCTTTGATATCAATGAAGGAATTATTTTGCTGGCAGCCACCAATAGGCCTGACATTCTTGATCCCGCCTTGCTTCGTCCCGGTCGTTTTGACCGCCAGGTGACTGTAAACTATCCGGATGTAAAAGGAAGAGAAGAAATTCTACAGGTCCATATAAGCAAAAAACAGTTGGATGATAATGTAGATCTTAAAACAATTGCCAAGCGGACTCCCGGATTTACGGGGGCAGATCTGGAAAATGTGGTTAATGAAGCAGCGCTGCTTACGGCCAGAAAAGATAAAAAAGATATCGGCATGCAAGAGTTGGAAGCCGCTATTGACCGGGTAATTGCGGGTACAGAGAAAAAAAGCCGCGTAATCAGTGAATTTGAGAAGAAATTGGTTGCCTTTCACGAAGCGGGCCACGCTTTAGTCGGATATCTTCTGCCCAAAACTGATCCGATTCATAAAGTTTCGGTTATCCCACGGGGTAAAGCAGGCGGGTATACTCTTATGTTACCTGAGGAAGATCGTTATTATATGACTCGCACAGAACTTTTGGAGCGAGTAAGTACCTTGTTGGCCGGCAGGGTGGCAGAACAGATTGCGCTTGAAGAAATAAGCACGGGGGCCCAGAATGACCTGGAAAGGGCCACAGGTGTTGTCCGGCAAATGATTATGGAATATGGCATGAGTGATAAACTTGGGCCTATTACTCTTGGCAATAAGCAAAATCAAGTGTTTTTAGGCCGAGATCTGGCCCGGGAGAGGGATTATAGTGAAGAAATAGCCAGGGCTATTGATGCAGAAATTCGTAACACTATAGATAATTGTTATCATAGGGCGGAGGACTTAATAGAGAACAATAAGGATAAATTATATGCTTTAGCCCATACTCTTTTAGAAAAAGAAACGCTTGAATCTGAAGAAATAATTGCCATCATTGAAGGTAAAACAGTGGAAAATGTAAGAGAGGATCAAAATTCTAAAGAAAGTAAAAACAATACAGAAGAAAACTATTTAAATAAAGAAGAAGTTGATGATTTTGAGGGAGAGTATGAATCTGGTGAAAATGAAAGTTCCCGGGATAGCGAAACATTGCAAGAATAAAGGAATGCAAAAAATTTAAATTACTGAGAGAAAATGCGAGCATTATGGTAAAAAAGACGGGCATAAATTTCACCAGGTAAATGCAAGTTTTGAATGTTTTGCATGTCGATGTAAGGTTCATTTATTATAAAAGGGAAGTCACTGCCGTATATTATCCTGTCTGGATATTGCATGATCATTTTTTTTAGTTCTTCCAGGGGCAATGTAAAAGAATGGTTGTTAAAAACAAAGGAAGTATCTAGATAAATATGGGGATACTTTTGTAAAAGGGTGGAATATTCTTCAAGCTCAAACAACCCCATATGGGGTATAAGTATTTTTAGATTGGGGAAGTAATGCAAAATATTATAAAGATAGTTTATACCTACACAGTCCTGGAGGTGAAGAGGAAAAGTAGAGGTATGAATAATAACCCCTTTTCCCTTTTGTTCAAGTGCTTCATAAACGGGAAAGAACCTTCCGTCATCGGGAGGGATTCTTTTTACCAGGGAATGAATTTTTAATCCCGGAAAATCATATAGATCCAAAGCTTCATAAAGCACATATTCTAAATTTTCATCGGCAGGATGTATGCAACCATAGGGAACAAGCCAGGGGTGTTCTTTAATCAGTTTTGCCAACCAGCGGTTAAGTTCTAAAGAAATATTGGGTTTGTGTGCATATACCAATACCGATGCACGATCAATTCCGGCATCCTTAAGATAATTAATTAACAAAGGATGGTAATCGGAGAAGGCTAAATTCCAGCCATAGTTATCTTTAAATACCCGGTAAATAGCTTGAAAGAGTTTGGGAGGAAAAAGATGGATATGCGCATCCCATAATAATTCAACTTCCGGAATGAATTTTTTTAAGTTTGATTGTGATAAGTTTCTGAGATTGTTTTCTGCTTTCATACTATCATTATAACAAAAATGATTAAAAAGGAGTTATTTCAAATAGAATAATTAAAGCAGGAAAAATAAACAGTTATATAGAACTATAAGATTTGGAGCAGAGCTCATCTATTAATATTAGATATAAAATATTAAAATCTTGGTGAAGGGAGTGGTTTACTAAAAGGTGATTGACTAAGTAAAAGCAGTAGTAAGGTGCGAGAATTACTTACATATTATATTTAAAGGAGGAAAATTAATGGCACTAGATCCAACCAAACATGCTGATTGGGAAATTGCTGAAGAAGCAGAGTCCCGTATGAAGACGGTGTATCAGATGGCTGAAGAATTGGGGCTGGAACAAGAAGAATTATTGCCCCACGGCAACTATGTTGCAAAGATTGACTTTAAGAAACTTTTGTCACGTATGAAAGACAAGCCTGATGGTAAGTATATTGACGTAACTGCCATCAACCCCACACCCCTTGGAGAAGGAAAAACTACTACGACTATGGGGCTTACCCAGGGTATGGGCAAAATTGGCAAAGAAGTAATGGCGACTATTCGCCAACCCTCTGGAGGCCCTACCATGAACATTAAAGGTTCTGCAGCCGGAGGCGGGTTGGCCCAGTGTATTCCGCTTACGCCTTTTTCCCTGGGGTTAACCGGTGATATTAATGACATTATGAATGCGCATAACCTGGGTATGGTTGCCCTAACTTCCAGGCTGCAACATGAATTTAATTCCTCAGACAAGTTTTTGGAAAAACGAGGTTTGAAGAGATTAAATATTGATCCTCGCAATGTCCAATTTAAGTGGATTATTGACTTTTGTGCTCAGGCACTGCGAAATATAATTATTGGCATGGGCGGCAGAAGAGACGGCTTCATGATGGAATCTGGTTTTAATATTGCGGTTTCTTCGGAAATCATGGCGATTTTGTCAGTGGCTAAAGATCTAAAAGATATGCGGGAGAGAATGGGCCGTATAGTAGTTGCTTATGATAAGCAAGGAAATGATGTAACTACTGCAGACTTAGAAGTAGACGGCGCCATGACAGCCTGGATGGTAAATGCCCTGAACCCCAATTTAATGCAGACTCTCGAAGGTCAACCTACCATGGTTCATGCCGGTCCATTTGCCAATATAGCTATTGGACAATCTTCCATTGTGGCCGACCGGGTAGGATTAAAACTTAAAGACTATGTTATAACTGAGTCTGGCTTCGGAGCTGACATTGGCTTTGAGAAGTTCTGGAACTTAAAGTGCCGCATGTCTGACTTGAAACCCCATGCAGCTGTGTTGGTTACTACTATTAGGGCTATGAAGTGCCATGGCGGCGCCCCTGTGCCCGTTCCCGGCCAACCTATTGATCCCGCTTACAATGAAGAAAACGTAGGATGGGTAGAAAAAGGCTGCGAAAACCTTATTCAGCATATAAATACCATCAAAAAATCGGGTATTAATCCGGTAGTATGTATTAACCATTTCTACACGGACACTGATAATGAGATCAATGCAGTTCGCCGTTTGGCCGAAGAAGCCGGAGCCTGGGTGGCAGTATCCAAACATTGGCAGTATGGAGGCGACGGAGCAAAAGAACTTGCTGAAGCTGTAGTAGAAGCAGCTGATAAGCCAAATGAATTCCGTTATCTGTATAACCTGGAAACACCATTGCGCGATCGCATTGATTTAATTGTGAGAGAAGTATATGGCGGTGATGGAGTAGAATATTCGCCTGAAGCTTTGGAGAAGGCCAAGAAAATAGAAGAAGATAAAGAACTAATGAAGCAACTGGGCACTTGCATGGCCAAGACCCACCTTAGCTTAACAGATAATCCTGCGATAAAAGGAGCTCCCAAGGATTGGAAGCTTTTTGTGCGTGATATTTTGACCTATAAAGGAGCAGGATTCGTAGTACCTCTTGCCGGTACTATTCCTATGATGCCCGGTACATCTTCTGATCCGGCATATCGGAAAGTAGATGTGGACACAGAAACAGGTAGGGTTCAAGGACTGTTTTAAAAAAATAAAATATGGGATGGGATAACTACTCAGGCCAAAAAAAACTTGGTTAAGGCACGCTGTCCATGGAAAAGGGATCGAGTATCCCTGAAGTACAGCAAAGGGCCGTATTTTAGGGCCGGGGGAGGCGATGAAGCCCACCACTTTGGCACAGTGGTGTATAGTAGAGTAGTTACGTTATGAAATATAGGTATTATAAGGACGCTAAAAGCCGGGATGCGAATCGGCACATTTAGCGTCCTTACTTTTTGGGAGGGTAATTGATGCTGTTGATGATTGATAATTATGATTCATTTACCTTTATCCTGGTGGACTATTTTCGCCGCCTGGGCTGTAATATCGAAGTATACCGCAATGATGAATTGACTTTAGCTGAAGTTGAAGAAATGAAGCCACGGGGCATTGTAATTTCGCCTGGCCCCAAAGATCCCGATCATGCCGGCATAAGTCTACCTTTGGTCAAACAATTTGGCGGTAGGATTCCTTTGTTGGGAGTTTGTTTGGGTCACCAAGCCATAGGGCAATTTTACGGAGCGAAAGTAGTTAGGGCATCTCGTTTGATGCATGGCAAAACTTCCGCGATTTATCACCAGGGAAAGGGTGTTTTTAAAGATTTATCATCTCCCTTGAAGGCTACACGGTATCATTCTTTGATTCTTGACCCGGAATCAATACCGCCTGAGCTTGAGGTAACTGCGCAAACAATGGAAAGAGAAATAATGGGGGTAAAACATCGATATTATAATGTAGAAGGCGTTCAGTTTCACCCTGAATCAATCCTTACAGAATCGGGGGAAAAAATATTAAAAAATTTTTTGGAATGGAAAGAGTCAATAGAAGACAGTCGGGATAATAAAGAAAAGGGGGGTAGAGGTTGCAACCCATAATAGAGGAAATTCCTTATTATTTAGAAGGAGAAAAAGTTTATGAAGTTTTTCAAAATGACGCGTACAGTTTTCTATTAGACAGCGGCATCGTGCATCATAATTTGGGACGCTACTCTTTCGTAGGAAGTGAGCCCTTTTTGGTTTTTCGTTCGCAAGGGTTCAGATGTAACATCCAATACTTACAGGGCCGGGCATATTATGTTAACAAAAATCCTTTTACTTGTTTGCATGAACTGGTTAACGAATATAAAGAGCATAGTTTAACCGAATTGCCTCTTATCGGAGGAGGCGCAGTAGGATATATGTCTTATGATATGGGGCGTTGTCTGGAAAAATTACCTTATAAAATTCCTGATGACATTGGAATACCGGAATGTTTGATGGCTTTTTATGATTGTGGTGTAATTATTGATCATTTGCATGAAAGAACTTATGTATTTTCTACAGGACTACCCTGGAGAGGAAAGGAAAAGGAAAAACATCGTGATCAAAGATTTCGGGAACTGTTTGGCCGAATTAAAAATCTTCGGGACCTTAGTTTCCATAATTCAGAACAAGCCCGGAACACCGGGAGGGATTTACGGGCTAACTTTTCTAAAGAAAGTTACCTTTCGGCTGTGAATAAAGCTTTAGACTATATCGGCAGAGGAGATATTTACCAGGTGAACCTTACCCAACGTTTTGAAGCCCGTCTTGACAGTTCACCCTGGGAGTTGTATAAGCGCCTAAAATCGCTGAACCCTTCACCTTTTGCTTCTTTTTTAAATTTTCCGGAAGTGACGGTGGTGAGTTCTTCACCGGAAAGATTTTTAAGGCAGGAAGGCACTAAGATGGAAACCCGTCCTATTAAGGGCACACGCCCGCGAGGCAGAACCTCTGATGAAGATTATGCTTTACGGCAAGAATTATGGGAAAGCTCTAAAGATCAAGCAGAATTAGTAATGATTGTAGACTTAGAGCGCAATGATCTGAGCAAAATATGCAAAACAGGCACAGTTAAAGTTCCGGAACTCTTTACGCTTGAGGAATATGCTACGGTTCATCACCTGGTTTCCACCGTAGAGGGAGAGCTTGCACCTGAGAGCAGCGTGATTGATGTTTTGCAAGCTTCTTTTCCCGGTGGGTCTATTACCGGTGCCCCAAAGATTAGGGCTATGGAGATAATTGAAGAACTGGAGCCTGTGCGGCGGGGAATTTATACGGGCTCCATAGGATATATTGATTTTAACGGGCATGCTGATTTAAATATTGTAATACGTACCATTATAATTAAAAATAACCGGGTGTTCTTTCAAGTGGGCGGAGGCATTGTAGCTGATTCATCTCCTCAGGCTGAATACCAGGAGACACTTGACAAAGCTAAAGCCCTTTTAGGCGCTTTAGGCTTTGAATATTAAATGGGGGCGGATATAGTGAGTAATTTATGTTATTTGAATGGAAATATCATCTCCCTTGACGAAGCTTGCATTTCTATCAACGACCGGGGGGTCCTTTATGGAGACGGTTTATTCGAAACTGTTCGCATTTATAATGGCATACCTTTTTTAATCGAAGAACACCTACAGAGAATGAGAGAGGGGGCTTTGGCCTTACATATTAGCTTACCGGGAACTTTGCCGGAGATGAAAGAGGCAGTTGATGAAATTCTGGCTGCTAATGAGATGCGGGACGGATTTATGAGATTAACCCTTACCAGGGGGAGTGATGTGCGCGGAATCTGGCCCAAGACTAATGACAATTCTACTTTTTTTATAACTACAAACCCTTCCGTTCCTTATACTCCGGAACAATATCGTCAAGGAATTAAAGCTTCTTTTATAAGCTTTCCTTTAAACGAAAATTCCCCTCAGGTAGGTTTTAAAACACTTAACTACCTTGATAATATATTGGGCCGTCGTGAGGCATATTATAAAGGAGTGGATGAAGGAATATTTTTAAACCAAAAAGGCTACCTGGTGGAAGGGACGGCAAGCAATCTTTTTATAATAAAAAACAATGTCCTGTATACTCCTCCAACGGAATCGGGGTTGCTGCCGGGAATTACCCGGGCTGTGGTGCTAAAACTGGCTTCTAAGACTTATAGGGTTGAGGAGCAAAATTTAAGCCCTGCCTTTTTAAAAGGGGCGGAAGAAGCTTTCCTAACCAATTCTTTAATGGAGATTATGCCCCTGGTAAAAATTGATGAAGACATCATTGGCTCCGGTTTTGCCGGGGCTATAACAGTTAATCTTTACCGAAATTATCAGGAATATATTAAAAGTAATCTTGCCTAAGTTAATTATTGTTTAATAAGAAATGGCTAAATTCATCCCAGGGGTTTTGCAGATCCAGCTTGTCTATGCCTTCCGGTGGCCCCAATGCTTGAAGCAATTCTTTTACATTTTGTGAAAATCCCGGCGGGATTAATTGGGGAGCAATTTCGGCCAGGGGTACCAAAACAAACCAGCGATGGGCGATTAGGGGATGAGGCAATTGAAGGTTTTCATTATGGATTATTGTTTCCGGATAAACCAGTATATCAAGGTCAATAAGGCGGGATGCCCAATTTCCCTTTTCCTTTCTTCCCAGTTCATGCTCTATTTGTTTGGTTAAATGCAATAAATCAAGGGGAGAAAGGTTGGTTTCTACAGCGCACACAGCGTTTAAATAACGTTCTTGTGCATTAGTTCCCACCGGGTCGGTTTCATAAATAGACGAAAGTGAGTGGAGTTCTACCCGTGGGTGATTATTTAATTTGGTTACAGCTTTTTTAAGATAATATAGCCGATTATTTAAGTTAGCTCCCAACCCGATATAAACAATGTTCATATTGATTCCTTCCCCTTCGTCCTTAAAGGAATGTTGTTTATTTTTCCTGGTCGCGGTTTCATAATAAATTATTTGCTGCCAGATCGAACTACTGTGGCAGAAACACCATCAGTTACCTCCGGCAAAGGAGGGTTCGGTTTTATCACCGTAACTGTTATTCTTTTTACTTGGGGAAAAAAATATAAAATTTCATGGGATATTTTTTCAGCCAAAGTTTCGATTAGCCGGCAGGGTTCTCGGGCGGAAATCTCTTTAACCATGCTACAAATTTTACTGTAATCTACCGTATCTTCTATATCATCTGTTTTACTAATGCCCTGCAAGTTTACTTCCAGGCTGATAGTTATCAGAAATTCTTGGCCCTGCTCCCTTTCTTCGGGTAAGACTCCGTGGTAATCGTATAGTGATATATTATTTATATCGATCTTGTCCATTTTTGTTTCTCCTTGAATTAAATAGAAGTTAACGTTTGACGATGGCATCAGTCATCATTACTACCCGCCGCATTTCTCTGATATCATGGACCCTGACAATATCTACTCCTTTGGTAATTCCATATGCGACAGTGGCGGCAGTTCCTTCGAGCCGCTCGGAAGTGGGTAAATCAAGAATTTTTCCGATTAATGATTTGCGAGAAGTGCCCAACAAAATGGGAAAATTCAAGGTTTTTAACCTATCCAAATGGTGCATCACTTCCAGGTTGTGATCCAATGTTTTTCCAAAACCAATGCCCGGATCAATAATAATATTATTTGCAGTGATGCCGGCATTAAGGGCCATATTAATGCTATCTTGAAGATCGGAAATAACTTCAGATATAACATCTTCATAAATTGCTTTCTCTCGATTATGCATCAAGCACACCGGCACATCATATTTTGCTATAATGTCCGCCATTGCTGAATCGGCCTTGAGCCCCCAAACATCATTAACCATTTGTACGCCTTCTTGCAGTGCTTTTTCAGCTACACTTGACTTGTAAGTATCTATGGAGAGGGGGATATTAATTTCCTTAATTATGGCTTTAATGACAGGAATAACGCGGCGTAGTTCTTCTTCTGCAGGAATAGGAGTGGCCCCGGGGCGTGTTGATTCGCCTCCTATATCAATTAGATCTGCTCCTTCATCAGCCATATAATGCGCTTGTTCTAAAGCTTTTTCCGGTTCTAGAAAACGTCCTCCATCAGAAAATGAGTCGGGGGTAACATTAAGGGTTCCCATAATCAGGGTCCTTTTTCCAAGGGAAAGGGTATGATTGCCGCAATTTATTGTTCTGTTCATTTTACAACCTCCCGGCTTTGATATACTTACTTGCCCTTAATCAAGGTAAAAGCTTCTTCCCGTGAAACGGGGCTGTGACGGAATAAACCTCTTACTGCAGAAGTTACCGTTATAGAACCCGGTTTTTTTACCCCACGAATGCTCATGCAAAGGTGTTCGGCTTCAATTACGATGACTACTCCTTTTGGAGAAAGCATTTCCATAATTGTATCTGCGGTCTGTGTAGTAAGCCGTTCCTGTAGTTGTGGACGGCAAGCAATAACTTCAATTACCCGCACTAATTTACTTAGGCCGGTTATGCGTCCTCCGGCGGGGATATAGGCGATATGGGCCTTGCCATAAAAAGGCATGAGATGATGCTCGCACATGGAGTAAAAAGAAATATCTTTAACCAGTACCATTTCATCATGCTCATCAGAAACAAAACATTTTTCCAAAAGTTCGCGAGCATCTTGATGTACTCCGCCAAAAACTTCTCCGTACAATTTGGCGACCCTTTCAGGTGTTTCTCTTAGCCCTTCTCGGGCAGTATCTTCGCCGATGGCTTCCAGGATCATTTTAACTGCTTGTTGAATTTTTTGTTCATCTACCATTTATAAATTTTCCCCTTCATTTTAAGTAAAAATTATCTTGTATATAAAGCTTAGTAATGTTATCAGGTATTTGATTCGATTATTTTTAGCTTTTTCCTGCATATATTAGAGAATGAAAATATCTGTTTTTAAAGCAACACTTTAAGTGATAATTAACTGAAGCCCGGAATTGAGACCGTATAAAGGTGAAAAAAGTGGGCCGTCTTTTGCCTCCTATAATTAACCGGGCCAGAAATGCTGCAATTGTAATTTTAGTATGTGTTTGATATATTTGATAGGGGGTGTATTCATGCTGTTAACCATAGATGTGGGAAATACTCATAAAATGCTTGGGGTCTTCAAAAAAAACGAATTAATGATATGTTGGCGCATTACTACAAGTTGGGAGCGCAGTGAGGATGAATTGGGAATTACCATTAAAAATCTTTTCAAGCATAGTGATTTAGAATGGAAGGATGTTACCGGAATAGCTATTTCTTCCGTAGTGCCCCCCTTAATGTATTCCTTGGAAAAAATGTCTAAAAAGTACTTCAACATATCCCCTTTAATCATTGGACCGGGAGTAAAAACAGGGCTTAACATTTTAATGGATGATCCTCGTGAAGTAGGTGCAGACCGTGTTGTAAATGCGGTAGCCGGGTATTCACTATATGGAGGACCTTTGGTGATAGTAGATTTTGGAACTGCCACCACATTTTGTGTCATTAATGAAAAAGGAGATTACCAGGGTGGAGCTATAGCGCCTGGAATAGGAGTTTCTACAGAAGCTCTTTTTAATAAAGCCGCCAAACTGCCCCGCGTGGAAATGGTTAAACCCCGCCATGTAATTGGCAAAAATACCGTTAGTAGTATGCATTCAGGTATTTACTATGGTTTTGTCGGACAGGTTGACGGTATAGTACAGCGTATCATTAATGAAATGTCCCGTAAGCCCTTAGTTTTGGCTACAGGGGGCTTTGCCGAAACTTTGGCTGAGGAGTCTGAAACCATTGAAAAAGTTAACCATTATCTTACCCTAGAAGGTTTACGCATTATTTTTGATAGAAATATGGAGGAAGAGGATAAATTTTACTAGATGGTCTATAAATAAAAATAATAAAGCAAAATAAAGTATTTTATAGAAAGAAGGAAATAACCCCAATTCTTCCCTGCTCATACTCTCTTACGGCATATATTTGGTTTTATAAATCCTTGAAACTATAAAAAATGCTAGCTAAAATAAAAAATAGAAATGGTTAGCACTCGATAGAAAAGAGTGCTAACAAGATAAATTTTTTATAGTAGGGGGTGTTATAGATGGCCGAATTGATTAGAAGGGATCCGAGGAGAGATGCCGGTCGGCTGAGAACAGAGTTAGATAGATTATTTGAAGATGCATTGAGGGCGTGGCCTTTAGGCACAAGAGAAGATCTTTACCCCACAGTTGATATATATGAAGGTGACGGTAAGTATGAAGCCCATGTGGATTTACCGGGCATAGATCCTGAGGATGTGGAAATAAATGTTACCGGCAACCAGGTAACTGTTAGAGGTGAAATGAAGGAAGAAGACGAAAAAACTGAAGGAAATGTCTATTGGAAAGAAAGATATAGTGGGCAATTTGCAAGGAGCTTTGAGCTTCCTGTGGCTATTGAATCCGATAATGTGGAAGCTGTTTATGAAGATGGGGTATTAAAGATTGATTTGCCTAAGGCTGACGAAGAACGTCCTAAATCAATTAAAGTAAAAAGAGGAAAATAAATCTAATCAAGAAATAGTTCTGAAGATGATTTAGGGGCAGCTAATTGAAAAAGTTGCCCCAATTTTATGTTTGTAAAGAAATAAAATTGATCATAATATTATAGAAGAACTAATATGTTTTCATGGAAATAGATTAGCAGCACTAAAAATATGGAAGGGGAGAATATTTTGGAGTTCGATGAAGCTATAGAACAAAGACGCAGTATCAGGTGTTATACGGAAGATCCTGTGCCAAAAGAGCTGATAAAAGAACTTATAGAAGCTGCAAGAAAGGCGCCTTCTGCTACAAACAGGCAACCCTGGCGGTTTTTAGTTGTTCAAGACGAAGATATGAAAAACCGATTGCAAGAAGGAATTGCCCAGTCTTTTGTAGTGAGAGCCCCAACAATCATTGTTTGCTGCCTTGATCGTCATACTTTTACCCGGCAGCTAATTGAAAAAAGGGTAGAAGAATTAATTGATGCGAATGTGATGAGTCGGGAAGTTGCAAATATGCTTTACCAGCGCAAACTTCCTCAAACGGTGGAAGAAACCGGGATTCCTGTTTCTGCATACCTCGACCTGGGAATTGCTGTAGAACAAATTGTTCTTAAAGCTACAAGTATGGGGCTTGGGTCTTGCTGGGTGCGCATGTTTGATCAAGAAAGAGTTGGTGAGATTCTGAGTCTGCCTGTAGCAATAACACCTGTAGTACTGCTGCCGGTGGGTTATCCCGCAGAGGATCCATCAATGAGGCCAAGAATGTCTTTGGATGAAATTCTTTTGGACTTTATTTAAGAGGTTCAGGCAATGAATTGTGATAATCGGAATTATTGCATAAGAATTGAGAAAGTAATATAATGAAAACATCTTTTAAAGTAACATGAGATTATCTACGTATGAATATAAAGAGTTTTATATTATGGTAGTTATCTTTAATGTAGTTACTTCTAAAAGAAAAATTAAGAAAGGGGCATTAAATATGATTAATGTAACCAACCTAGCAGTGGAAAAATTTAAGGAGATTTTGAAACAAGAAAACCAGGAAGATGCTTATATTCGGATTTATGTCAGTGGAACAGGTTGAGGAGGGCCCCAGATGGGGTTGGCTCTGGAAGAGTCAGTTAATAATGAAGAAGACCATGTAAAAGAGGTAGATGGGGTAAATTTTGTTTTTGCGGAAAAAGTTTTGAAGCACATTAAGGGGAAAGTGCTTGATTACAAAAACGATGCTAATTATGAAGGTTTTACCATACTTGATGAAAACCCCGGTTCGGATTGCGGCGGATGCTGCGGTTAAATGTTTGCAATTAACTTCAAAATATTTATTAATTATAATTATTTTAGTTAGGGCAATGGTAATTTTCTGTTGATATTTGTGCTGCAAAATAAATATATGTAACAATTATTTGTCTTAAGTAAAAGGTGTATGGCTTAAGATCCAGAAATTTCCTCTGCTGTCAGGCTTTAGCTTCCCTCACATGCGATTATAATTGTAAATATATGTTATGATATACTTAAATCAGTTTAATTTCTTCCATCTTCCATGATTAATAAATACACTGGTTTATTCAAGTGTGATCAAATTATTTATATTTATAAATATATATTATTCGGAAGGGGGAAATAAAAATGGCCAAAATCAGTGTTAGTTGGTTTGGGCATGCCATGTTTTTGATTGAAAGGCCGGGAATAAAGATTGTGACTGATCCTTATTCAACCGAAATAGGTTATTCTTTTCCGGATATTGAGGCATCAGTTGTTACAATAAGTCATAATCATTTTGATCATAATAATGTTGAGGCTCTAAAAGGAGGTCCATTCGTAATAAAAGAACCAATGCCGTTGTTTTTTGGGCCTATACAATTTGAAGGTCTGATCACTGATCATGATAATTTCGGTGGAGAAGAAAGAGGGAAAAATATTATATTCCGTTGGCAAATGGAAGGGATAACGTTTGCTCACATGGGAGATTATGGAGAAAACACACTTACCGATGATCAGAAAATGTTTTTGGCTCAAACTGATGTATTGATGATTCCGGTAGGGGGAGTTTATACCATAAATGGTGAGCAGGCGCGCCAAATTATAGCGGAGGTAGCTCCAAAAGTAACTATTCCTATGCACTATAAAACATCTCCTTTGAATATAAATATTGAGAGCATAGAAAATTTCGTGCAGGGTATGAATAATGTGCAGTATGTGGGTAAGGAAGCTTTTTTTGAAGCGGGAAAACTTCCAGTTGCTCCGGAAGTTTGGGTTTTAGATTTAGCATCTTAATTAAACAACTAAAAATATTTAATAAAATTAATTAGTTATTCTTTTTGATAAGGAGGGCAATGTAAATTAATAAATATTCGGGGAGCTAAATTAAAGCAGTTATAATAGATTAGACCGTTGTTGAGTGTTCTTCATTGATGGAGGTATCAGATGAAAAGTTCCCATTTTATTCTCTTACTGATTTTAGACTTTGTTTTTTTAATTGCTGTCTTTCTTTTATTTACATATTATGGCATGACTCATTTGCTGCTTTTTATTATCGGCTTACTTATCTTGATTACGGGTTTTTATGACTTTAAAACCGGGATTTTTTCAGAATTGCTTTGCCAGTTGTTCAATTTTTCGGGTAAACAAAAAAAAGGGGGAATATATAATTTAATTCCACTGCTGATGTCTTTGGTGGTAATAGCTTATTCTATCCCTCAACTATTAGAACATGGGCTGATAAATAGAGGTCAGGAAAGTTTAATGTCAGGAAATTATTTCTTTCAATTTGCGATTTGGTTGGTGGTTTTGAGTTTATTCTTATTAATTGCTGCCATTGGTTCCCAGTTCTGGAAAAAACGAAATAAATAAAATGAAGGTGTGATTAGGGGAAAGCCTCTATGCAATCAACATTACTTATTCCATAGCTCCTATTTCATTAAGAGATGTTACAATTTCTTGGCGAACCTCTACATTATTTTCCCGGCGGAAGCAGCTATCCAGCGCCTGCTTTGCTTCATTTTCCTTGTACTGACCGAGCGACCAGGCGGAATGTAATCTTATTATTGGGGAGGGGTCGTTTTGCAGTAGATTGGTTAAAGGCTTTATAACATTAATATTTTTGCTGTTACCCATGGCTACGATAGCATTTCGACGCAATATCTGGCGACCTCGCCAATTTGCGGCGGTGTGGCCAAATGTTTTTTTGAAATTTTCTTTGCTCATATTTGAGCAAGCAATTAAAGGAAGCTCATCAGGTAAAATGGGAGGGTTTAAATTTTTTAACTGATTTTTATCTATTTTCCGGTTACGAGTGCAAACTTCTTGACATGTATCACAACCATATAATTTGACTCCTAAGCTTTTTCTAAAAGCGCGGGGGATAATCCCTTTATTTTGCGTAATAAAAGAAAGGCAGCGCCAGGGATCTATTTGGAAAGGAGCAAATAAAGCTCCGGTAGGACAGGATTCCCGGCAAAGACCGCAGTTTAAACATGGTGGTGAAGGGGGTGTGATTTTGTGAGGGCTTAGAGGAATGTCTGTTAAGATCATTCCTAATGATACCCATGAACCACTAAAAGGAGATAAAAATGTAGTGTTTTCACCCAGTTCACCTCCTGCTTTATGTATAAATGCTCGTTCTAACAGCGGACTTGTATCGACGGAAATAAAGAAATTAAAAGTCGAGGGATAAAATTTTTCTATATACTTTATCAATTGAAAAGCTTTTTCCTGTAAGACAGAGTGGTAGTCTTTTCCACGAGCGAATTCAGCAACTTTACCATAGGGCTCATTATTTGCCGGAGGTGATTTGGAAGCTGTCAGATAGGAAAGCGCAAAACATATAATGCTTTGGCAACCGGGCAAACTTTGGCGCGGATTTATTCTCTTTTCAATAAATTTATTTTCAAAAGGAGATGCCAACCCTGCCTGAATGCGTTTCTCTAAATGAGGTTTTAGTTTATAAAGCGGATTGGCATTTATTATACCCGTAATTTCCATTCCAAGATGTATTGATTGATCAAGTATTTTTTTACTTAAATCCATGAGAGAAACTTCTCCTTTCAGCACACAAATATTAAAGGATGTTTCATAAACTGTCAAATTAAGGAGGTAATTTCATGAGTGAGGGTGAATGGGTCTTTTTAATAGAAGCAACAAATGAAACGGAAGCAGACATTATTTGTGGTTTTTTGCAGACCCATGAAGTACCGGCAAAAAAAGAATATAGCGGCCCGTTTTCTGGGTTAAAGGTCATTATGGGTCAGGAAGTAGGTGTAATCAGCATAATGGTTCCTTCAAATTTAAAGTCTCTTGCCCGGGACTTATTAGAGGAAATTGAGGAGAAATAGGAGATAAATATTGTAATATTAACATTTTAGGTTTCGCTTATCCTTGTTTTTGTTATATAATATATAGTAGACTATCGATAAATGGTCAAGATTTATTAATAGGTGCTTATTAATGTTTCGTAAAAGTAAAAAACGGTAACTATTTTGATGATTAGCTGGGGGTGTTTTTGTGTTAGGCAAGATTGGGATGATGGAAATACTTATTATCCTGGTGGTGGCACTAATCATTTTTGGTCCCACAAAACTGCCGGAACTGGGTAGGTCTATTGGCCAGGGTTTTAATGAATTACGGAAAGCAGGCAAAGATTTAAAACAAAGCGTTGATGTTACTGAAGATATTAACAAAGACAACTAGTAATTTTTCGGGGGGCAAAGAGTTAAACGGTAGAGATTTAGGAGGAAAAACAATATGCATGGATATTCCTTAGAAAAAATTAATAAAGCAATTAAAAAGTATTCAAAGAATAACGAAAATTGTGCCCAGTTGTTAGCTTCTTATCAGGAATTGTTAGAATTACAATTTCAATACTTAGAACACATAGATGTTCCTTTTAACCTGGAGGAGGAAGATATAAAGGAATATCTTAGGCAAGGGCATTATCTTTTAGCTGATGAATCGTTAAACTTGGATCTTTCGAAGGTAAGGGAATTAATGTTTAAAATAGCGAAAGTATTATTAAATAACGAATCAAATCTTTCTCAAAAACTGGAACTGCTTGAAAGTCTACCGGAACTGCAAGAAGAAAATCTTTCTCAATTATTAAATCGCAAAGGTGGAAATAATCCGGAAAATGTAGAAAGTTACCTCCGGGATAATGCTGTTCATGATAAATGTAATATTGAACCGGAGGTCATAACAAATATAATATTTACTGCCCTTTCGCCCTTTTACATGAATTACGCCGGCAAAGCGGCAGAAATTACCGATTTTTCATTATGGTCGAATGGATTTTGTCCTGTGTGCGGTCAAAAGCCCATGATGGCTATGTTAAGGTCAGAAGATAACGCCAGAATTTTAGAATGCTGGCTTTGCCATACCCAGTGGAAATTTTCACGCTTGGAATGCCCTTATTGCAATAACAAGGATTATTATAAAATGGGCTATTTTTTTGTTGATGAAGAGAAGAGTAGGCGTATAAATGTTTGTGAGCATTGCAAAAGCTATATAAAAACAATTTCTTTAAAAGAAATTGCAGGAAATGTAATTTTAGATGTGGAAAATCTTTGCACCATGAATCTTGATTTAGCTGCTCAAGAAAAGGGTTACAAGCCAGGGCAGGATCTTTCACTTTTAAATTAATATTTTGACAGAAAATAAAAAGGAGGTAATGGAATGTCTATAGGCAAAATTGGGCCTACGGAGCTTATTTTAATATTGGCGGTGGTACTGCTAATATTTGGCCCCGGAAAGCTGCCGGCTTTGGCTAAATCTATCGGCAAAAGCGTAACGGAGCTGAAAGATGGTTTAAGCGGTAAGAAAACTGAAGAAGCTGCTGCTGAGTCATCTGGTGAGAGCCAAAATAACGATGAATAATTGGTAAGAGACAACAGGGAAACTGAGGAGTTAAGCTTTGGCTAAAAACCATACTGAAAACATGACGGTATTGGAGCACATAGGGGAGCTACGCAATAGGATTATCGTCATTGTTGTAGCTTTTATTATTGCAGTAGTATTTAGTTTCACCCAGGCCGATTATATCCGTCATCTGATAGCCAGTCCCATTGAAGGTTTTTCATTAGTATATTTTTCTCCTCCCGAGGCATTCATGGCGAATTTACGTATCGCGGTAATGGTAGGTATTTTTTTAGTTTTACCGGTTATTATCTATGAAATTTTGGCCTTTTTATTTCCCGGCTTATACAAGAGGGAAAAGAAATTTGCGGTGGGTGTAAGCGGAGGGATTTTATTTTTTTTCGTTGCCGGAGTGTTATTTGCTTATTTTGTAGTAATGCAATTAGTACTCCAGTTTTTTTTGGGATTTCAAACTGCTCAGCTAAGTCCTACGTTCAATGTGAGCAACTATATCTCTTTTGTTTTTAATTTATTATTAGTATTCGGCCTTTTTTTTCAACTTCCGGTGCTATTTTGGGTGTTAGGCAAAATGGGTTTAATTACCGCAGATACTTTAAAAAGCAAAAGGAAGTATGCAATATTAATCATGCTAGGAGCAGCGGCCCTAATAACTCCTCCTGATGTTATTTCACAGGTAATATTAATTGGCCCTCTATTTGTTTTATATGAGCTAGGAGTATGGGCGGTAGTTATTAATGAAAGGAAAAAAACGGATGAAACTGCTGCTTGATAATTTATAACGGGGATGAGGAGTTAACCATGTATAAAAATGATGAAGATAATTTAGGTACAGCAGTCATACTTGCCGGTGGAGATAGCAAGCGATTTGGTTCACCCAAAGCCTTGTTAAAGTTAGAAGATAAACCCATTATTGAACTTATAGCTTCCAGACTTAAAGAATGTTTTGGAGAAATAATAGTAGTTACCAATCAACCCGAGCTTTTTCAACATATGAAAGTTAGATTAACCGGAGATGTTATTACGAGCTGCAAAAAATCTTCTCTTAGGGGTTTACATGCGGGATTGTATTATTCTTCGCATAAAAGGAATTTTGTTATTGCTTGTGATATGCCTTTTGTGAACTTGGAGTTAATCAAATATATGCATGCTTACACGGAAAATCATCATATAGTGGTGCCTTGTGTAGATAACTATTTGCAACCACTTTATGCTTTTTATAGTAAGGAATGTTTTGATACTATAGAAAAAAATTTACGGGCAGGAAAGTTAAAAATTGCTGACCTTTATAAGGAGTTTGATGTTAAATATATTCCTAAAGAAATAATATATAATTTTGATCCGGAAGAAAAAGTGTTTTTCAATATTAATACCCATCATGATTATGCGAAAGTTCAAGAAAACATTAAGCATGAAAAAATATTGGAGAATTAAGGATAGAGACGTTCAAAATTTATATCTTATTTATTTGCTCCAAATTTTATTTTGCCGCCGAAAAAAATAAGGGCCAGGGAAATTAAAAGGCTTCCGTAAATAAAATATTCTCCCAGGATACTATAAATGGTATTTCTGCGACTAAAATCAGTTTCTAAAAAAAGTATTTCTTCTGTTTCTATTCCCGAACGTAAAATTTCTTCGCCGGTGTAATCGGCGGAAATGGTTATCCCGGTGTTTGCTACCTGCGTAACCCCTATTCCCATTTCGGCAGCGCGTATTAAAATTGTATGAGCATGCTGGTCAAGACCATGAGTGTCTCCCAGCCAACCATCATTAGTGAGGACAAACATATATTGGGCGCCGGCGGCGGCATACTTTCGGCTATAGTTGCCGAAAAATGATTCGAAGCAAATAATGCTACCCAGAGGGCGATCATTAAAGTAGATAATATTTTCTTCCTGTCCCCTGGTATAGTTTCCCAAATTTAGCCCTAAATCCAGCCAGCGATTTAAAAGGTCATCATAGGGAAAATATTCTACTATGGGGACGAGATATTGCTTGTAATTTTTTTGGAGTCTTCCCGTGTGGGGACTATAGAAAACCACAGAATTATACAAATCATTGTTTTCCCGAACCATTGCCCCGTATAAAAAAGGAGTATCAAATTCCCGGGAAAGTTGTTCTATTTCCGGCAAAATTGCTTTTCCTCTCGCTAAAGGCAATGAAAGGACAGTTTCTGCCCATACTACAAGGTCAATGTTTTCGTTTTGGGTGAATGCTTCTCTGGTGAGATTTTCGTAACGCACTAAGTTATCGTCAGGGCCTGCCAATATATCTTCTTGAGGTATGTTGGCTTGGATTAGGGCAATGTTTTTAGTATCTGCATTTTTTTCTACAGGGAAAAAGTGGGGGGCACTTAAGCCAATCAAGAAAATTAATCCCCAGACGGAAATCGCTTTTATTATTTGATCCCGAGCAAGTTTATTTTGAATTGCCATAACTAATAATGCCTGTATAAATATTATTAAAAAGGCGATTCCCCAATATCCATAAACGCTGGAAATTTGTAAAATATCAGTATAAGCCCATTGTGAATAACCTATATAGCCGGCAGTGTAACCCAGTAATCCTAATGAGCGAACATATTCCATAATTACCCAGAGGAAGGGAAGTAGAAAAACCATAAAGTATGCCGGTATTATTTCCTTTAAGCGGCTTACCAGATAAGCATAAATTCCGTAATAAAGGCTTAGAAATATGGCCAAAAGCAAATAAGCAGCTATGGTTAGCGGCATAGAAAGAAATTGATTAAGGGTGACAATGACAAAAGAATTTATATAAAGATGAAAAACAAATCCAAAAAGGAGCCCTCCCCCTAAAGCTGTTCGTGGAGGAGAGTTAATAATAAACCACAATAAAGGTATTAGTGCTACCCATGCAAACGCACCAAGGTCAAAACGGGGAAAACAAAATATTAATATAACAGCGGATATTAGAGGTAAAAAAAATTTAAATATTTGCTTATTCATAGTTGCACCTCAGCTTTCTCCTAATTATATTATAACATAAGAGAAAATTATAAACTCTAATTTAAAAGGCAAAAGAGAAGATGGATATTTAAATACATTTAAAATTTCCCTTTTTGGTTGCCAGAGGATTTATTGACGCTTATAATAGTTAATGATAGTATTAAACGCATAAAAAATCAAAAAAATTGAGAGGAGCATGAGGTAAAATTAATAATCAAGAACTTATTGACTACATAAAAGATTTGGACAATGTATTTAGTAGATTAATTAATCGTTTCAGGTATTTATTTAATAAGTATACTTCTGATGATATTACGGGAACCCAATTATCCATTTTACGTATTTTAGAAAAAAAAGGCGCCAGTAATACTTCATATTTAGCTGAATCATTAGGAGTTACATTAAGTGCAATTACTGCTATAGTAAGCCGACTTTCCCGGATGGGATTGGTTACCCGTGAACGTAGGGAAAAAGACCGAAGGCAGGTATGGATAAATATAACTGAAAAAGGTTGTAAAGTTTTGAGGGAAGCTGAAGAAAGAAGGTATTTTTTATTAGGTATTTTTTTCTCTCGGTTTCCGCAAAAAGAAAGAGAATATTTGCTTCATATCCTGCAAGAAGTGGTATACCTTTTTGAAAGAGAAGATATTCTAGAAGAAGATATTCTGGAAGAGGATATTATTGAAGAAGAATTTTAACCAAAAATAATATTAAAAAAGGGTGTCCCGGCATTAATGGGAAACACCCCTTTTTTAGAATTTCTTTGTAATATGTTTAAGTTAAAAGTTAGTTGCTTTAGGTTGAAAGAAAGATTGAGGATGAGCGCAAGCCGGGCATTCTGAAGGTGCTTCTTTGCCGTGGTGAACATACCCACAATTTCTGCATTGCCACTCAATTTCAGTGTCGCGTTGAAAAACTGAACCTTCTTTGATTCTTTCCAGTAAAGCCAGGTAACGCTTTTCATGTTCCTCTTCCACTTCGCCGATTTCTTCAAGAACGGAAGCTATTTCATCAAAACCTTCTTCTTTGGCTTCTTTGGCAAAACGTGGGTACATATCTGTCCATTCATAATTTTCGCCGGCTGCTGCTTCTTTGAGGTTTTCTTCTGTGCTGCCTATTAGCTCTAAAAATTTAGCCAGCCTTTTCGCATGTTCTTTTTCATTCTCTGCTGTTTCTTGAAAAAAAGCGGCAATTTGTTCCATGCCTTCCTTTTTGGCGATGGAAGCAAAATATGTGTATTTGTTTCTGGCCATTGATTCTCCAGAAAAAGCTTCCATCAAATTTTTTTCTGTTTTTGTGCCTTTAAGATTCATAGTGTAAAAACCTCCTTATTTTGTTATATGCTAAAATAAAAAGCCAAAATTTTCCTCGAGCACCTAAAAATTAAAGAAGTTGTTGATTAAATAACATTATAAAAATTTTTCCAGCCGGGGGTTGGATGTAATTCCCGGTATGCGCCCCCTCTTGGCTATGGGTTTACCTTCAATTTCTTTCAAATCTAAAGTCATGTCAATGGCTTTGGTTCCGGCAATATAACTGCCTACTCCGAAAGCATCTGCGCCGGCATCTGCCAATTCAATAATACGTTCAGGAGTTATCCCTCCCGAAACAAATATTTGCACCTTTTCATAACCCGCTTGATCCAAGCGAGCCCTAACTTCTTTAACCAGTGCCGGAGTGACTCCTCCTCTTTCTCCCGGAGTGTCAAGTCTTACTCCATGTAACTTTTCTTTTAGAGATTCAGCTAAACGAAGACTTTCTTCAGCTTCATCCTTAAAAGTGTCAACCAATATGATACGTGGCGAATCGGGAGGCATAGAATCATTATAATGCAAAGCAGCTTCTAGAGTATCTCCGATGATAAGAATTGCGGTATGGGGTACAGTGCCTATGGGTTCTTTTCCCAAAAGCTTGGCTCCTAAAATGCAGCTGCAATTGTTTGCACCCCCAATAATAGCAGCTCTTTCCATTACGGGAGCAACAGAAGGGTGCAGGTGTCTGGCACCGAAGCAAAAAACAGGTAGAGTTTGAGCTGCTTCTTTGCAATTTCTAGCGGCGGAGGCCCATCCGCTAGCGCTTGCCAGCATACCCAAAATTGCTGTTTCATAAATCCCGTAATCTTTATAAAGACCGCTTATTTGCATTACGACCTCTTTATGAGCCATTTCCTCCCCTTCTTTAAGGGCCCAAAGAGAAACTTCGCTATCTTTTAAAAGGTTGCAAACTTCCTCGGTACCTGCGAATATTCCCTCTTTACTGCTAAAAATTTCGGCTATGGTGTGAACATTTTCTTTTCCGGCGTGAGCCAGAACTTCGGCAGTGCGCACGAAATAAACATCTGAAGTAAATCCTTCTTGTATTTCAAGGTGAGTTGCACTGTGTAGCTTTCTTTCTTTTTCTACCTTAAAATTTTTTACGCTTTCTATACTGTGTAGTTTTTTCATGATTATAAACTTGTGTCCCTTATTTATTATTTAAAGTCTTTAAATAACATTTACTCCCAAAGTTTTTTCCATTTCTTTTAAAGCAAACCTATGTGCTTCCTCATCAAATGAAGCCACACAATTTTTTCTTACTTCCACATCATATAGCAACATGCGGGCATCAGCGGCGGTATAAAGAATGCATATTTGGGTAACTACTCCTGTTAATTCTATTTCTTTCACTCCGAGCTCTCTTAATGTTAAATCCAGGTCAGTGCCGAAGAAAGCGCTGTATCTCCGTTTGGGAATTATAATGTCTTTTTCGTGGGGTGCAAGAGGGTCGATAATTTCTTCTCCCCAGCCCCCCTTCAGGCTGTGAGGTGGGAAAAGATTAAACTCGGCATCGTGGGGCAGGTGACTGTCTACAATATATATAATCGGATTATTTGCATTGCGATATTCTTGCAATCGGGCGGAAACATTTTGAATAATAGCATTTGAATCCCCGATGTAAAGAGCTCCTTTTTCATCTACAAAGTCCCGTAACATATCCACAACTAATAGAGCTTTAGTCATCGTAAATCACCTTCCTAAATTTAGCAAAAATACTAATAATTGAAACTATATTAATTTCATTCTATTCTACATAAATAAATCCTTCACAAATTCTTGTTTTTACTGTTACGAAAAATAGGAGCTAATGAATGATTTATTATTAATATCCTCTTCTGCAAAGAAAATTTTTGATAAATATAAGTAGAATAATGTTTCTTTATTGGTATTTAACCATTACTTCCGTAATGTATTTTTTGTTTAAGGAATATATTTTTTGTTTACATGTAAGAAGGATATATCGGTATGATATACGCCAAAGAGATAGAACAGTATTATTTTTTTAAGGATGCAAAGTAATTTTCCATTCCACTCATTTTTCTTGTGTTGCAATTAAAATGTTCATTATATCTAAGAATTGGTCGGAGCGGCGGGATTCGAACCCACGACCTCCTGCTCCCGAAGCAGGCGCGCTACCAAACTGCGCTACGCCCCGTAGGCAAAAATATTATACCACAGGGAATTTTTAAGAACAAGATATTGTTTTTTTGAAAAATTTAATTAAAGTAATTGACATTATGCTTTGCGCCTGTTAAAATATTCACAATATTAAGATAAGCCTTTTAATGGATGAGTTCACTTTTTTATTTCATTTAATGTTGAAGGTGTTTTAAAGAGGAGGTGGTTTAAATGGCAGACGGGGGTTATTTCATATTGTTGGGTGCATTTATTGCAATTTCATTTTTTGTCAGGTTCGTATTTATGAAGGGAGGAATATAAGCTTTTGTAGGATAATATTAAGTAAAAAATGAGCAATTAAGAATATTTGTGAATTTTACGGGGTCATGGGTAGAAATACCGATGGCTTTTTTATTTATAAAAATTTTAATTTTGAATAGTTGTCCGGAGAACTTTGAAATAATAGGCTTTTTTATTAGCAAGGTTTATTATAATTCTTTCCTTCCGGTTTTTGATATTATTCGCCTTAATGATTGTGCCATGAGGAAAAGTAATATTTAAAAGAGGTATATGCATAAAAAGAGATTGATGTATAATGATAATGATATATAAATTAAATATATTTAAAGTTTAAGGATGCTTTCTACTTGAAAATAGGCAGTTATTATACAAATAATAATTTAATTCTTGCACCCATGGCTTCTATTACAGATCACGCTTTTCGTCAGTTATGCCGTGAGGAAGAGTGTGGTCTTGTTTTTTCAGAAATGATAAGTGCTAAGGCAATGCTAGAATATTCTAAGGAGAAATTAGATAAACTTGCTTATTTTATAAAACAAGATAAGCCCATTGCGGTTCAATTGTTTGGCTCTGATCGGCATATTATGGGCCGAGCTGCAGAGGTAGCAGAAAATTACCTGCAGGCTGATATAATAGATATAAATATGGGTTGTCCGGCGCGAAAAATATTAAAGAATAAAGAAGGAGGTTGGCTTTTAAGGGATACAAATCATGCGGCTCTGGTTATGGAAGAATTAGTTCATAGAGTCAAAGTTCCTGTTACCATTAAAATAAGAAAAGGTTGGGAAGATTGTCAAACAGCTTTGGAAATAGCCTGTCTTGCTGAAGAAAAAGGCATAAAAGCCGTAACCATCCATGGCAGAACAGTAGAGCAAGCTTTTAGCGGGCAGGCTGATTGGGAAATAATAAAAAAAATTAAAGAAAAAGTAAACATTACTGTTATAGGAAATGGGGATGTTTTTACTCCTGATGATGCTAAACAGATGTTTGATTACTGTGGGTGTGATGGTGTCATGATAGCCAGAGGAGCATTAGGGAATCCCTGGATTTTTCGCCGTGCATTTAGTTTGATAGAACATGGAGTAATAATTCCACCTCCCTCTTTTGAAGAAAAAATGGAGAAAGCTTTACATCACCTTGATTTATTGATAACTTTTAAAGGTGAAATGCGAGCAACTAAAGAAATGCGCAAGCATGCTCACTGGTATGTAAAATATGCCAGAGGAGCAAGCGCAATAAGAAAAGAAATTAATAAGGCGACAACCAGGCAAGACTTTATAAGAATATTTAACAAAATATTGGATTTACAATAAATGCACAAAGGAGGAATTATAAAAATGTGTCAATCAAGTGCTTATTTGATTAAAGATGGAGAAAAGCAATTACTAATGGAAGATGTAAGTCAGGTACATCCCGGAGAAAATGAAACATTATTAGTAGGCTTTCTCGGAGAAGAAAAAAGGGTTAAGGCTAAATTGAAGGAGTTATTGCTCACAGATCACCAGATAATACTTGAGCAACTTTAAACTTGATTATTGTGAAGTCTACTTTCCTTCAAAAAGCGCTCCAACTCATGGAGCGCTTTAAAATATTTATATTACCCGTTGCCTCAAAATATAAAGTGCCCGATATAGGGTGCGATGACTTAAAAAAAATATATCTTTATTGAAAAATAGTAAAAAGGAAGGTAGAATGTTAATATATGTATACAGCAATGTGCACATAGCTTGTTTCTGGAAATGGAGTAGATTATTATGAAAGATTCTTTAGAAACAACCCGCATAGGAACGAAAATAATTAGTAGAAAAAAGATAGATCGTATGATTGATAAATTACTTGCTTTGCGAAGTCAAGGATTTTCTCAACAAGAAGTTAGCAACAGACTGGGAGTGGAGAGAAGTTTAATTTCCCGGATAGAGTCTGTGGGTGAAATACGTAAAGGTAAGAGAACAGCTCTGGTAGGATTTCCTATTTACAACAAAGAAGATGTATATACTCTTTGTCAAAAGTTAGGTATAGATTATGTATGGGTAATGGATAATGAGGAAAGGTGGGGGTTAATTCGTGATCGCAAGGCTTTGGATTTTTTTAACCTGGTTGTTAATGTTATAGCAGATTTAAAGAGTTATGATTTGATTTTTTTGTTAAGCTCAGATAACTGGTATAAGGTGGCAGAAGCCTTTTTAGATAATGAAATAATTTTTTGGGAAATAGGGAAAAGCCCTATCCAGGAAAATTGTCAGATTGAATTAAAACAACTTGAAGAAGACATTTTAAAGGTGATACATTAAAATTCTGTGCTTGTGGGAGGGATGTTCCACTATGAAACATGTTGTAGGCATCAGTCTTGGGTCTCAATCTCGCAATCATACCGCGACAGTAAATTTAATGGGTGAAGAATGCAAAGTAGAAAGAGTTGCCACAAATGGAGATCTTAAAGCTATGATATCATACGTAAGGGAAAATGATGGCAAAGTAGATGCATTTGGATTAGGTGGTATGGATCGTTATCTTTATGCCGTAAACAGAAGGTATGAGATCAGAGATGCTCATAAAGTAGCAAAGGCTGCCAAAAAAACTCCTCTAGTGGATGGCTCGGGGTTAAAAAATACATTAGAGCGTAAAGTGATCCAATACTTAAAGGAAAACACAGAAATTTTGAATAATAATCCTCGAGCTTTACTTATGTCTGCCATGGATAGGATAGGCATGGCTCAAACCTTGGAAGAGGCGGGCTGTAAGATGATTTATGGAGATTTCCTCTATGCCCTAAAAATGCCCATTCCATTGTATTCCTTGCAATCAGTAGCGCTGGCAGCCCGCATTCTTGTACCTTTTATAAGATTGCTTCCTTTTAAAATGATTTATCCCACGGGGGAACAGCAAGATGTTAGTAAACCCCGTTATGTAGAATATTTTCAGAATGCCGATATTATAGCAGGTGACTATCATTACATAAGAAAATATATGCCTCCTGAACTACCTGGAAAAACAATTATTACTAATACGGTAACTCAAGAAGATCTCGAATTCCTTCAAAACAAAAAAATTAAAAACCTTATAACTACTACCCCTGAACTTGATGGCCGTTCTTTTGGCACCAATGTAATTGAAGCGCTTTTAATTTGCTTGCATGGAAGCCATCGTGAATTAACTTCTGCCGAGTATGACCGGATGCTTGATTTGTTAAAATTTGAACCCCGGATTATTCAGCTCAACTAATCTAATTGAGATCACTAATGTTGCATAAAAAAATTTTTCAGGTGTCAACAAACAAATGATATAGT
>CAZWVJ010000002.1:0-126847 GCA_964636865.1 uncultured Syntrophomonadaceae bacterium
ATGATGCCGTAGTTATTGGCAACCATGAATTTGACTTCGGCCCGGAGGTCCTGGCCGATTATCTGATTGCCGCCGATTACCCCCGAGCACATGAAAATACGCAGGTTCTTGCTTCCAACATGCGCCCCCCTGAAGAACATCCCCTGGCACAAAAAGAGCTTTATCGGCAAACTGCCGTTACGGAATTGGATGAAGGGTTAAAAATCGGCAAGTTCGGTTTAATGGGTGATCAAGCACTGCTGGTGGCAGCAGATACAGGTGAATTGGAATTCCTTGATCCGCATAAAGCAGCGGAAGACGCCATAGAAGAATTAGAGGAACAGGAAGCTGATATTATTATTGCCATCACTCACTCCGGAATCCCCGAGGACCGGGAACTTGCCCGTAATGTCTCCGGCATAGACCTCATTGTGGGAGGGCACTGCCACACAGCCCTGGAAGAACCTATCATTGAAAATAACACCTATATTGTGCAGGCCGGGCACTTAATCGAATATTTGGGGTACCTGGAACTGGCATATAATCCCCAAACAGAAGATTTAAGATTACGCAACGAGGAGAACAATCAACCCTTTTTAATCCCCATTGATGATCGCTTCCCTCCTCATCCGGAAATAGCCAAAACAGTAGATTATTATCAAGAAAAGCTTAATGATTTAATCAGTTACCTGACGGATGGAAAATTCGAAAATATCTTGGATACAGTATCCCGGTCAGATTTTAAAATCTCAGAAACCCGTAAGGCCAAGGAATCACCGGTAGGAAATTTTGTCACCGACGCCATGCGCGAAATTACAGAAAATGTTACCGGGGAAAAAGTTGATGTTGCCTTTCAAACAAACGGAAACATACGCCAGGGGATTAAACCGGGTACTATGGATCATTCCCGGGGAGATATTTCTTTTTATGAGATTCCAGAAGCCGTTGGCCTTGGCTACGGCAAAGACGGGTATGCCGGATACCCCATAGTTTCTTTTTATCTCACCGGAGCAGAACTATATTGGGTGCTGGAAGGTTCAGCCATTACATCAGAGGGAATATCTCCCGCCACTTTTATGCAGATTTCCGGAATGCGTTACACTTATAATCCCGATAATGCAGTAATGTTTACTATTCCCTTTTGGGATATCCCGGTTCCCAGCACCCGCGCAGTAATGGAAGCTGAAATTTATACCGGCGAAGGAAAACAGCCTGCAGCTAACTCCAATGAATTTGCTTCCCTGGAACGGGGAGATGAAGATTTGTATCATGTAGTTACCGATTCTTATCTATTTTCCTTTTTCACCCTGGTCTCGGAGTATGTTCCACAAATAATAGAGCCCAAGGATGCTCAAGGCAACCCATTAGATTTGGATAACAAAGAAGATATTATAGTTCATCACGAAGACGGCAGAGAACTTAAAATGTGGGAAACGGTTATAAAATATGCCGCGGCTCAATCACCAGATGAAGATGAAGTACCTTCAATATCCCCATATTATGCCGAAACTTCGGAAAGAATAACCCAGGAATCAAGCTTCCCTGCTGTATTCTGGCCCATTCTATTGCTTGCTCTCTTAATAATCGGCATTTTCTTCTGGAAACACAAAAAACATAAAAATTTAGATATTTAAAAAAAATGCCCTGATAAGGCAGGAATATTGGATTTTACATCGAATAAGTTCTTGAAACAATATTTAAACTAAGGAGGGATGGGGATTGAATAAAGCAGAATTAGTAAACAAAGTTGCCAACAAAACAGGACTGACCAAAAAAGACTCAGAAAAAGCACTTAACGCCACCGTTGAAAGTATTTCTCAAGCTTTGTCAAAAAATGACAAAGTGCAGCTGGTCGGTTTCGGAACTTTTGAAGTAAGGAAGCGCGCTGCCAGAAAAGGCAGAAACCCTTCTACCGGGAAAGAAATTAACATCCCGGCTTCCAAAGTTCCTGCATTTAAACCTGGCAAAGCACTTAAAGAAAAGGTAAAGAAGTAAAACATCTCAGAGATTATTATTTTATTTATTTAGAAAAAGCACTTTCATTAAGAAAGTGCTTTTTCTTTTGAACACATATTAATACAGTTTTTTCTCCTCGGAAAAACATTCAACTCATGTATTTTTTATAAATTAGTAACTTATAGTATAACCAAAAATTAACTCAGATAATAAGCAGAAAGTATTTGCCGCATAATCTGCGTTGTTCCTCCACCAATCTTGTTTAAACGATTGTCCCGCCAAATACGCTGCACGGGGTATTCCATCATGTAGCCATAACCCCCAAAAAACTGCAGGCAATCATCTATTATTTGCTGGGTGGTTTCACAGGCAAAAAGCTTGGCCATTGTACTTTCTTTTGTTACCTCCTCGCCTCTTTGATGCTTAATCAAAGCGCTGTAACATAACTGCCTGGCAGCCTCTAAAGCAGCCACATGATCGGATAAACGATGTTGAATAGCCTGAAAAGAGCTTAGGGGGCGTCCAAATTGTTTTCTTTCCTTTAAATAAGAAATGGTGTCCTGCAAAATTTTGTCAGTCCCTGCTACGGAGCCTATGGCCAGAGAAAGTCTTTCCCACTGAAAGTTTTGCATCATCAGGAAAAAACCCTGGTTTTCCTCTCCCAGCATGTTTTCTGCCGGAACTACACAGTCCTCAAATGAAAGTTCGGCCGTATCAGAAGAATGCCACCCTACCTTGGATATTTTTTTAGAAACGGTAAAACCCGGCGTGTCCTTGTCTATGAGCAAAAGACTTATACCCTGATAACCGGCATCCGGGTTGGTTTTAACTGCCGTAACTGCAAAATCGGCTTTAACCCCGTTAGTTATAAAAGTTTTGGTCCCGTTAACTATGTAGTTATTTTGATCACGCCGCGCACTGGTCCGTATGGATGCCACATCACTGCCCGCGTCAGGCTCGGTTATTGCCAGTGCCGCTATTTTCTCGCCTTCAATTCCTGGCACCAGGTAACGTTGTTTTAATTCCTCATTTCCAAAGTAGCAGACCGGGGGCAAAGCTATCTCGGAATGCGCCGAAAGCGCAGCGTTAATTCCTCCGGCACCACATCGAGCTAACTCCTCTATCCAGATAGCCTGTCCGATATAATCATTGTCTCCCCCTCCATATTCTTCCGGAAATTTTAACCCCAAAAACCCCATTTCTCCGGCTTTACGATACAATTCCCTTGGAATATCTTCCTGTTCTTCCCATTCATCTACAAAGGGAGTTACTTCTTTATCCACAAACTCCCGCATTGAATGTCGGTACGCCTTATGTTTTTCTTCCATGAAATAAGAAAGCATATTCAATCCCTCTCTTTTCTACAATATCGAAACCCGGGTTTAATATTTTAAGATTTTTTAATTTTGCATTATTTTTTATTAACTACAAACATTCCATACCCGATGATATTATTCCTTCTATCAAAAATTATAGGAGATAAAAAAATACCCCCGGGCAATCTACATGATAATAAAATATCTAAAAAACCCCGGCACCTTTAATTAACCGGGGTTTCTAAGCTCAAAAATCTCTAAACTATATAGTCTAATTTAATTTATATGTATATTTCTATTTCTGCTTCTTCTTTTAGATCTTCAATAAGTTTTTCCTCCATCAATATCATTTTCAAATCGGGTTTAACTTCTTCAAAGTCTTCTTCAATTTGTCCCCCAAATTGTTGATAAACTTCCCTCAATTCTTCCTCAGTAAAATCAATCTCGTCTTCTTGCTCCTCCATATACTCTTCAAAATACTCTTGAATAGCTATACTGTCGGCAATTTCATCTCTCAATTCTTCCGGGCTTGAGCCGGCCATATCCATTTGCTGTTCAAGCATTTCTTCGCCGCCAAATTGTTCTACCATTTGATCGTATTCATCATCTACTTCTTGTTCGTCAGCAGTTATGCCTTCTTCCTCAACTTTTTGCGAAAGAAGGGTCAAGATAATTAACATCTCCATAGACTGTTCTTTTAAAGCCTCTCTTCGCTGTTCCATTTCTTCTTCAGGCATTTCAACGCCCTGCATTTGCAGCTGCTGCATTTCTTGTTGCAATTCTTGTTCTACCATCATATTCAATTCATCCTCATAAATCTCCTCACCATTTACAGTAGCCACTACTTCTCCATTTTCAGGTGCTACCTGATCTCCATTTTCAGGAACACCGTTTTCCGCCACAGGATCGGGAGCATCACTCATCAGACCGTCAAAAACTCCCATAAAACTACTTACGGCCAATGCTGCCACCAAAAGAATTACTACGCCGATTATGATAAAGCTTTTCTTACGGCTAGAACTGGTTTCTGCCGGTGCAAATCCGCGCTCATCTTCTGTATCTTCCGGTTGGTCGCTATATTGCATATCTTCGAATTCTTCATTGTCATGGCGGCCATTATACTCATCTACCACTTAAACCAATCCTCCTTTTCTCTTTATGCTTAGGGTAAATGGTAACAGATATATTCTAAATACACAAGGGATTTTTGGGCAAAGAAGGCACAAGCTGGACTAATTAACCGTAAATCATTGCTCAGGTTATTCCGCTTTAGAAAAAGTTTACCAATCATACTTAAAGAAATTTGCTTCCCTTTTGTAAGGCCTGGTTAACTCTTCCAGATCTGTCATATTTTCAGCTGTGAGGGGAGTAAATTCGCGAGCTATGCGCACATTTTCTTCCAATTCATCCAGGGTAGATATCCCAATTACAGCCGTATCCACGGGGTGGGTTAGGGTATATTCAAGAGCCTGTTTCATAGAATTAATGCCATTCTGCCGGAAAATGCGACCGTAAGCAGCTACCTTCATGGCAATTACTCCCATGTTTTTATCCCGGAGTACGGGCAGAACATTTTCAATATAAGAATCATCATGCACATCCCCCGCATTAACGGGAATGAGTGCACAGTCAAAGTCATATTCCTCCAGGGCATCCAAAAATACCCCGTAATTTTTATGGCCGGTTATGCCCACAAATTTTATATCACCGGCTTTTTTTAATTCTTCAAGGGCTTCTATCGCTCCGCCTTTGCCCAGAGATTCTTCCAGAGCTTGCCTGGAATCTATCCCATGAAGCTGGTAAAGATCAATATAACTGGTCTGCAAATTTTGCAGGCTTTCTTCAAATCGCCGCATAGTGCCATCATAGCTGTAATCAAGCGTTTTGGTGGCCAAATAGGTTTCTTCGCGCCGGTGTTTAATGGCTTCGCCGATATTGCGTTCACTGCTTCCGTAGGTTGGCGCGGTATCAATATAATTAACCCCCATGTCCAGGGCACGGTTAACTATATTTACAGCTTCTTCTTGTTTATGTTCCCGAGATACAGTAAACGCGCCTCCCAGGCCAATAATGCTCACCATCATTCCCGTGCGCCCTAATTTTCTGCGGGGAATAAGATACTCTTCTTCTTCTTGTTCTTGTTCTAGTTCTTCTTCTTCTCTTTCTATTTCATTATTCACTTCCCGCTCTATTTCATCGTCATCTTCCTCGAATTCAACAAGGAAATTACAGCCAAGTATTCCTAGCCCGGCTGTGGCCAGCAATCCTAATTTGACAAATTTTCGCCGGCTCATTTCGTCGCTCACAATTATCCTCCCCCGGTATTATATATGTCTTTTTCTCCCCTAAGAATCGGCTTCCCCCACCGGCATAATCATCAGAGGATCGTGATCAGTATTTAATATGTCCTGCACGTCCTCATCCTCGAAAGCGCCTATAGCCACTGTGCCCAACTGTAGAGATTCTGCCTGTAAATAAATATTTTGAGCCGCATGGCCCACTTCCATATGTACATATCTTCTGCCCCGTTCTCCATACGTCGCCGTAGTGCGGCCGTAATCAGCCGCCAAAACAATACTTGCCGGGGCCTCGGCTATAAAATTTTGGTTAAGGGCAGCGCTGGCCAGCTTTTCCCGGTGATCACCCTCCATGATCATTGTCAAATCGTGCGAAGTATAATCATATCTATAAATACCTTCAGCAAGATTTTCTACATTTCCGGCAAGCAAATATATTTCCAGGGGATCGGTGGCTCCTGCGGAAGGGGCAGTTCGCGTAGCACCAGCAACTCCGTCAACGCCCGTTCCTGTGGAAGCCCAAAGGATTTGGGCTGCATGTTCTTGCAAAAGAACATCCCCGGTAAAATTACGGCGCGAAACCCGGTGATGCAGAGCATCCTCTACTTTTTTCCCCTCTTCGAGTTCCGGAGACGGTAATTCCCATACTTCTTCTTCAGTCACTTCCGTTAAATCCCGGTTTGCTTCATTATCCTCGTTTATAACTTCACATGATATACTAAATAAAACCATTCCCAGCAAACCTAAAACCAGCAAACTCCTAAATGCGTGTTTAGACATAAATAAAAACACCTCCTCGGTAATTTAAAGCCCCAAAATACGCCTGGCATTATCGCGAAGGATATTAGTGCGTGCTTTAGTGTTGCCTTCTGTGGCCATGAGCACCTTGGCCAGGGAAATGGCCTGGGGGTAAATAGGCCAATCTGTTCCGTAAAGAAGGCGCTCCGAGCCCAGATGATCCATCATCACCTGCAGATGTGATGGTGGTTGCCCGCTAACTTCTAAATACACATGCGGATGTTTTTCCGCAATTTTGATGGCTTCAGGATAGTAATTCATGCCTGCATGTCCAAGAATACAAGGGCTGCCCTCCAATGCTTCCGCCAAAGTCCAAAAATGTTTCATGTCAGCTTTCTCCCGTGCCTTACGAGGCTCAAATCCATTAAAGCCGCTGTGAGACAAAACCGGCATCCCTCCGGATAATTCCTGCCAAAGTTTTACCAATCGTATTACCCGTGATGAACTTACCGCGGCCATCTGCAGCTCCGGGTGTAATTTCATTCCCTGCGCTCCCAGCGCCAGGTAATCTTTTATAAGTTTTTTCCGCTGCAAACTCCGCGGGGGAACCATGCAGAAAAATATCATCCGGGGATTATATCTCATAGCCTGTCCAAATCGCCGGGAATTATCGGAGTTGACTATATCAAGCACCAGAGAGACACTTTTATCTATTTTTAGGGCATCCATTTCTCTGATGAGATTAGGGATGGTGTGAGTATGATGTTTACCTCTGCGTAAAGGAGATAACGCGCAGGGAAGGTAATCCTGAACTCCCCACTTGGGACGGGTTTCAAAAAAATTCTGCCCCGAGTAAATATCCAGGTCCACATGGAGGTGAGGGCCAAAATTGTGGCGCGTAACCGGCGTCTCACGGGTCACATCTACCGGCGGGGCAAGCAATACTGTCCATCCCAGGTGAGTATGAAAATCAATCAACCCTTCCAGTTCCGGCTCTACCAGCGCCAACCTGCCATCTTCCAATATCTCAAAATAATCCAGCTCAGCCAAATCTCGCCAGCTTTCAAACTTTTTTTTCATCTCTATTATGCTCCTTTGGCAGATAACAATACAAAACCTCTCTCTATATCTATTTTAAGTATAGAGGTTGTTTACAAACTCAACCAGCAAAGCTTTAGAAATATGACGGGGTAAGGCATCCAGAATACAGCTGATCATGGCCATTTCTTCCAGTTTGCTAGTGCCCTCGTCAATTCCTGCCATATCTAACAACTGGGGAACAACATCATCACCGAAACTTTCCAACATGGCCTGAACCTGTTCATGCACGGCATTTATGTCAATCTGGTTTTCTGAAGCCTGCAGTTCTTCTACACATTCGGCCAGGTCCCGGAGAAATTCGTCCACTCGAGGCACATTTAGGCGCATTAAAGTAAGATGCAGATTATGCGGCGCATTTTCATTGGAAAACTGCGGCTGTACATACCAACCCCGGCGGGACATTAGATCCGCAAGCTGAAACACATTCACGTTTTCCGAAGCAAAGGAAAAGATACTCATCATCGGCGCTCCCAGGACATAAAGACCGTCTATGTTATTTATTCCTTCCATCATGCGCCTTGATGCCTCCATGACTTCTCGTGTTATCTTCATATACCCTTCCCGACCCAGATAATTTATAATGGCCCAGGCCCCCGCCATAGGGCCACCGGATTTGCTGCTAAGCATGGTGGCATTGAACATGGCATAAGCCGTGGTAGATGTAGTTGCAAATATCTGATGCCTGCGTATTTCCTTGTTTCGATAAGTAATTACCGAAGCACCCTTTGCCGCGTAACCAAATTTGTGCAAGTCCGCAGAAATAGAGGTAACACCCGGCACAGAAAAATCAAAATCGGGAACATTGTACTCTTCCATCTCCCGCATAAAAGATAGCATAATCCCTCCCATACAAGCATCAACATGGAAAAGCAGATCGTATTCCAGGGCCAGTTCACCAATTTCTCCAATGGGATCAATAACTCCCTGGGCATAACCGGGCGCAGAAGCGGCAATAATAATAGTGTTTTCATTTATCGCTTCCCGCATAGACTTTACGTCAGCGGTAAAATCATCATGGCACGGTGTCATCACCAATTTTAGGCCAAAATACTGGGCCGCCTTGTGGAAGGCGCTGTGAGCACTGCGGGGCACTACCATTTCCGGATTTTTAATATGCGGTTTTTCTACCGCTGCCTTATCACGAGCCGTTTTAATAGCCAACATAATACTCTCTGTGCCCCCGGAAGTAAAATTGCCAACTGCCTTCTCGCCTCCCCGCAACAAGTCAATAACAAACTTTACTACTTCCCTCTCAATTCTGGCCAGGCTCGGGAATGAAGTAGGGTCCAGCCCGTTTTCCGTTAAAAATTTCATGTAGGCTTCTTTAATTAATTCTTCATATTCCTCACCGGCGCTGAAAGTATAAGCAAAAACTTTTCCGCTGCGCCAGTCAACATCGTCTTTTTTGTATTCTTCCAGGGTCTGCATGATTTTTTCTCTACTCATTCCTTGAAAAGGGATACTCATGTTCAAAATCTCCTTTGCGTCTTAATAAAATTAATACTTTTACTGCGGTTCTAAAATAAGTTTTTGTTTTTCCGTGAGCTTCTCATGGAAATAAAGTTCATCATAATTCCCCTCCATCCAGGGTTCTATTTGGTCATCAAAATGTGGACTTAACAGATGGCCGGATTGCCCCATAGGCATGGATCCAAAAGCCGATATTTCCGGTTCCATTTGGGTAACTAACCGCAGGGCAGAGATATTGCTGACCTCATAAGGTTCATATAAGCGGTAACCGGCCCTGTTAACTGTCACAGGCCCTCCTCCAAAAGAATACGGGCCGCGGGAAAAAAGAGGCTTTAATAACTCCACTTCCCGGCTGATAATATGGTCAAAACTAATAGATTGCACCTCGCCCCACTCCCAAGAAGAAGGCTTATCTCCTAATTTTAAAGCTTTTTTCTCCACAATATTACTAAATGCCTCCAGGAAAATATCTTCGGGTTCCTCTTTAAACCAGGGAGACTCCCCTCTATGGAGAAAACGTTCCACATTCTCATAAACCAGGTAGGGAAAATCTAAAAATTCCTCATAAAGATCATCTCCCATTTCTTCTCTAAAGATAATTTCTATAAGTTGTAAATACCATCCTTCAAAAATTACCGGGCCCGCTTCTTCCGGATGATTTTGCGGCCGGTTACTCCAATCCTGCAGTACTTCCAGAGCAGCTTTTTCGGTAGAATGCAATTCATCTTTATGCCGCTCCAGCACGCTTAAAAGTTCGGGAAGATGTTTTTCCGCATGGGTATTGTACCAATCCGTTTGCATTTCTTTCATCTTTTCCGGAGTGAATGAATCGCCTTCTTCCAGCATATCAACTATGCGGCGCATACGAAAACCCGGAGCATTGTCCACAGATATAATATACGGATAATCATCAAGAGTGGTAACCGCGTTGGCAGCAGCCACATAACCTTCGTCAGGGTTGAAAAGCTCGGGAAGATCATCCATGGGAATAAATTCTTCCCAACCGTAATCAGGGTCCCATCCGGGAGAAGCCAACACACCCGCCCCTTTTCGCCGAATAGGGATTAAACCGACTGTCCGGGAAGCTATGTTACCTTCCACGTCGGCATAGGTGATTTGAGTGCTTGGCATGGTAAACCGGTTTAATGCGTCCCGGAATTCCTCCCAATCACGAGCAAAATTCATATCCAAAATAGCATCAAAACCTTCTTCGGTATCATGAGCAGACCAGCGAAGGCTAATGGGCGGATCTTCCGAAATAAGTGGTCCGTGGCGGGTTTCAATTATCTCCACTTCTTCCGGGGATTCTTTCCCCGCTACTTCAATTTCGGTGGTATGAACGTCGGCTTCATACCATTCCTCATCATACATGAAAAGGTGGGGGTCATCAGGGTGCCGCTTTTCAAAAAAAAGATCCTGGGTATCGCCGGTACTGGTCATTCCCCAGGCCAGGTAATCATTAAAACCATACAGCATGCCGGGCATACCGGGAACAGACCATCCATACAATTCTATTTCATTCCCTTCCCCTTCCATTATGAGGCGATTTTCGTAAAACTGGTTGGGCACTTCTATGGCACTGTGAGAATCAAAAGCAAAAAGAGCCTCATCTTTTTCAGAAAGATGAGGGGAAATCGCCCATGAATTGCAGCTAAAATCAAGGGCAGGATAATATGAGGAATTATGAAGGGATAACCGCTCCATTAATGAGATAAACTCTTTCCCGGAATACTCTTTCTTTGAAGGTGAAGTTTTTTTTGCCGACCATGCCGGAGGAACATCCATTTCGGGATAATCAGGAGGAATCATATCCTCGAATAATTCTTGATCAATTTCCTTTTCCAAAGAGACCCGTAGTAATTCGTTTTCGTAGTTACCGGAAGTGCTGAAAACAATGATGGCAATTGCGCTAAAAATATCTTCCACCGACCAGGGTTCGGGACGGAATTGCAGAAGATGAAATTCCGGCGGCAAAACCTCTTTTTGCTCGAGGTAAGCATTAATCCCGGAAGCATAAGCGGAAAGGTATTTCAAGCTCTCGGGGGACGATTTTTGCATCAGCTTTTCCGCCAGTCGGGAAAGACCGGCAGTCCTCAGCAATATATCAAAATCAAGCTCTCCCTCACCTACCAGCTCACTGATTCTTCCCTGTCCCGCGCGCCGGTGCAATTCCATCTGCCAGAGCCGATCCTGTGCCTGGGCATACCCCTGTCCGAAAAAAAGGTCTTCTTTTGCAGAGGCATAAATATGCGGACGACTTTTTTCATCTCTTAAAATTGTCACCGTTTCAGTTAAACCCTCTACTGTCACTTTGCCCTCCACCATGGGTAGGGAAGAACGCATTAAAATATAAATCAGCGCCACCCCTACCACAATAATTAGGGCCAATACAATGCCGGCAATTTTTATAGTTCTTTTCCAGCTTTTGTTACCTTTAGCCACTTTTGGTTCTCTCCCCCCTGCTATAAGTAACCTTACTTTTCTTCTTCCTCCCTTTCTTTGCCCCCAGATGAATCTAAAAAACTGACCGCCCGGGAAAGATCTACATTGCCGCCGCTAAGGATACAGGCTACGCGGGACCCTGACGGAAGGTCTATCTTGCCGGACAAAAGCGCGGCAAACGGAACTGCTGCTGCCGGCTCCACCACCAGCTTGGTTCTTTCCCAGATCAAGCGCAGGGAAGAAATGATCTCTGCATCGGTTACAGTTATAATTTCATCCACATACTCCCGGATAATAGGCAATGTAAGATCGCCGCATATGGGGGTGCGGATACCATCAGCCACAGTTTGGGGCATTTCATTCAACTGCACGGGTTTATTTTCTTTGAAACTAGAAGCTGCGCTGCAAGCACCATAAGGCCCGACTCCAAAAACTCTAACAGAAGGGTTCACCAGTTTAACAGCAGCAGAAATACCGGCTATAAGACCACCCCCACCCACGGGAACTATCACAGCATCTACCCGGGGAAGTTCTTCTAAAATTTCCGGGCCTATAGTCCCCTGACCGGCAATTATCAAAAGATCATCAAAAGGATGCACAATAGAAAGATTCCTTTCTACAGATAACTCCATCGCTCTGCCAATAATTTCATCTACATTGTTCAAGTCTCCGCCTACTATTACCTCTGCCCCGTAAGAACGGGCAGCTTCTATCTTGGCAGCGGGGACACCTTCCGGCACCATAATTACCGCCGGCAATTTAAGGGTCCCGGCTACATAAGCAGTGGCCTGGCCGTGATTCCCCGAAGAAACGGTAATTACCCCGGCGGTTTCCTCTTTTTGCAAAGATCTGATCTTATTAGCCGCTCCCCTTACTTTAAAAGAGCCCGTTTTTTGCATATTTTCCGCCTTAAAAAAAACTTCCATTCCTGTAAGCTTGCTCAGGGAAGTAGAAGAAAATAAAGGTGGATGATGAACAATATCCTTAATTGCTGTACGAGCTTGCTCAATCTCGTTTAAACCGATCATGGCAATTCCTTTCTCCACAATAGTACTATGATTTAATATGTTTTTATTTAATGGCTACCAGTTCAATTTCCACGGGAAAATTAAACGGCAATTCTTTAACTGCAATACATGTACGGGCCGGTTGGCCTTCAGTTTCGGGAAAATACTGTTCATAAACCTCGTTCATATCAGTAAAATCAGCCATGTCTCTCAAGTACACATTTACCTTTATCACTTTTTCCAATCCGCAGCCTGCTGCATCCAGAACTTTTTTGATGTTATCCAACACCAGGGCAGTAGCCGCTTTAATGTCATCGGTAATAAAAAGTCCCTGAGAAGCATCAGCGGGAACTACACCGGAAATATAGACAAAACCGCCGGCCTCTACTGCTTGTGAATAGGGCCCCCCTTTAATCATCCCTTCCACGTTAATACACTTTTTCTCCATGAGCCCATACCTCCTTCAAAGATTATTTGCAACCATATATTTCAAATTTATGGGGCCAGCCTCAAAAAATTATGCCATTTATCAATTAACGGTCTTCTTTTCTGAAATTTCTTCTTCTGAACCGCATACTTGCTTGAACACCCTTAAAAAATTTTCTCCCAAAAACTTACGCAGTACCCGACTGGAATGGCCACGATGGAATAGGCGCTGGGTAAGAATGGGCAGTTTAGAAATATCTGTCAGGCCGTCGGGAGTAGTAATCAGGCCGTCGAAATCGCTCCCCAGGGCCACATGATCTTCTCCGGCTACTTCCAAACAATGTTCTATATGGGCAACCACCGTATCTAATTCGCACCGCCAAAACTTATTGGTTAAAAAGTGCGGCTGAAACATGATGCCTATGACCCCACCGCTTTCGGCAACTGCGCGCAGCTGCCCGTCATCAAGATTGCGCCAGTGATCAAAAACACCCTTCATGCCTATATGGCTGGCTATCACAGGACGAGTTACTATTTCCATTATGTCCCGCACGCACCCGGGAGCTACATGAGCAATATCCACCATTATTTTCTTTTTTTCCAACTTTCGCACCAACTCCTTGCCAAATGGCTTAAGGCTTTTGGCAACATTGGGCAGGTCATTTGAAGTAAATACCGCTTCATTTTCATTGAAATGCCCCAGGGTGAAATAAGAAACTCCTTGATTATAAAAATAATCCAGGGCTTCCAGCTTTCCTTCCAGAATATGCGCCCCCTCCACACCCAAAAAGACACCTATTTTATCACGGCTCACCGCCTCCCTGGCATGAGTAGCGCTTGTTACCAACTCCAGTTCATCCGAATTACGCTCAATGCCCCTTAAAATACGTTCTGTCATATTTTTTCCCCGCTGAAGATAATTACGCTTGCGCAGAGTATTAACTACCACCCCTTGCCCCGTGATATTTAATCCACCCTCCCGGGCCCGCGGTACATCAATGTGATTAAAAAAAGGATTGCGAGGAATAAAAGATCGGTGCCGTTTTCTTATGTTGTAGCCCAAAAAAGCTTCCCACATCCATGTATCGGCATGGAGATCCGCAATTATAGTCTCTTCATGGAATTTTCTTACTGCCGGATCCACTTTATATTTATCATTTATTTTACTTTTCATCATTGTCATAATCTATTTCCTCATAGAAAGCAAGTTTATCTTGAATTTCCTTCTCCGGGTACGTAGAGAAGCAATAATAAGCAAATATACTGCAAATAGCTATGACCAAAATGCTGAGCTGCACTCCAAGAGGTTCTGCCACATCCCTGCCGAATGCCGAAATAAGAAAGGCAAAAACTACCCCGGAAAGGGCAATGGTTATTTTTAAGGGCAGATTACGCGCCGCATAGAACATTGCTTCCCGCTTAACTCCCGTCCGTAAAGATTCTTCTTTGGCTAAATCAGCATAAAGAGGAAGGGTTAGTATAGTGTTGGTAGACAAAGTTAAACCACCCAGCCCAAACATAGCAATCCCGATATAAAAAGCTATGCCGGTCATGTCAAAGCTAAGGAAGAAAATAAGAGAACAGGCGATGATCATAATAAAAACACCAAAAAGGATGGGCTTCCTTTTACCTATCCTTTTGGCAATCTTGTTTACAAAAGGAAAACTGATAATGGCTACCCCCACGGTAAGTCCTCCCAGAATAGTTAAAAAGTCTTCTTCCTGCCGGAAAATCACTACCGCATAATACACCAACCCCAGGTTAAGCATAAAAATGGCAAATTGTATAAACAGCTCTCCAAACAAAACACTTCGAAAGGCGCGGATGGCAAAAATAGTTTTCAAGGAACGCCACATCCCCGTTTTAGGCGCTTCCGCAGGCAAACAGTGTTTTTTCTCATCAAAAGTAAAAGTAGCAATATAGAGAGACACCAAAGCTATGCCCGTGAATATAGCTGCACTCCACTGATAAGCAGGTCGAAATTCTATCCCCGATTCTTGTAACCCCGATGCCACTTCAGGAAAACCTACCATGGCCACCACCATGGCTATAATGGCAAATAAAGCATGAACCGTGCCCAGGTTTATCCTTATATTATTAGTGTGGCCGAGCTCAGACATTAAGGAAAAATAAGGAGTAAGGTAACCGGTAAAAAATATATAAAATAAAAACCACATAACCGTTGCCCAGAGACCGTTTATCAATGAAGTTTCACCCATATGAGGGGGGAAGAAAAGCAATATGGCCGCAACACTCATGGGCAAAGCACTGACCAGCATAAAAGGCTTACGCCTTCCCAGCCTTGATTTTGTCCGGTCACTAAGAGTGGCTATAAGGGGATCCGCTATTCCGTCCACAACCCTGCTAAGCAGCAGCGCCAACCCTATGACAGTAAAAAAGCCCAGGTAGACCTCGTCTATAACCAGATCGGGAACCCGGTACTCTGCCGGCGGAAGATAATAGAACACTACATAAAGAATAAGCATTCTTTCCAGGAGAGCATAGCCCAGGGAACCAAAGCCCCATAACCACTGATTAAGAATTGGTAGAGATTGAACTTCGTTACTGCGCATATACTGGAACTCCTCGATTTTATACATAAATACTAAATTAAAAATAAATATGTGTCAATTGAGATTTTTGCGTCTTTTAAGGATCTGATTATTATTTTGAGGGATGTAAAAATTTATTAAGAGAGGAAATTAAACCAATAATATAGAATCTTTCTCGCATCTGCTTATAGTCCAAAGATAAATGAGAATAGAGGTGCATAAATTTAACCAAAATTGAGTTTCAAATTATCATCTGGAAAAAATGAATCTCTTATGAGCAATCAGAGAAGAATATTAAGGAGGCATACAACGGAATGATTATCCATTCCCGGATAAAAAAGAAAATAGGAATGATGCTGGCCCTTCTTCTTTCATTAAATATTTTTATTCTTGACGAATCTGCCTTGGCTAGAAGAAATAACGGGGAAAAGAACCACCAAATAGATTGGGCAGCCGGAGCAGCGGCAGTAGACATTACACCTCAATCCAAACATATGGAAAATGAAGACTTGTATTTAGGGGGTTACGGGATAGGACGCAGCAGGGGAGCTGCCTTAGGCATCCGCCAAAAAATTTGGGCCCGCTCGCTGGCTTTAAGCCATGAGGAAGAAAAAGTAGCACTGGTTGTTCTCGATTTGCCCGGCATTAGCTGCGAAGATATTGCCCGTATCCGTAATCTGGCCTCCCATAAGGCCAACATCGAACCTCAAAACATTATAGTCACGGTTACACATACCCATTCAGGGCCCGATTTACAGGGACTTTGGGGCGGAGTTCCCGATTCCTATCGTAAATGGCTGCATTCCAAAGCTGCCACTTCCGTGGCAGGAGCGTTGGAAAACATGGAATCAGCCCAATTATACGCGGGAACCACAGATTATGCAGAGGGAATTAGTAATCGGAGAGATGAAAAATATTTAGACCCCTCCCTTCACTATTTGCATTTTCAAGCAAAAAACAGCAACGATCCTATTGCCTCCCTGGCTATATACGGGGCCCATACTACATTTCTGGGAGAAGAAAATCGCAAAGTTTCACCAGATTTTAGCGGAAAGTTGGTGGAAAAATTGGAAAATAAGTTTGGGGGAACGGCAATTTTTGCTCCGGGAATTCAGGGGGATCAAACACCCCAAAAAGATAACCTCAGTATAAACGAATATGCTGAAAATCTCTCCGGCGCTGTTGAAAAAGCCTACCAAAAATCAGAACAAATACCCATTCAAAGCCTTAACTACGATTTCAGAGAATTTTCCCTGCATGTGTCCAACCCGGTTTTTATTTTAGCTTCCATTTTAGGGAGGCTTCCATATTATAATGTACAGTTCAATTTTAGCCGGGGTACTTACATAAACACCGAAATTTCCCGTTTATCTATTAGTGACAACACGGGTGATCAATTATCTCTTGTAAGCGTTCCCGGTGAAATTTTGGCCAGGCCCGGGCTGGAACTAAAGGAACTTGATCCCGCTGAAGATACCATGATAATTGGTTTAACCAACGGTTCTTTGGGTTATATCTTACATGAGGAACAATGGGAAAGCGGCATACCTTTCCTCACCAGGGGATATGAAGAATCAGTATCTATGGGAATGCACAGCTGGGTAGTAATGCGAAAACAATGGAAAGAAATGTTTAGATAAAAATAACAAGCAGCTATTTTATTCTTTGCTTTCATCTTTGCGCCTGTACTCTTCAGTTATTTGCAAGTAATTTTTATTAGTAATCTGTCTTTCATTGTCAATTTCCTCAGTTGTTTCCTTAATAACTTTAGCCGGAGAACCTAACGCCAGAGTATAAGGGGGAATTTCAGTACCGGCGGTAACAACAGAACCCGCCCCGATTACCGCCCCTTGTTTTATGCAGGCATCGTTTAGAATTACCGCCCCCATACCAATAAGGACATCATCCTCAATAGTGCAACCATGGATGACGCTGTTGTGCCCTACCGTTACTCGATGACCAATTTTCACAGGGCTTTCTAAATCAGTATGAATAGTACAATTATCCTGTATATTAGTCTCTTCCCCTATGGTTACTGCATCCATATCACCACGGATCACTGCGCTAAACCACACACTGGAATTTCCGTCGATTCTTACATCCCCAATTATGAAACAACCGGGAGCTATATATACATCCCCGGATAAAGATGGATAATTTTCTTTATATGCTATGAGCAAATCGACACCTCCAAAATAGAAATAGTACAAATATTATTAGATCTTACCCCTAAAAACCTCCTGCATCATAATTTAAAAAGCTCTCCGCCCGGATTAAAATAATTTACGGGAAACCCATATACATCTTGAACCCTTATGGGGATTGAATGAAATTACTAATTTTTTGATTAACCAGGTCAGAGCTTTCAAGCATTACCATGTGACCGGCACCCTCAATGACAAACAACTCGGCCCGGGGCAAGTTTTCTGCCAGGTAATGGCTGTATTTTTCCGGGGTGAGCCGATCCTCATCACCGACTATTACCAAAGCGGGCACGTTGATACCCGGCACTTCCTCCATAATATCAAATTTATCGCAGGCGCTAAAGTCGGCATAAAAAACTTCCGGCGGTGTTTCACTCATTTCCCTCTGGCTCTCCTGGATAAGTTTGGGATCCGCATTTTTCCCATAGATATAATACGGCATCTCCGGGACAAATTCTTTATTACGAAAAGTTTCCAGGATGGAAGGCAATACTTTTAGCCGGGCCCCGGTAGAAATCAAAATCATACCCCGCAGGTCATCCGGATAACAACGGGCATAATCAAGAGTGATGGCGCCTCCCAACGAATGTCCAACCAAAAAAAACTTCCCCGGTTGCAGTTCTTCTACCATTGATTTGATCACTTCCCGGTAACCCTCTACTGTGTTCAGGGGCGGACCTGTTGATTCTCCGTGCCCGGGAAGATCAAGAAAAATAAGCCTAAACTCTTTCGGCAGTGCTGCCTGGTAACTCCAGTGCCCGGAATTTCCTCCGGAACCATGACAAAAGAAAAGGGGAATTTTTCCCGTGGAATTCTTTTCCTCGTAATAAAGCTTATTTTCCCCACCCACATCAATATATGGCATTTTAGAGCCCTCCTTCTTTTTTTTAGCACATCATGAATACAAAAATACTGACATGATGCCTTTTTCATGCTCCCAAAACTTAAAATATTGTTACCCCTTATTTTTAAGGCGCTTTCTCCAGTAAAGCAAAATTTCGATGCAAAGTAGCTATTTCCTTCCCTTACATAACAATTTCACAAGCATAACAGTTTCTCATTCGGCAATTGGCATAGTGCTTGAAGGATAAAAATAAGTGATGTATAATTATGAAGGGTAGAAAAAACATTTTCAAGCTGCTGAATTACATTTAACATAGTATAATTATACTTAGGATAATTATATTGGAAAAATAAAAGTTATTCGATTTTATATCTTATGCTTGTTTACTTCAATTTAAAAAGAGATAAAGTAAGCATCAAAATAAAAAACATGGTGAAGGAGAGAGCAAAATTGGAATTAACAAAAGAAGAAAAAGATGCCGTAAATGAGGGAGTTCATGAAGTACTTCAAACCTTCGGTAAAGAACGAGAAAATTTAATCCCTATCTTACAAAATGTTCAAGAGAAATTAGGATTTTTGCCCGGCCCGGCCATGGAAAAAATAGCAGAACATTTAGAAATACCGGCAGTAGATGTCTTTGGGCTGGCCACTTTTTATAATCAGTTCCGTTTAAACCCTCCCGGCGAGAATGAAATTAAAGTTTGCCTGGGTACCGCTTGTTATATGGTAGGCGGCCAAATTACCCTTGAATCATTTGAAAGGAAGTTAGAAATACAGGAAGGGGAAACATCCGAAGATCGCAAATACAGTTTGGACAGAGTTGCGTGCGTTGGCTGCTGCACTATGGCTCCGGTAGTGGTAGTTAATGAAGAAGTAGAAGGGGACGTCACCCCCACCCGCGTGGATGGCATCGTCAATTCTCTCGAAGAACAAGGAGATTCAACCAATAATAATGACACGGAATAAAAGACATTAAGAGAAAAAGAAAAATCGGCTGCTAAAGTAAGGAGGAACATAAAACCATGAGCACTAATACTATTAGTGAAAAATACAATGAGTTAAAAGATATTGCCGCCGAAAAAGTAAAAGACCTTCCCGAAAAGATAGTAATCCAGGTTGGAATGGCCACATGTGGCCTTGCAGCCGGAGCCCGGGAGATCAAAGAAGCTTTCGAAAAAGAAATTCAGGAGAATGAAATAGATGCCGTAGTGGAAGAAGTAGGCTGTATGGGGTTTTGTTATGCCGAACCTCTGGTTATTATTTACAAGCCGGGGTTTGCACCTTTTTGCTATGGCTACATGGATGAAGGACTTGTTAACCGCCTGGTTCAAGATTTTTTACTTGATGATGATCCCTGTTATGAATACGCGCTGGTAGCCCTGGAAACCAATGATGTTTTTCCTACTTTTGAAGATTTTCCCCGGGGCGTTTACGAGCAAAAAATAATTCTGGAAGAATGCGGCTTTATTGCCCCCACCGACATTGAACAGTACATATCCCGCGGGGGATATTCCACACTGGCTAATGCCCTTACCCAAACTCCGCAAGACTTACTGGATATTATTAAGGAAGCAAACCTCCGAGGGCGGGGAGGAGCCGGTTTCCCGGCAGGAGAAAAATGGGAAACTACCCAAAAAACCGAAGCAGACACCAAATATATTATTTGCAACGGAGACGAGGGTGATCCCGGTGCATTTATGGACCGCAGCCTTTTAGAATCTAATCCTCACCTGGTTATTGAAGGAATGATAATCGGAGCATATGCAGTAGGGGCCAACAAAGGTTACTTTTACATCCGCTCCGAGTATCCTCTCGCTATCCGCCATGTAGAAGAAGCGCTACAATCATGCAAACAAAAAGGACTTCTGGGAAAATCCATCCTGGAAAGTAACTTTGACTTTGATATTGAAGTTTTCCACGGCTCGGGAGCTTTCGTCTGCGGTGAATCTTCCGCTCTGGTCCAATCCATGGAAGGAAAATTAGGCATGCCTCAAACCCGCCCTCCTCATCTGGCCACCGAAGGTTTTCAGGGTAAACCCACGGTAATTAATAACGTAAAAACTTTTGCGTTCGTCCCTCACATAATTAAAGAAGGAGCGGAATGGTTTTCAAACATAGGCATATCTGATAATCCGGGAACTGTTGTGTTTTCACTGGTAGGCAAGGTAAATAATTCGGGCTTGGTAGAAGTTCCCATGGGAACCACCCTTCGCCAGCTTATTTTTGATGTAGGAGAGGGAATTCCCAATGAGAAAAACTTTAAAGCCGTCCAAATCGGCGGACCTTCGGGAGGATGCCTGCCGGAATCCACCCTGGATATTCCCATTGATTTCGAATCCCTACATGAAGCCGGAGCAATCATGGGCTCAGGCGGGTTGGTAGTGCTTGATGAAGATGACTGCATGGTTTCAATAGCCCGCTATTTTCTGGAATTTACTCAACAGGAGTCTTGCGGCAAATGCACCTTCTGCCGATTGGGAACTAAACATATGCTAGATATTCTCACTCACATCACCAAAGGCGAAGGTGAACAAGAATCCCTGAAGATCTTGCAGGAATTAAGTGAAGATATTAAAGCAGGTTCTCTATGCAACTTGGGCAAAACCGCTTCTAATCCGATTCTTACCACTCTTCATTACTTCCGAGATGAATATGTAGCTCATATTGAAGAAAAAAGATGTCCCGCGCTTATGTGCAAAGACCTCATTGTATACTACATCGAGCCGAGTAAATGTAGTAAATTATGCAGTGTTTGTGTGGGGAGCTGCCCCACTGAAGCAATTTATACCAGAGAAGACGGGCTGAAAGCAATTGATCAGGAAAAATGCGTAAAGTGCGCCAATTGCATGAAAACATGCCCTCCGGATTACAACGCCGTGGTAAAACTTTCACCACCGGAACTCTTAGCCGAAAAGGAAGGTAAGAAATAATATGAGCAAAGTAACTCTCACCATCGATGATCAAGAAATAACTGCCCGGGAAGGAGAAAAATTACTCTGGGTGGCGCTGGAAAATGACATCTATATACCCCACCTTTGCGCCATTAAGGAACTTTCCCGTCCTGCGGCTAGCTGCCGTCTTTGCTTTGTAGAAGTAGAAGGTATTTCCCAACCCGTTACTTCCTGTACTCTGCCGGTAAAAGACGGCCTTAAAGTGAAAACCAGGAGCGAGGCAGTAGATAGGTTGGTAAAAACCGCTTTTGAACTACTATTATCAGACCATCACCTTAACTGCAAAGAATGCGCGGCCAAAAAGTACTGCGCCCTGCTAAAAATCGCCAAAGAAAGAGACGTAAAACTCAAACGAGAGCGCTTTCCCGCCCTGGAAAGGAATTTGCCCGTTGATGACAGCTGCGAAAATATCACTTTTGACCGTAACAAATGTGTGCTCTGCGGCCAGTGCGTCTGGGTAGACCGCCATGAAGTTAAAGCCGGAATTTTAAATTTTTCCCGACGAGGTTTAAGCCGGATGGTCACTACTTTCCAAGATATGGAACTTGCCGAGTTTGATTGCGGTCAGTGCAATCGGTGTGTAGAAGTATGCCCTGTAGGGGCATTAACTCTTAAATAATCAATTTTTAAAAGAGAGGTCATTTTATGAAACTTGAAGAAGTGAAAAATAAGGTTTTCTTTGTGGAAGGAACGAATAAGGGTCGTTATCCTTATTCCAATTCACTTTTAATTGAAGATGAAACAGTAATGCTAATCGATACAGGGCCTGGACCGGAAATAATCCCCGAAATAGCCCGGGAAAAGAATATCGATCTGGTAGTCAATTCCCACGGACATGAAGACCATATTTGTGGAAATGAACACTTTCCCTCGGCCAAAATCTGCGCTCATCAATTTGATGCACCGGCAGTCAGATCAATAGAAAAACTTAAAGAACTCTATGATGTTTCCGGAACAGAGCTGGAAGATGTTTTGGACTCCTTCTTTCAAAATGTTTTCGAATTAAAAGATTCACGTGTAGATATAGAATTTGAAGACGGTAAGATTTTTGACCTGGGAACAACGCAGATAGAAGTTATTCATACCCCCGGGCATTCTGCCGGACACTGCTGTTTTTATTTTCCTGAACTAAAATTGATTTATCTCAGTGATATCGATCTTTTATCATTTGGCCCTTGGTATGGCAGCCTTGATTCCAATATCAATGAATTGATAGACTCCATTCACAAAATAAAAAAATTGGACTACGATGTAGCTATTTCCAGCCACAAAGGAATTTTTGAAGGAAAAGATGAAATCGACAAAAATCTCGACCTTTACCTGGAAAAAATAATGGAACGGGAAAAAAAGCTCCTCGATGTACTCCAAAGTGCCAAAAATCTTGATGAAATCGTAGAAGAGGCAATCATTTACGAAAACTTCCCGGAACCTAAAGACATGTTCAGACTAATGGAAAAAACTATGATTATTAAGCACCTGGGTAAACTGGCAGAAGAAAATAAAATAAACCGCAACAACCAGGGATTCACCCTTGCCTAATTCTCAATTAATAAAACCTCAATATTTATTTTTAGTTTTACCCCTATATTACTCTTAATTTTAAAATAACAGGGAGGTAAGCTATTCATTATCAGGGGATAAACCGGTGTCTTCCTTCTGCGGCAAAGGAGTTTCAAAATATAAACTCCTGCTGGGGAAAGCAACGGAAACTCCTTCCTTTTCCAATATTTCCATGATCTTGAAGTTCACATCTTCTTTTACGGCCAGATGCTCATTCCATCTTATGCTGTAGGTAAAAAAGTAAAGTAAAATATCCAGGCTGCTCTCATTAAACCCATCAAATCTAACGAAAATAGTATCCGGGTGAATATCGGGATGATTTTCCAGCATTTGTTTTATTTCCCGAACACAATTTTCAACTTTTACCCGCGGCGTGGTATAAGTCACTCCCAGTTTAAACATGATCCTCCTCTTGCCCATTTCTGACCAGTTTATAATTGCTTCCCTTGCCATCAGGGCATTGGGAACCGTAACCAAACCCTGGGCAAAAGTACGCACCCTGGTACTACGGAATGATACTTCTACCACCACTCCCTCTACATGGTTTGTTTCAATCCAATCTCCCGCTTTAAAGGGCCTCTCCGTGATGATAATCAAGCCACCAAAAAGATTAGACAGGGCTTCCTGAGCAGCTAAAGCAAAGGCTAAGCCGCCCAATCCCAAACCGGCCACCAAACCGCTGATATCATACCCCCACTCACGCACAATTATGCTGATCACAAGTATCACGATGACAACTCGCAGTACTTTAGAGAAAAAAGGCAGTACTATTTCATCAACATCTAACTGAAATCTTTCTTTAATATTTTCAAATAGATGTGAAGATACTGCAGTTAAATTGTAAAAGCCCCATCCCACAATAACAATAACGACAGAGCGAAAAATATCAATTACCAGGGTCTCCATTCTCTCAGTCAAAAAAGGTAAATAAATTAAAGCCAAAAATATTCCCAGTAATAAGAAAAATAAACGAAGAGGCATTTCAAATGGCGGGAAATAATTATTTTTAATGTCCTCGCGGAATCGGGGAAAAATTCTAAGGAGCAGAAACCTTATAAGGCGAGCTAAATACCCTCTGCTTAAAGCAAAAAATAACACAATAAGTAAAGCTATGACTAAAGGCTGCCAGACGTTTATAATAGCCTGCATAGTTTCCTGCAAAAATGTAACTGCATCTGTAAAAACCATACTATTCTCCTTATATTGACTATTATTGTGTATTTATAAAAGTGCATTCTGCAAGAGATTACGTTTTTCCTTCTAAGTCCTCAATTTTACCATCTCAACAAATCATTTTTTTGCAGATCTTATTTAAATAATGCAGGGAAAACCTGGCATAGCATGGAAATTTAACTATTAAAGAAAAATGTATAAAAATGGCGACTTCTTATCCCTTAAAAGAGAGAGTATACTCGCCTAAAACAATGTGAAATTAAATCTTTTGTTATGAAAATTTTAGCAGGAGGTCACTACAAATTCTAACAACAATCAACCTAATCGTCATCATACAGTTAATAATTCTTAGCGCCGGTTGCCTGTATACAGCGCAGAAAATACCCCCACACCAAGAACCCCGTCTGCCACTGCCGATAAGGCTTATTTTAAGCATTTCCCTCTTATGCCTGGCCCTCTTTATTTACCTGGAAACTCCTTCTTCATTTACCAAGTGGGTAGCGGGAGGAATGTTTTTATCAATGATGGGGGATTTATTTATGGCTGAAATAATAAAACTTCCTCACCGCATGTTCGGTGCCATGCCGGCTTTTAGTGGAGCTCACACTCTGTACATTATTGCCTTTATTTCCGTGTTGCCTGAAAAAAAGCCTTTGTTTAATTTTGAACTGCTTGTGGGCCTCATTTTTTACGGGTTGGTTACAATCATAGTATGGAAATTGTATATGCGCAATCAGGCCAAAAGTAATATTTTTAATTACGGGGGGCTTGTCTACGGCCTTATAATCGCAATCATGGCTTCTTTTGCCCTTTCCATATCTCTCACTCATGGTGGATTCTGGTGGTTGGCAGCATTAGGGGCACTATTGTTTGTCATCTCCGATCTTATCATCGGCATTACCAAAATAGGTAATACCTCTTTTCGTTATTCTGAATTGTGGATTTGGCTGACTTATATAACCGGGCAATTAGGGATTATATACACGGGTTTGTTTTCTGCACCCTTTTAACCTCCACCCAGCGGGGGAAAAAGGGAAACTACATCACCTTCTTGCAGGCGAGTTTGCTTCCCTTTCAGATGAGTTATATTTCTACCGTTAACCAGGACGGCTGCTTTATCAATTTGCCTTTGAAAATCCGGCCCGTATATTGATATAAGCTGGCTTAACACTTCCCCCACATTTTTAGCTTCCAGGCGCAATTCTCGTTCACCGGCATGATCTCTTAAGGTGGCAAACAATTTCACTGTTACCAATGCAATACCAGCCTTCCATATATTACTTGTTTTTTTGCTTCCCAAAACTTAACTCGTAACAAGCACTCCATGCCTTAAGAATTTCCACCTCCATCAGGTTTATTTATCAATTTCCAAGTATTTGAGGGTCTCATCAGTGGGGACTCCATCTTTGGACCATCCTCTCAGACGATAAAATACCGGAAGCATGCTGGATAAGGGTACCCTTGAACGGGGTTCTTCTTGCCGTTGAAGTTCATCGGTTAATCTTGCAGGTAAAGTATCTTCCTCTCCCGTTATGCCTTCCCTTGCGTTAAACAGGCGGCTCATATTAAAAACCCTTTGTCCCAGCTTCAAAAAATCTACCGGGCTCATTTCCTTGCCTGTAAGGTGTGAATGGGCTTTAATATGGGGAAAAGCCATTTGAAAAACGTTTTTCGGCAGCAGGGCTTTGGGGCGAGACATAAATTTCCCCATTGTATTTCCACTCAAGGTAAGAGAAGAGTTTACCACAGAAGAAACTACGTTAGATTTGTTATACATCTTAATTAGTTGTTCCGGAAATACCGCATAATTGGTAAAGTTACAACTTCCTAATGTACTTATGGCTTCCAGTACAGTCTGGTTAAAAACTGCCAACCCCGGCTTTCCTTTAGTAGTAAAAGGATCTACCGTTATGGGCCCATTAGCTTCCAGGAAAACGACATATCCGGCACCCAGATGGCATCCGCCCCGGTTGGCCACCGCATATCCCAAACCCATTCCTAATGCTGAACGTGGTTCATAGGCAGCCATTTCAAGGCCTTTGACCTGCATAGCAAAATCTTCGCCTCCGTACTTTTGAGAAAGGTAGCGGACTCCTTCAGCCATTTCATCACCCAATCCCCTCCGATAAGCAATATCTTCAACGGCCTTGGAGATATTATCACTCCGCCCGAAAGTTAGATCAGTTTTAATAAGCCCTTTCTCGCCCGCTTCCATTACAAAACCCAGCGTATTTCCAAGGGAAATGGTATCCAGGCCCAAAAGATCTGCCTGGCGATTCCAATTAGAAATCTCCTGCAAATCGTTCATAAGCAGGTTTGAGCCCATCATGCCAATTGTTTCGTATTCAGGCCCTTTTACAGGCTTGCCGTCGACTTTTACCTGCCTACCGCATCTCATGGGGCATCCATAACAACCTATGTTTTTGGTGAGATATTTATCTGCAAGAGTTTCACCGCTAATTTTTTCCGCATCCTTAAATTGGCCGTGTTTAAAGTTACGCGTGGGAAGAGTATGAGTAGCGCTGGTCCGGTTTATAAACATAGAGGTGCCATAACGAGGAAGTTCTTCTCCGGTAGAAGGATGTGACTTTAATAAATCTCGCCATTCTTTAACCGCTTCCTTGAAAAGTTCTTCGTTGTAAATTTGCGGTTTTAAATTGCCACTGGCAGTAACAGCCTTTAAGTTCTTGCTTCCCATAACAGTCCCCACTCCGGCTCTACCTGCTACCCTCTCTTCACTCACAATACAAGCATACTTAACCAGGTTTTCTCCCGCCGGGCCAATAACCATTTTGCCTGCCTTTTCCGGCAAGGCTTCCTGGCTTTCTTCGGTATTTAAACCCCACATATCCCGGGCATCTTTGATATTAACTCCTTCATCGGTGATATCTAAATATACCGGGGAAGAAGCTTTGCCTTTCACAATAAGAGCATCGTAACCCGCTCTTTTCAAGTGCACTCCAAAATCACCACCACAGTTGGAATCACCGATAGCGCCTGTGAGGGGCGATTTAGTGGTTACGTTAAAACGGTTGCTGCTGGGTGCCCCTGTCCCCGTTAAAGGAGCGGTAGTAACAATAAGTATATTGTCTTCACTTAAAGGATCCACCCCCGTTGTTAATAAATCATAAAGGAGTCGTATGGCCAATCCCTTATTACCCACGTAAAGATCCAGAGTTTTCTCCGGCAATGAATAACTGGTGATGTCATTTGTGCTCAAATTCACTTCCAAAACCTTACCCATATAACCATATGCCATTTTAAAATCTCCCTTCCTAAACTTAGTTCATAATTTAACTTATTTTATTCTCCGCTATTAAAACTATTTCAAAGCGGATATTATCCTTTGCCCTTGCCCCAACCTAATCCTCACTATTTTAGGCCTACTTCTTAGTTATAGTGAGAAACATTTATTCGATTAAATTACAGGTGTTTATCCACCTGCGAAGCAATATTCTGCTTTGGTTGAGCGCCCATTATACTATCTACCTCTTCCCCGTTTTTAAAAATTTTGAGGGTGGGAATACTCATTACCTCGAATTGAGAAGCCAGATCATTGTTCTCATCAACATTAATTTTTACAACTTTCAATCGATCGCCGTAATCTTTCGCCAATTCTTCCAGTGACTTTGCCACCATACTGCACGGGCCGCACCAGGGAGCCCAAAAGTCAACCAGCACCGGTTTATCCGCATTTAGAACTTCCGTTTCAAAATTACTCTCATTTACTTCTTGAATTTCACTCAAAACAGATCACCTCCATCTCTTAATAAAGTTTTTTGAACAGTTTTTTATATTATACCTTAAAAGTTTTTTTAATCAAACCAGTAATCCTTTGCCCTAAGCTAAAAAAAAACAGTTTTTTTATTCATGTAACCGAGCAAAAATTGAACGAGATGCTTGAAGGGCCGGAGTTTCGGGAAAATGCAAAAATGACCTTGCATTACAGTCGAAATCATTTACATTTAGATCTTCCGGTATCCACCCCAACAATGGAAGATCAAGTGATTGCTCTACACGGGAAACCTCTTTTTCTTCCTTAACCCGGTTCAAGACCAATCCCACGGCGTGATCTTTAATATTTTTTGCGCCCACGTCTCTAATAGTTTTGGCTACATGCAAACCTTTGGCAGAAAGATCGGAGACCAACATAAGAAAATCAATCCTTTCCATCACCCGGCGATTTAACTGTTCTACGCCCGCTTCCGCATCGATTATGATATAATCAAAGTGGGAAACAAGCATTTGAATAGCCTCACGTAAAAAAGTGTTTACCTGGCAATAGCAGCCATCTTCCTCCGGCCTGCCTACAGCCAAAAAAGCCAAATTTTGGTGCTCTGTAAGAGATTCCATGAGCTGATAATCAATGGAAGCAGCCAGGTTCGATGGATCTGCAGTCCGCTCTTGGCTGCAAGCAATAATTTCTTCACGTAAATCATTAACCGTTTTTTTGATGGGAAGGGAAGTAGCCTGAGACAAACCTGCGCCGGGATCGGCATCAATGGCCAAACCCTTTATGTTATTGTGTTCAAGTAACAACTTGCACATCAATGCCGCAATAGTAGTTTTACCCACTCCACCTTTACCACAAACAGCTATCGCTTTGTTCATGCCTGCCCCCGTTCCTTTAATAATTTCTGTCGAATTTCTTGCAAACTTTCTACCTCTTCACAAACTTCCCTGTAGTCACAGGTTTCACAATCAAAAATCATCTCTTCATACATTTTTTGCATGGCCTCCAAAATATTTTGTACTTTTTTGGCCTCGGGTAACAACATTTCCAATTCCTCTGCCGTGGTCACAAAAATTACCTCAGCGCTTTGTATCCAGGATTGACTTTTAAAATTTTGCAGCAAGGTAGAACCATACCTGAATAGGTCAAACCCCTCTTCCACAGCTTCATTACTCAAGCGGCACCATATTCTTTGCCTATCCGGCCAAAGCCTTGTAGAAACTCCCTCCAGGCGAGTATCAAATATAACATCCATTATATCTCTATAAGTATTGTATTCATCTTCAAATTCCCCGCCCACCAAGATTATCTGCGCAAAAGGCATTTTTGCTGGAACGGCATCCATTAACTTCGGTCCCACGATACTTATAGAATCGCGGCAAAGCATATCTAATTCCTTCGTCCACAAAACCATAAACAGGGAACCTTTTTCCCCTCCTAATTCCACAGCGGTATCTTCTTGAAGCACCAAAGAACGGCTCTGCGGCCAAGCTGCGGCAGGATCATACATATATTCTAATAAAAGTCCCCGTTTACGGGCATTTTCTCGGTAAAAGTTCAATTTTTTCAGCGGTTCGGTAAAAAGCCCCAATATTATTCCTCCATCTGCCCCAGGAGGGAAGCCCCATAAGCTACTGCCAGCCGAGGATCAATAGGAAAAGGATAATAATTGCCCTGAAGGCGTTTCTCCAGGACATTTACCACAGCGCTAATGCGTCCTACCCCACCGGTTACAGTATAATTATTTGTGGTTCCAAAACGAAGCGCCTGAGAAACCACAATACGGGCTACGGCTTCGCATACCGCTGCAATTAAGTCGGGTACAGCTTCGCCCTGGTTTACATAAGAAACAATTTCACTTTCCGCAAATACAGCGCATTGAGTGCTTACCGGTATAGTTTTCTGCGCTTTACCCGCAATTTCATCAAGATCATTCATATTAACACCCAGGGCTGAGCTGATTACCTCAATAAACCGCCCCGAACCGGAAGCACATTTATCGTTGTGCATGAAGTTCGCCACTTCACCTTCCGCATCACTAATAACAGTGGTAATGCTTTGTCCACCCACATCTACGGCTAATTCGCTCTCAGGCAGCAGATGACGGCTGGCCATAGCGATACAGACCACGGTATCTTCACTAAAATCGGCCTGTTCCACCAGATCTTCCCCCTGCCCGGCACTTACGCAAATCTCTATATTCTGCCTGGAAACTCCTCCCCGGGAGGCCACTTCATTTATAAAGTCCTCTATTTCCCCGGAAATATTACCGGTAGTTTCCCGCATTGCCGAAGCCAGCATTTGGTCATCATCTAAAAGTACCGCTTTAGTAAAAAGGCTGCCCACATCTATACCTAAAGATATCATAAGGACTTCACCTCCCCCAACTTCCGCGCAAACAAAGCTGCTCCCAGCGCCCCTACAATTTGCGTATCCGCTTTATAGGATACCATGCGGGTTTGCATTAATTTCTCCAATTCTTTTCGCACCGCCGAGTTTTTAGCAACCCCACCGCTCATGGTTATTTCCTTTTCTATTCCTACCCGGCGCACCAAGGCCATTACGCGTTCAGCCATGGCATAATTTATGCCAGCAGCCACATCCGCGAAGCCGGCTCCTCTCTGCAGATAATGATGTACCTCAGTTTCACAAAAAATACTACAACGGCTGCTCATTTCCACTGCCTGGCGGGATTTTGAAGACAGAGGGGCCAGCTCATCCACAGAAACTCCCAGCGTTTTACTCATTACATCAAGAAAACGCCCGGTTCCGGCAGCGCATTTATCATTCATTACAAAGTTAACCAGTTCACCGTTTTCATCTACTTTGATTACCTTTGCATCCTGCCCCCCAATGTCTATTATAGTCCTTACCTGCGGCAAGAGCCAATGAGCGCCCTTGCCGTGACAGGAAATCTCACTCATGTTTTCTCCCGACAACCCCTCTTTCTGGACCTGTTCCCGTCCATAACCTGTACTTACACAGAAAGCAAGATCTTTTAGAGAAAGGCCCTTTTCTTTTAGCGCTTCCTCTAAAACTGTAGCCGCAGAATCTACCGGCCTTGGCTTCACCCGCATACTGTAATTGCAATAAATAACATTGTCTTTAATAACCACCGCCTGTGCCGATAAAGAACCTACATCAACTCCTGCATATAACATCTACTATATCAACCTCCATCAATAATTATTGTCAATAAACCGGCCCCTGTGAAAATTAAGACTTTTTGCGCCTGCGGCGGCCTCGTTTTTTGATTACCACGTTGTTTACAAACTGTTCAATTTCCTCCTGGATAACGCTCATGGGGGTCATATTTTTCATCCAAGAATCTCCCTGCAAGCCCAAAGTAGGAATGCCGGTCCTTTTGAGCACTTCATTGCGGGCAATAGAAAAAACACTCCAGGTTTGTTTGCATGAATGATGACCGCAATAAATTGCCCCGTTAATATCAAGTTCTTTAATCACATGGATGATATCTTCTACCCACTGAGCGGACATGGAAGATGCCCCCATCTGCCTGGTCATAACATTGTTCCAGGCACTTTTAATCATTCCGTCCAATATGGATTCCCTGGTGGAAAGATCCAGCGGTTCCGGAAATGCCAGCTGCAGCATATCACCCATATTGCTTATTCTTTTCTTTTCCATCCAGTCATAAAAATTAATAAAATCAAAATAATAACTGAGGTATATCCAGACTACCCGCGCTGCTTCTCCACGATCCCCGTAATCTTCACTTTCATAATTGCGTATAGCTACTTGCAGGCAATCTTCCAAAGTCCTAATAGCTTCATCCCGCCCCCACATGGAAAAACGGGAAGCACAAACAAAAAGGGAAAATATGCCCGGCACAGGGCAGGGCACTTGTTTTTTCATTTCCCATATATCATAGTATAACTCGGTGCAGCGGTTAGCTTTTTCGGCTACAGCCCTCAAATTCTCTTCTTTAAGCTCTTCTCCGGCCAATTGTTCCAACTGTGAGATCATCTTATAATAATTCTTCTTAAAAAATTCAAAACCGCGGGCGGTATCATCCGTTGGTTTTTCCAAAGGAATTTGGGGCAGGCCCAGCAAGGCAGAAACAAATTCATGGGTTTTAGAATTGACATCACAACTGCCCACACAACCCGAAATAATGGCGTCAGGATCAAAATCAATGCCTGTAAGGGTTGAGCCCAGGTCAATGGTATTGGCAGAGCAGAGATGGTCGGGCAAGCCCAAACCCATGGCATATTCCCAGTATCTTTCACCCTGGCCTTCCAACGCCACTACCCCTAAGGTGGTTAAAACTTCGGTGGTAATCGGTGCAAGATTGTCAAAAGCATGGATAATCTCCGGGGGAAAATTAAATGGCACAAGTATCACTTTTTTACCATTTTTTTTGGCGTTCCGGGTTTCCTCCAACGCTGTAGTAAGCATATTTAAGAACGTAAGGGAAGCCTTTTGGATAGAAGGCTTTAATAAGGCTTGCATACTATTGGCGCTATCCGGGGGAAGTACTTTTAATAAACCCTCTAATTCGTTTTCACTTAACTGAGGGGGAAGCTTTTTTAAAATTTCAAACAGCCCGTAAACCCGATCAAACAAACCTTCATTGGGAAGCATTTTTGTGTTTTCCATATTATTCACCTCTTTAGCCTTTCCAAAAAAGCCTGCACTCTAGTCTTCAAGCGTCCTATATCAGCCTCCGCGCCGTATTCCTTTTCTAAAAGCAGGACCGGTATACCCTCTTTTTCCAAATCTAACCTTATTTGGACATTTTCAATGCCGTGCAGATCACAAAACTTATTATGAAAAAGGACCGCCCCTTCTGCTCCGGATTTTTGGATCATGTCCTTTATAAAAAATTTGCGGCTCTCATAGTCCATAAACATACGCGGGCACAATAAATTGTTTAAATACATTTCCACTAACCTAAGCAGAGAATTATCCGCTGATGCTTTCCGCCGGAAAAGCCTTCCTCCGAAGCAAAACGAGTCCGCAACCATAATTCCCCCTAGCTCTTCCAGGGCAGTTATGAGTTCCACTTCATCGGTAGCCGCCCCACCCATAAAAATTCTGGCCCGGGGCTTCAGCGGCTTTCTTTTCCTGATAACTTCTAAATATTCATCCAGCAAACGGCTGTAGTCAGCAGGAGGCATAGAACCTTCCGCCACTGTCAAAGACATTATTTCACTTCCCGGCACCCTTATATCCTTCTCCCATCTGCTCTCATAAATTTGTCTCAACTTTTCTGTTATTTGATCCTGCATCTTAATGGAAGCCTGCAAATTTTCTTCATTTATAATCACATCAAAGTGTTTTTCCAAAGCTTCCACAAGCATTTCCAGCTCGCCCCTAAACCACTCCATAGAATCCTCATCCACAAGATGGGGCACCCTGATATAGTGAAAAAAAGAACGGGGAGTCGCATACTGCCAGTTCTCAAACATTCCCCGCAGGTGATCGCACCCGTTAGTTTCTACCAGACCATCCAAAAAGTCGTAAGTGCCATCTAGCCCCAGTTGCAGGCACGAACGGCAAAATCCACAATTAAAACGCGAAAGATGGGCATCGGCCATTTCTGTTTCCGTAGTAGATAAGGCTTTAATTCGGTAAGGAAATATTCCCGCAGCATCAAATATTTCGCGGGGAGTAGATAGGCAAGCATAGCCTATAATTTTTTGTCCGTCTTCCCGAGCTTTCCTCACATAAGAGTTTTCTATGACGCTAACCAGTTCGTTCAACTCATCCATGTTTTATTTCGCCTCCCTCTTTTGCTTTGCCCCGAGATTGAATAGGGAAATATGCTTACTTACGTTTTCCCGATCTAAAAGCTCCTATTACAGCTCCCTTGAAAACGGAATAAATAATACTCATTAACCCCTGAGCCAATTGGGGATTATTTGCTATAACATTCTGGAATTGTTTCGAACTATTGGTGACTGCCCGGGACAATTCTTCTTGATCAAGATTTTTTAAGTAAAGTTCCAGGTTCTGCTGCACTTTGTGAGGTTCCTTTTCTAATTTGCGATTATATGAAACCAGGAGTGAATTGGTCATTCGTCCGATGTAGTCAGGACGTAAATAATCATCTAATTCCTCATTGACCATAAAAGCATATCCCTGCTGATAAATCTGCCGGGTAAGTTTCTGTATTTCATCTTTGTCCAGGTCATTATAAAGAGATTCGATTACATGCTGCAACAAATGAGGATTTTCCGCCATCATCCTGTTGGCGAAACCTATTAACGCGTTAACAAGGCTGGCAAGCTCTTTAATGACACCTTTTTCTTCCAATTCCCGCCCCAATTGCTGATAAGTCTCGGGGGGAAGATCATCCAAAGTGTGCACAAAATAAATAAGGCCTCTCAAATTAGCATTAAACCCGGCATAGACGGCCGGAAATACATCTTCCAGCAAGTCTGGCCTTTCCGCCAAAGTATCTGCCGTTACCATGAGGACAACCTCCATATCTTCCATAACAGCCTGTAGCGCCCCGGCAACTTCATTTTGATCAAAGTCTTGAAGTACTTTTTCCAGGAAATTTTCCAACACACCTTTAAAGCGTGGTTCGTTTTTTCCAAGGATCATGTTTCCTTCATGAAGTTGGTTAATTAACCTGCTTAATCCATTGGCGATTCCGGCTATTTCCGCAGCTTCCAGGTCATCAAGCAGGTTGAAAACAGCACTGGCCAGGATCTCGGGAGGAAAATCAACGTGAGAAATAGTGCTGGAAACTCCCTTGAGCAAATTATTGAGCAGCGGAGGCAAAACATTAACCAGGTTGGCAAAAATAATAGGGTCACTTACAAGAGCACCGCTCACTGCCTCGTAAACAGGATAATTGGCTTCTGCCCGCCTGGTAATTGCGCTGCGTAATAAACCAAAATCAGTGTGTTTTAAGGTTTCCTCTAAAAAAGCTTTCTTTTTTTTCTGAGCAGCTCGGATGGTCTCCGGATCTTTGCCCGCTGCTTCCCCCATCCACTTAAACAAGGAATTAACCAATTCCCCCAAAGCTTGAGGATCCAGTTCTTTCTCTTCTCCGAGAGTATCATTTTCACTTTCGCCGCCATCAAAGCCATCCGCTCCCCCTTCGGCCTTTTCTTCCTGTTCATATAGGGTAGAAAGTTTATCTATTGATCGGGCAGAAAGGCGCATCAGGTTGTTGAGGGTTTCTTTGGCTCCTGCGCGCAAATGGCGTCGATTTTCCGGATCCTCCCATAAAAGCTTTTCCACCAGAGGCGCATAAGACCGAGGCAAATTTACCAGCGCTTCCCTATCCAAATTATCCCCCATCTGAGAAATATATTCTCGCAAGAGATGAGGGGGCATATTTTGAAGCTGTATCCCCAGCTCATCTAAAAAGTTTAGCCAAAAATTTATACCGGAAGGCAGATTGCCCAATAAGCCGAAGGAAAAAGCGGCATCTTCCCATAAAATTGTTCTCGCCATCTCCCGGGGATCTTCTTTCTCATATTCTCCCTGGCTTAAAGTAATTAAATCTTTAAATGCCGGGGTACGGAGGAGTTCTTTTATAATGCGGGGGGCGGCTCCGGTTTGCGGCGACTCTTCATTATTTTCGTTTTTAAAATCCTTGTTTTTGAAATCGTCTTCCATACTTTCCTTTTCCTCCTCTTACATTAATTTTTCAGTCGTTTTCGCTATCAGTCCCCGGCAAAGAGTCAAAAAATGGTCTGAGGACATAATTAAGAAAATCCGGATTTTCTTTTACTTCTTCCATAAAAGCCTGTGAAAGGCCGTGAATCACTTTCTGAGTTTCCGAACCCTCCCGGGCAGCTTCTGAAGCCAGCCGACTCATCTGTTGGCGAAGTAATGGCTGCAAAACAGAAAGTAGTAAAGTAGCCGTGTCTTCTTGCCCTTCAGTAGTCAACCCTTTGTTTACCCGGCTTTTAAAATCTTCAAAGGATTTCTGCACGGGGTCACCGGGGACATTCTGTATGTCCTGCAAAAGGGCTGCTGCCCTCCCTATGGTAGAACCAAGCTCTTCCGCATCAAATTTATCTAACATCTGAGACATGAAATCAGCCAACACCGGCTTCGGATAATTTTCTGCCTGGACCACGGCTTCCTTACTGCCCAAAACCAAAGCATTCAGAACATCGGGAGCAACTCCCACCACATCTAAAAAAAACTCTGCATCTTCCCACATAAAGGTTCTCACCAGACCGGGCGCCGATTCCGGATCCAGAGAATTAAGCAATACCTTAACTCTGTTTTTGAAACGGGGGGTCCGCAAAAGTTCCCGCATTACCCGATCGGCAGCATCAATAGAGCCGGGTTGATAATTTGATTCACTCATAAATTTCCTTTCCTTTCCATGATTATTTCCACAATTATTTATAGAGTTTGGCAGTCGAAAAATAGGCGTGCCGTCTCCATTTGGCAAAGCTGTTTACCGCCCATCCACAGTTGAACAATTTTTAAATCTCTCCAGTGTTTCTCAATATCCCAGCAGCGTTCACCACCATACGCCTCCATCAGGTTCATAGCTTTTCCCAGGTCTTCCACGGCCCGATCACAGGCAAAATATTTATAGGCCCGCCCCTTGGCCACAATCTCCTCACTCCACCGGTTTCCATAAATATCCGGTCGATCAATCATCCTGGCGTACTGGTAACCTATAATCCGGATGATTTCAATATCTTTTGCTAAATCCGCCAGAACCCCTGCCACCGCATCATGTTCTTTCAGAGGCTTTCCTTTGAAAAAATATGTATCCACAAATTCCCGCAATATTTCATATACATTAAGCAAGGCCCCGCTGACAAACGAGATACTGCCAAGGTTGCCGAAAGAGATAACTTCTTTAAAATATTTATAATCATCTCCGGGGCCGCAGGCGCGATAAAAGGCAGGAACCCTTACATTTTCGAACCAGATGTCTCCGTTCTTATCCGCAGCCATTCCCGCTTTTTGATAAGGCCCACCCTGGGTAACACCGGGGGTGTCTGCGGGAACAAAAATAAAGGCAAAATCATTCACATCGTCAGAGCCGGGATTAGTGGTGCATACCACCCCAAACAGATCCGCTATGCCACCGCTGTTGGTAGGCCAGAGCTTGTGCCCGTTTATAACCCACTCATCACCTTCAAGCACTGCCGTGGTTTCAATAGTAGTTCCCTTAACGATGTCCAGGTTTTCTATGTCCGCGCCACCCTGGGGTTCAGTCATGGCATTAGCTGCAAATACTGCCTTGTCTGTCTGACAAAAAAGGGGTGAAAATTCCTCGCACAGTCGGCGGTTAACATGCGGTTTGTTGCAGATCATAATCAGGGGCCAAAATACGACTCCAAAAGCAACGGCCATAGCAGAATCCGCTCGCGCCACTTCCTCAAACATACGAAAAGAAGCCGAACCAATGTAGTGGGAATGGCCCAATCCCCAACCTCCCAAGTCTTCAGGGAATAGAACGCGCTGCATTCCCAGCTCGCCCATTAATTTGTCAAAAGCAGGTTCAATAATTTTATGCTCTTTCCAGTCTTCATCATAATTCCGGCGAAAAGGTATTACTTCTCTTTCTGCCCAATCTCTAACTATTTTGCCCATGTATTCATCCAGCGGTGAAAGATACTCCCTGGGCCTGGTAAAATCATCAATAGTGTGCATATTTATAATCCTCCCCAATAATATGTTTGAACAATTATATTATATTCTTAGAATAATGTAACTGAATTATATTTAACCTGCCCCTTTATTTCGGAACAAAAGGAGCAAATTTTTTTATCCGGCCAGCTCATTCACAAAGATTTGCACTGGTAGAAGTAGCGGGCCAAATCCATTTTATTTAATTCCCAGTTACCCAGGTAAAGCTGCAGATTTTTAACGTCCCGCCAGTAACGCTCGAGGTTCCATTCGGTAGCGTACCCTGCCGACCCCATTAATTCCATAACCTGGTTAATAGTCTTTTCAGCAGCACTGCTAACATGGTTGGCAATACTCAGAGCATAAATGTACAACCTTTCATCCTCCCCGGTTTCGTAGGCTCCCGGATTAGCTAACATTTGCGAAGCCTGGTGAGTTAGAAGGCGGCTTAGCAATATCTCGTTGCTTGCTTCCGCCATCAAGGAGGCTGTGAGAGGGTTTTCCTTAAAAATACTTCCCTTCCCTTTTATTACCCTGGTATCTCCCCAGTCCTTTATTATTTCGTAAACAGCAAAAAGTGAGCCTACAGTTACTGCGCTCATCCCCATGTAAAGCCAGGACATCATCCTCCGGTAAGGGGCTTCTCCCCGGAAAACAAGGTTGTTCAACGGCACGCGCACTTCATCCAGATTCAGAATGCAGTTTCTGCTGGCAGCCAGGCCGGTTTTAATAAAATTTTCTCCTCGTTTGATGCCGGGTAAGTGAGCGGGAATAATAAAAAATGCCGGCTCCTGTTCATCCTCCAAAAAACATAAAGCCCCGTATAAAGAAGCATCAGCGCCCGAGTTAAGGGGACGTATTTCCTTGCCGCTGATTATCCATTCATTACCTGCCTTTCGCGCGCCGGCCTGCATATATTTTCCCCGGAATGCCGTAGCAGAATCGCTTTCCTCGCTACCATACGCGGGAACGATCAGAGAACCTAAAACAGGGGCATTACCCTCACAAAACTGAGGGGCAAATTCCCGGCACAGTTCATCGTTCAAGGTGGGTTGGAGAGCAAAAGTATTGCAAAGGGCATAAGTAGAAGCGCAAATAAACCCGATGCCCGTATCCGCGCGGCCAATTTGTTCCAGGGCATGGGCCAGCGTAAAAGCTACTTCCGGGGTGTTATGTTCCACTCCCCCATATTTCTCCGGCCAAAGCAGCTTCTGCATCTCAATATCCACCAATAACTTATGCATAGCAGGTAATAACAAATTTGCATAATCTTCCCTGTATTCCAATCTCCGGTTAATAACTTCGGTTTCCGCCCATTTTTGCAAACTATGCGCCAGAGAAATATCTGTTTCATCCATATTTTCCAAAGGCAAAGGAATTAATTTTTGCGTAGCCATCATAACCTCCTTGAATAATATAGTTTATATTTTGAGTAACTACTCAGGCACAGCTCCCTTAGCCAAGTTTTTTTGGCGTGAGCAGTTAATATTTTGGAAATATTTAAGCAGTGTATAAGATTAAAAACATTCTATATTAATAATATTCACTCTAGCTTATAAAATTTCCTTCTCCCTGAAAATTATATTTTACATTAATTTGGCAAACGCGTTAATAACCGGTTTTCATTTTACTCTAACCTTCATATGTAAATATTTCTATTATTTAAGAAGGATTTATAATCAGGATTGTCGAAATATTTAAATAAAAGCACGATTAAGATTTTAATCAATGGTTTAAAAATCACCGCATATATCTCAGTAACAAAACGCAGAGTACTCTCATCATAAAAATCTTCCAAGAGGAACCTTTTGTCAAGAAACTCGGTAATTTATCAAATAACTCATTGTTATTGCTGCCATTCTATAGCTATCGCAAAAATCGTCCAATAACTGTAGAAAAACCAAAAAATTATGTTCAAATGTTCAATAATATATTGCTCATCTTCCTCATGCATACTTATGCATCATAAGTTTTCAAATAAAGGAGGTGATTAAAGGTATGTTTAAAATAGATTTGCAAGAAACCCCAAAAGTTTCTGTTATATCCAGTTATCCCCCCCGCCTATGCGGCATCGCCACTTTTTCGCAAGACTTATTATCAAGCCTGGCCAAGCAATATAAAAGAGAAGAAGTAACCAATAATTCATTACAAGTAATAGCTGTGGATGATATTGAAGAACCCATTAATAATTACCCTTCAGAAACTACTTTTGTAATCAAAGATCACTCTCTTAACGACTATTACGAGGCAGCTGAATTTATTAACGCTACCTCTCAGGATATAGTTTCTTTGCAGCATGAGTTTAATCTTTTTGGCGGAGAAGAAGGATATTATATTATAAACTTGCTCAATAAACTAAAAAAACCTGTGGTTTCAACCCTACACACCGTAATAAACAATCCTACCCCTACTCAAAAAGAAATAATTCAGGAAATTAGCACTCGCTCAAACTATGTAGTCGTAATGGCCGATACAGCCCGGGAAATTTTGCGGGATTCTTATGATATTCCCATAGACAAAGTTTTATTTATCCACCATGGCATTCACGAAAAACCATTTATCGATCCCTCTCATTACAAACCAAACATCGGCATGGAAGGTCGTCCGGTTATCTTAAATTTTGGCTTACTGGACCAGAAAAAAGGAATTGAATATGTAATAGAAGCCATGGCAGAGGTAACCAAACATTTTCCCCAAGCCGCATTCCTGGTCGTGGGCAAAACCCATCCCGTCATTAAAAAATATCATGGGGAAGAATACCGCCATTCCCTCATGCAGTTGGTAGATGAATTGGAGCTGAATGACAACGTTTTTTTCCACGACGAGTTCGTGTCATTGCAAGAATTAATCGATTACCTGCTGGCCACTGATATTTTCATAACAAATTATCTAAATGAAGATCGCACTGCTTCGGGAGCTCTTGCTTATGCCATGGGCTGCGGAAAAGCAATAATATCTACTCCCTATCATTATGCCGCAGAAATGCTTAGCAATAATCACGGCAGACTGGTTCCTTTCCGCGACAGTGAAGCTATCGCCAGGGAACTGCTGTTACTTTTAGAAGATAGCAAGCTGCGCAACAAATTAAGGGAAAATGCTTACCGCTACAGCCGTCAAATGCTCTGGAGCAACGTGGCGAATGAATACCTGCAGGTTTTTGCTCAATTGGCACAAATATAGCTTCTAAATGCCAAACTATTTATTTTGTTTTAAAACCCCTTCAATCTGAGCCAGAATTATATCATCAGTGAAATTATACTGATCTACAGCTCCGGTTAAGCATGCCACAACGCAAGTCCCACACCCTTTGCAAATCACCTTATTCACCATGGCCTTCCCGCTTTCTTCATGGATAGTGACGGCATTATAGGCACATACTTCCACACATAAGCCGCAGCCGCGGCATAAATCATGATTAACTGCTGCAGTTAAAGCTTCTACTTCCAATTCTCCTCTTGAAATAAGGGAAAGCGCCTCAGCTGCTCCCGATGATGCCTGAACCACAGTGTCAGGGATATCCTTTGGGCCATGGCAACAACCGGTAATAAAAATACCATCGGCAAGTGTTTCTATGGGCCGTAATTTAGGGTGCGCTTCCTGAAAAAATCCATCCGTGCCCTGCGAAATTCCTGTTACGCCGGCAATGGACGATGTCTCTTGCCGCGGCACCACTCCCGTCCCCAGTACCACCATATCCACATCTACCTCCAGAGGCCTTCCCATAAGAGTATCTTCCGCAAACACTCTCAATTTATCATCCACTTCCAGCACTTCCGCACATTTACCCCGGGTAAAAATCACGTCCTTTTCCCGCACACGCCGGTAAAAATCCTGGTACCCCTTTCCAAAAGCCATAAGGTCTATATAGAATTCGTAAACCCTGGCCCCGGTTTTTTCTTTCGCCTGGTACGCATGCTTCATGTTATACATACAGCAAACACGGGAACAATAAAAATTGTGGTTTTCATCCCGGCTGCCCACACAATGGATAAAAGCTATGGATTCCGGTGGCTCACCATCACTTTTGAGGATTTCTCCCTCAGTTGGGCCGGAAGCATTTAACATACGTTCAAACTGCATTCCCGTATAAACATTATTATATTTTCCATAACCGTACTGGGGCATATCCCGGGCATCAAAGAGATCATAACCCGTAGCAACTATAATTGCCCCTACCTCCAGTTCCCAATTTTTTTCCTCCTGCTCAAAATTAATGGCTCCGGCTTCACAGGCCTCTACACACTTCGGCCTTTCCCTGCGCTGTTGAGCGCGGCGCAAAAAACGCTTTCGCACGGAAGGGCCGTAAACTTCCTCACATTTCTGGTAACATTTACCCTCCCTGAATACAAGGCAATGCTGTGAATCAATGGTAGATTTTAGTGGTACGGCCTGTGGAAAGGGAATATAAGCTGCCGGGCGCATCCCCAACCCCTCTTCAAACTCGGCAGGTACTTTTTGGACAGCACAAGCTTCCATGCAGCTACCACAGCCGGCACAAACATCGTGATCTACATAACGGGGATGCTGTTTTACCCGGGCTTTAAAATTGCCCACGTAACCCTCTACATTCTCCACCTCGGCACAGGTAAGAAGGTGAACATTTTCCTGCTGGGCAAGTTCCACCATTTTGGGAGTGAGAATACAAGCCGAACAATCAAGAGTAGGAAAAGTTTTATCAAGCTGGGCCATATGGCCTCCGATGGAAGGCTCTTTCTCCACCAGGTAAACGGGGTAACCTGCCCTGGATATAGTTAGCGAAGCTTGAATACCGGCAATTCCGGCCCCAATAACCATCACTGCCGGAGTTATAGACACCTTAAGAGTTTCTAATTCCTCTTGCAGCATTACTCTATTCAAGGCAGAAGAAAGCAACTGCCTGGCTTTCGAAGTAGCTTCTTCTTTTTTCTGGTGGACCCACGAGCACTGCTCCCTAATATTGGCCATTTCCAGCAAATATCTATTAATACCCGCCTTATGAAGCAATCTTCGAAAGGTGTTTTCGTGTAAACGAGGAGAACACGCTGCTATGACTACCCTGTCAACCCCCATTTCCTTGATATCTTTATTTATAAGTTCCTGACCGGGGTCTGAACACATATAACTATATTCCCGTACTACTTTTACGTGGGGCATATTTTCGACATATTCCGCCAGTTTTCCACAGTCCACAGTGGAAGCTATGTTGGAGCCGCAGTGGCAAATATATACGCCGATATTATTCTTCAAGCTTCATTCACCTCTCATTCATATCAAATTCTCAACCGCTTGTTTCCAAAAGCATTACTGTCTGGCGTTTCAAGTGGCGGAATAAATGCATGGCCAAATGCGTAGTTTCCGTCCCTTTATCAAGGCTTTTTTTTAAGTCCCGGATCATTTCCCTTGTGCGGATAACGCTTTCCACCAACTCTTCTAATTCCTCTTCCTCACTGCTGTTTTCCTTTTCTGCGGCAACCACCTTTTCCAAACGCTCAATACGACGCCAGCAGAATTCCACAAACAAGCGTATTTTTTCCGGTTCCCAAACCTTCGTACCCACATTCCAGCTCACCGGCATCTTTTCCAGTCCAAAGGCTACAATACGGGCATTAGACAATTCTCTTTTTATAGACTGCAATTGCTTCTTTTTCCGTTCACTGTTAAATTTAAAATTCCGAGGAGATTTTAAGCCCACACAGGAAGATTCGCCTCCCTTATTTTTTTCTTTTTCTCCTGTGGGCATTAAACCCTCTCTTGGTTTCAATTTCATCCGCTCCCCTTTTGCCGATCCTGCTACATTTCTAATTGCATCGTTTCCCTCGGGAAAACCCGGACATTCAAGGTGGGGCCCAAACAAAAACACCTTTCCTTTGCCTTTTGGGGCCCAGGCCGCGGCGCAACCCCCGTTAAAATTTTCCTCCATGTAGGGTTCACTTGCCAGAGTTATGCACCCTTTTTGCAGCCCTCCATAATATCCCAAGGGCTTCGCACCTTTGCCGGGATCAATAACCGGCCCACCATAAAGGGGGGCCACCATTTTTTTTCTGTTCGACAAAAGCGGCTCTCCCATCATTTCCAACTCTACGGGGCCATATGCAGGATAAAAAACATATCCTTTTCCGTAAGGCACCAAATACTTAGGCAAAATTCCCGGCAAAATCGGGGGAGAAATGGCGTAATTTACCATGCCGGCATCAATCAAGTTAAAAGGATCATAGGGCGGCAAATTTACCCCGCTCATTACCAGGTAAGCCCCTGCACAGGAACCCAGAAATATTCCCCCGTTGTCCACAAATTTTTCCAGGGCATGCGCGCCTTTTCTTCCCAATGCTTTAGCCATACCATATACATCTCCGCCTCCCATGAGGAATATATCCAGTTTTGCAAGGGATTCATGGGTAACATCAGCTTCATCCAGGTAAACTTTTTTAACGCCTTCCATTGGATCCAGGGCTTCTACAAACCATGTCCATGAGTGAGAAGCACCTTCCCCCGTATAAATTCCCGCCGTAATTTCTTCAACTTCCAAACTCTTCACCTTCCTGCAAAGCAAATGCAAAATCATACATTATTCCCATAATTGATAAGAACTAAGGGCAGTTTGACCTGTAAGACAAAGCCTGTTATTTCTATCCTTAAGCCACTTACACCCTATTTCGCTTCACCAACTCTTTTTCTAATAGTCTAAGATTTCTTGCGTGATTTCTAACAAATCTTCTCCGGTCATTTCCATTTCCGCACCCGGTTCCATTAAGCCGGTGAGTTCTTTGGCATCTACAAAAGGCACCGTCAACATAAAAACAGGGCAAATACCGCAAGTATAGGCCAGCGCATTTATTTGCCTCCATTCCTCCTCTATCCCCTCACCAATTACTTTAAAGGGAGGCCAGGAGCTAAAAATGTTCTGGTCATTTACTTCTGCCGCCTCTTCCGACATCCACCCCCCTGACTTAACCTCCCCGGCTGAAGTCAATTCCTGTAAAACCTTTTTTGCCCCTTTAGAATCGGAAACTCCCTCACCCACAAGGGCATCAGCCGCTACCTCCGGATCAAGGCCCAGCCGGGAAGCTTGCTCCAAGGTTCGGCCGCATTCTTCTATAGTAAAGCCTCCTTTCTTAAGCTTCTGCAAATAAGATAAACCCGTAAAAAGCATTCCCGGTTCTGTGACTTCTGTAGAACGCATTTCCGTAGGGGGTTCATTATACTTGACAAAGGTATTACAACTCATGTGACAGGCAAAACAACCACTGTGACGATGTAACAACTCGGACAACCAACCGAAGATCTCCTCACCGCCCAACAGCGGTGAAAAAGAAGCAAACCCCTTTCCGGGCAAAACTTCACTTCCCTTGATCCGGTTATGAAGTTCCAGGCAACGGTCATTAAATTCGGGCGGATCGGCGGCATCCAGCATATTTAACCCTCGAAGGGCCAGCGCTTTTAACTTCTTTTCTCCCATTTTTGCCCCGAAACCAAATTGGTCGGGGCTGGCCCAGTAGTTAATGTTTATCTGGGCAGCAGATGACCCTTCCATTCCGGCTTCTCCGATACCCAATACCTGGACCATCTCTTCTCCGATGATATTGCGCAATTCGTCAGTAAGTGCCCAGGTGTCCATTTTCCATAATTCAGAGGCATCGAGGAGATCAGCCAACCCATCATGCACCCACAGGTAAAGCGGTTCTGCTGCCACACCTTTTACTACGATGAAGTCAAAACCCGAGAGCTTTAACTCCATTCCCGCATATAAATTAAATGGGCTGTGCCCTACCTTCCCTGTACGAGGGCTTTTTCCGGTTACCACCCCCAGGCAGGAGGCCGGCACGGGAGTTCCTGTGAAAAAACCACTTCCAAAAACTATGGGGTCTTCTTCCCGGTATTTTTCGTATAGAGCAAGGTTAGCGCGGGCGCCCCCAATATATCGAGAAATAAATTCTTCGGAAAGAACTTCTTCTTCTATCTCCTTTTTTTGCAGGTCCACCACCAGCAGGTTGCCGGAAAATAAGAAATCCATTACACTTCAGCCTCCCTTCTACTCAAGGCGCCGGTAGGGCAATAAGCAACGCACAATGGCCCATCGAGATCTTCACAACCATCACAAGCCTCCCGAATCATTATGGGCTTGGCAGACGCGCCCCCTCCCTGGCTTTGCATTTCTGCCATACCAACTTCTTCTGCGCCCTCAGGGCGACCAAGCAGTAGGGTATCTTCAAATTTGATGATCAATCCGAAATAATTCTTCTTTTCTTCAGCCCGATAGACCATAATGGAAGAGGAAAGCAAGCTGAAAGCCTCATCCCGATGATAACTGCAGGCCATTTCACACAGGGAACAACCATTACACTTCAACGGTTCCACTGCAAAAGGCATAAAATCCACTCTCCTTTCTCATATATATCTGCTAATAAACAAACGATCATTTTGTTTATTATTTTTGCAGAATGTGGACACAAACAGAACCCACATCTCCCTGCCTGAACCCTCCCCCGTTGTGTGTTAGCCCGACCCTGGCATTATCTACCTGCCTTTCTCCTGATTCGCCTCGCAGCTGCTGCACTATCTCACAAATTTGAGCCACCCCCGTAGCTCCCAGTGGATGTCCTTTTGCCAGTAATCCGCCGCTGGTGTTAACCGGTATCTTTCCGCCAAGGTACGTATAGCCTTTTTCCAGCCAATGAGCAGCTTCCTGTATGTCTTTACAGAAACCCAGATCCCGGTAATGCATGAGTTCTGCCGGAGTAAAACAATCATGTACTTCGGCAACGTCAATGTCGGTCGGCCCCACCCCGGACATCTCATAAGCTATGGCAGCTGCCCGGCGGGTGGTATCGGTATCACCTATATTGCCTTCCTCCGGATAAGTTCCCGAGGTTTGGGCAGAACCGACCACCCAAACAGGCCGCTGTTTGAACCCGGACAATACATCCTCAGATGCCAACACTGCTGCAGCAGCGCCATCGTCTATGGGGCAACAATCCAATGTATTCAAAGGTGACGTTACCGGACGGGAAGAAAGCACTTCTTCTACCGTTACATTTTTAGGATAGTGTGCATATGGATTTAAGGTGGCATGGAAATGATTTTTCACAGACACTTTGGCCAATTGTTCCCTTGTAACCCCCAGATCGTCCATGTAATGACGGGCAAACATGGCAAAAATACCCGGCGGAAAAAAACCCATGGAGCCTTCCAATTCACCATCGCCGCCTCCCATGCTGGCCGCTAATTTTATCATTTCCATTGTAGGCGCGCTTAGCTTTTCAATTCCCAGCACCACCGCTACATCATATAAACCGCTCTGCAAAGAAATCCATGCTTCACGGAAAGCGTTAGAACCGGAAGCACAGCCATTTTTTAACTGCAATATAGGGATTCCAGTTATGCCTATTTGAGAAAAAGAAATGGGGCCTTGCATGTCAGGAGTATCGCTGGAGAAACCGTTAGTACCGCAATAAGCCACCTGAACATCTTCAGGTCGGGCACCCGCATCGGTCAGGGCTTCAAAAAGCACATCTTCCGCCATTTTTCTTATTCCTCTTTCCGGATAATTGCCAAATTTAACCAACCCTGTTCCTACTACCGCTACTTTACGCAATTTAATCACCTCCTTCGTTTATTATTTCTACCGGGGCAAATTTATAAGTATAGATATCTTCTCCGGTTATGTTTTGATACAAAAACCCCATGGTCATTTGCAATTCCATTCCCTTGTAAAGAACTTCGAAGTTATTATCTTTTACCTCCAGGAGTGAATAAATACGCACCCCTTCTTCCAGATCTATATACCCAAAGCAATAAGGTGACTTCAACCCCATAACAGAAGGCTGACTGGCAACACTCCAGGAAACCAGTTTTCCCCTGCCGGATAAAGGAGTTTCCTTTACCGTTTTTTGAAAACAAACTGTGCAAACCTCTTTATATGGGAAGAAATACTTATTGCAGGTAGCACAAACACCTCCGCGCAAACTCACGGATCCATCTTCACCGGTGAGAAAAAAATCCGGATTAAGCAGTTTGCCTCCATCCCAATTTAATTTAGTAGTCAAAAGAAGAACACTTCCTTTCTTTAAGCAATTGACATCCCGCCATCTACAAAAATTGCCTGACCTGTAATAAAGGAGGCGTCATCAGAGGCAAGAAACAATGCCAGTTTAGCCACATCACCCGGTTCACCTATTTTCCCCAGTGGAGTTTGATCGAGGGCAATTTCTTTAAACTCCTCGATTTCAAGGACTCCTTCCGTCATGGGCGTATTGATAAAACCCGGGCAAATAGCATTAATATTAATATTAGAACCACCCATCTCCACAGCCAGAGCACGGGTAAGAGCAGCTATGCCTCCTTTGGAGGCCGAGTATACAGACATTAGAGCCGATCCTCCCTTTGATTCCGAAAGTGAAGAAAGGCTTATTATTTTTCCATAACGCTTGGGGCGCATAACTTTAAAAACCTGCTGGATAACGAAAAAAGTCCCCTTCAGGTTGATATCCACAGTACGATACCAGTCTTCTTCCGTTACAGAACCTAAGGGTATTGATTGCTGTATGCCGGCACAGTTGACCAGGATATCTATGTGACCGAACCTCTCCACTACTTTTTGCACGGAATCCTTTACTGCTGAAACATCAGTAACATCTACTTGCAGGGGCAATATGTCTTTTTCTTCGGCTCCACTAATTTTGACAGTCTCCTCCAGGCCTTCCCGGTTGATATCGAGGGCAGCCAGATAGGCCCCTTCCCCACTAAAAAGGCAACATATTTCCCGTCCTATACCCGAGCCGGCACCGGTTACCATGGCAACTTTTCCTTCTAACTTCAAAAGCATTCCCACCTTTCTATCTAATAAGCAAAAGAAATTTCTTCATGCTTCCTTTTTGTTTGCTTAGGGTTTCATGGCAATAAAAGGTACAATACTCAAAGCCCGCAATAATTCGTTAGTAAGGTCATAAAGGGGTAAAAGCCGGGCATCGCGCATATACTTTTCCACAGGATAATCCCGCATATAACCATAGCCCCCAAAAATTTGCACGGCGTCATAGGTAACCTTCTGAACCATTTCAGAACAGTAAACTTTCGTCATGGCTGCAATCCGGCTGTCCGGATCTACCTGGTTGGCCCAGGCAGATTTCCAGGTCAAAAGCCTGGCGGCTTCAATCTGCATGCACATATCCGCCAACTTAAAACCGATAGCCTGATGATCAATAATAGGCACCCCCCCCTGCACTCTCTCCAGAGCGTACTTCCGGGCCTCTTCATATGCCGCCCGGGCCAAACCCACCGCAAAAGCACCTACTGCCGAACCGCCACCGGTAAGAAAGTTAATAGCAATATAGATGCCATCTCCCTCTTCCCCCAGCAAATTATCTGCGGGAACGCGAACATTATCCAGGATGAGTTCAGTTGTGGGGCTTAATCGCTGTCCCATTTTATCAAAGCGCTCCCCGACAGAAACTCCCGGTGTATCAGCCGGCACGATAAAACAGCTAAGTCCGGCAGACGCGCCTTTATTAATGTCGGTCTTGGCAAAAACAACATATAGGCCGGCTACTCCGCCATTGGTGACAAATGTTTTGGTCCCGTTTAATACGTAATCCGAGCCCTCCTTTTGAGCCACGGTTTGAATACCTGCCCGGGGATCCTCTGAAATCACGTCCGAACCACCGCTCGCTTCGGTAGCACAAAAAGCAGTTAAAAAAGGTTCTTCGGCGCGCTCGCAGATCATACCCAACCATTTTTCTTTCTGGGCCTCCGTGCCGGCGAATAGTATAGGTTTAACACCCAGGCCGTTGGAACCTCCAATAGTAGAAGCCAAACCGGCATCTCCCCAGGCCAATTCTTCACACAAGAGAACTAACTCCAGGTCACTTAAACCGGCGCCTCCATACTTTTCGGGAATTATTAAGGTGGTAAAACCCAGTTTTGCAGCTTTACGGACTACCTCTATGGGAAATTCATCACTCATGCTGCGATCAATCTCGGCTGCTATCGGCCTTATTTCATTTTCAGCAAACACATGTACGGTTTGGCAAAGCGCCTTTTGTTCCTCATTCAACTCAAATTCCACCATGGCTTTCCCCCCCCTTAATCACAATTTAAAACATACTAAAAAATAATACCGGAACTATAAGTTTCCACCGACTCACCCTGCCACTCCAAGGTAACACCCCTTCCTTCCACCACCCGGCCCACCTGAACCGCAGCAATACCCTGCCGGCGGAAAGAGGTTTCAACGGAAGAAGCAAAAGCAAGCGGCACGGTCAATATAAAACCATAACTGGGATAAGTAAAAAGCCATTCTTCCAGGGATAAAGTATTCGGAACAGGAATAGCAGCTAAATCCAGCCAGGCAGCAGTCTGAGAAGCCTCCATCATCATGCCCAGGGTGCCGATACAGCCGGCATTACTTATATCTCGACAAGCTGTAGCCAGGCCTTCCTCAGCAATTTTCACCAGTTCGAGGTATTTGCGCCGCAGAATTCCTTCTTCAGTGCCGGTAGAAGAATCCCAAATGGGAAAAGAGCCCCTCAATTTTCCGTTTAAATCAAAGGCAAACATCACGGCATCTCCTGGTTCGGCATCGAAGGTAGACATTACCCGCTCTGCCTTACCGATACCGCTTACACAGAGAGCCCGAAATCCGGCATCCGGATCCAGGTGTCCCCCGGACATAATCACGTTAAATTTTTGACAGGCATCTCGCATGCCTTCCCCCAGAAGTCGCAACCATGTTTGATCACCTTCAATCATATAAATAGAATCAACCACTGCCCGGGGCACGCCACCCATGGCATAAATATCGTTTGCTACGACATTAACCCCACAAAAACCCGCAAAGTAAGGGTCTTCCAACAGCCAATCCTGAAGGGAGTCTGCGGTAAAAAGCAGGTATCCTCCACCATCAAGAATTACCCCACAGTCGTCCACAGGAAATTTTGAACTCTCTCCCGGGTGCAAAATTTTAAGAAGATCTCCCACCGGACGTTTACGGGCAACCCCGGCATGTTTTTCTAACTTCTGAGCTAAATTCTTTAAAAATGGATCCGAAATGACTCTTTCCTCCTTTTGTTCAGAAAACCTGATTATTTAAACTTTAAGTCTCATCAATAAACTGGGTGTCTAATTGTTTCATAGCCTCCATCATAATCTGGGAACCCTGCGTTCTTTTTAGCAGTTGAGCCATGTCACCTTTAATTTTAATTTTACCTTTCATTATTGCCCCCATGGGATCAATTTCTCCTTTAACCACGCTTTTCCACGTTGAATAAGGCGCATAGATGATAAACATGGGGTCTTTACCTTCCAAATCATCCCAAATGCCATAATCAATAATCTGTCCATGATAAGGATGCACATAACCCAGCATGTCTTCATCCAACTTGCCCTCTTCCGCTTTAATTAATAGGGCCATTACCCCTTCGTAAGTAGCTGCCGCCTTTTTATATTCCTCGTTATCATTAAGCATCTCCACCAAAGTTTCCATCCATTCATAACTCGGAAAAACAGGCATAAAAAATCCCTCCTAAAAAATTTTTTTTAATCCTCTTCAGCGCGTTTTTCAAGATCAGCCATGCGCTGCTCCCTTAATTCCCGTAAATCTTCTTCTACATCTTTTCTGCTTTCCACAGAATCCTGCACATCCATTTCTTCCAATTTAGCTTCATACATATCTTCCCACCAGCGATTTCCTTTTTTAATCTCCGGGCGGCCCGATCCTTTAAAAGTTCCCCAGTGGTGAGGATAATTCAACTGCATCGTATATAACCATCTTTTATAAGGCAAAGCTGTATCAAAACCACGGCGGGAGTACCAATAGAGTTCATGACGGGGCCCCAGGGGAAGGCCCAATACTGTAGTACAGCCTTCCATCATACCTACTGCCAGAGCAGCCTGTCCGCTGGCTACTTCTACCCGGTTGGTAACATTGTGCTGCCAGGCCACAGCTGCTGCCCAATCATTGGCAAGGGAAAAGTCCATCAACTTCCAGGCGCAGCAAGGTCCCTGTCCCTGCAACATCCCCGGATAAGAAGGTTCCTTCAATTTTTTGCGGGTATAGCGGTTAAATTCCCCACAGGTGTTAAAACCGCAAGCACCGCAATCCCAGTTAAGCTCCGAATGATTAAGGTCTTTACTGCCCACCAGCAACAAGACCAGCGGCTCTCCCTTATCCATAGCATCCCGGTAACAAAAAAGGCTGGGCAAATGGTACATTTCGAGGCGGAAAAGGATTTGAAAGGCCTCCGTAATATACTTCAAGTCTTCCCCGGTTACCAGGTTGCAAGTAAAGCTAACCCTTCCCGTCAGCTGGGGCGCTTTATAAACCGCCTGGGCACAAAGCCTGCCCACCTGAATTAATGTTTCTTCCGTAAATTTTTCATTTACCGGTATAATGCTCATTCCTCATCTCCCTCCTTTTCCGCCTGTTCTTCCTGTTGCTGCTGTAGCATTTCCTTTTCCAGGTCGGCGCTCGGGTCAAAGAAACGATAATCTCCGGCAGTATTGCGGTTAATAATATACCAGTGCCTGACACTTTGAATAATGCGCCGCATGTTAATGACATGATAATCCTGGGGAATATCCACAAAAGGATTTTTCTGCTGGGCAGCAACCAGGATTCCACATACTACCCCTGAGTCCGAGCAATATCCTAACTGGCGCCCGGCAGCTCCCACCGTAAAGTAAGGCCTGGCATCCACCAACAAGCGCGTAGACATAAAAAGTGCGCTGCCCACAGCATAAGACATGTCCTGAAAGCGAACCAGGCAAATTGGCCCATCCACAAGTTTGTCAAAGTTTCTTTCCGTCGGATCTATTTGACCCCCGGCAACTACTTTTTTTCGTTCATAAAGGAAAGAACAGTTAGGCTCACCTCCGCACAATCCACAGCCTGCATCAATAGGTATGGTAGAAGCCAGATAATCGCCGATTAATATGATGGCATCCGACTCTCGCACCATTTCCGCCTCATATTTAAATCGCCTGCTGGTATGTTGATTATGGGAGGCCATCTCTTCCATTTTCTTGGCCAGCTTTTCTTGTTCATGTTTTCCCCACAAAATCACCGCTTCAATTTGCCCTACTCCTCCTGCCACCGGAGCGGTATAGGCGGCATTGAGCATAAGGCGAGCCGCCTCAACTACACCTTCCCGCCTATGCAAATCGTCCGGCGCATGAGGCGGCCAATCATTTACATAAATTTCGGGCATTTCGATCACTCCTTTCTTTTTCTGATTGGTAAGAGGTTTTTTTCTTAAACCTTCCTAACAATTTTACTCATAGTTTTTTTCTATAAAATTGGTTTTATAAGTCGATCTCTCCAGGCTCATAGGCTTTACCCAGGTAATTTGCGGCCTTATTTTCAAGCGATTATGCATTTCCTCCGCAATTTCACCTGCAAGTTCCTGCAATCTTTCTTCTTTCACATTCTCCCCATATTCCACCTTTAATTTGAGAGGTGGCTCCACTTTAGGGGGAGGGGAATCTAATGTTATGCGAAATTCCCCTGTCACCTGCGGAACAAAGCCGGCTATGACCCCGTCTATAGCAGCAGGAAATACTACTACCCCTTTAACTTTGAGCATGTCATCTGTGCGTCCCACCACCTTCATCCGCCATCCCGGAACTCCACATTTACAGGGCTGGGTAAAAACCTGGACGGAATCACCGGGAGTAGCCCGCATAGGAGGAAGAGAACCCACCAACGGCACCAGCACCAACTGTCCCACTGCGCCGTCTTCAAAAGGAATATTCTCCTGGGTTTCCGGATCAACCAGTTGAATAATGTGAAAATCATCGGCCAAAAAGTGCATCCCTCCGTACTCGGGATGATCGCAGGATACCCAGGCCATTCCCCACAACAAGCCCATCGCATCCACTACCGGACAACCGTAGTCTGCTTCCATCTTTTTCTTCACTTCTATAACACCGGCACCGGGTTCCGCGCCGCAAACAATTCGTTTAAAGCCCAAATCTTTAACTTTTTGGGGTTCCACCTCCGCCATGTGTTCCGCCAGAGACGGAGTAGAGAAAAGCAGGTTCCCACGGAGCTTTTGGGTAAAATAAACAATACGTTCCGTGCCTCCTTCGGCTCCCACCGGTATAACCGGTATGCCCAGGCGAATAAGGGTTTCTACCATAGGCATCCCCGCTCCCACCATACTTAAGGCAAAAGCCTGCACCGCCCTAAAACTGCGCAGTTCCTCTTCAGATTCACCACTGATCATCCACATAGCTCGTGCCAATCCATGCGCGGTCACTTGCAGGTCCTCTTCGGTAAGGAAATACGGAGATGGCTCGCCTGTAGTTCCCGAAGTAGAGCAAAGAAGGAGAAAATCCTGTTCGTTTACCCCGGAAAGAGCGGCTCTGTTTCCTACAATATCAGAACCCGAGCTGCTGCCTCCCGCGTCTCTTTGAGTAATTACCGGCACAGCCGCGTTGTATTGTTCCATAGTAACTTCCTCAGGCTTAATCCCCGTGTTTTCTATAAGCATGTTTACTAATGGAGAACTTTCGCTAAAGATTTTAAGTCTTTCCCTTAATTTCCTTAACTGCAAATCTTTCATTTCTGCTGAATTTTGACGGTAATACATATCCTCCTGAAAATAATCCCGAAATGCCATTTAACCCTTTCACTCCTTTCATAATATTTAGTATTTAACTTTGCCTGCTTCTATATACCTAATTAAAGTTTAATCAGGAATTAAATTACGGTATTTTTCCAAAGTTCTAAAGCCCGGGATTGTCCCCAGGGCAAAATTTATGCTAAATTTCAATTTTTCGGGGTATTTTTCCCAAAGCCCGATAATTGGCCTGAGCAAATTTTTTCTCACCGGATGCGGCGGTATATCCAAAATTGTTTTTTTCACCATCCACGAATACTTGAAGAACGAAGTAAATCGTCGAAACAGCCGCATCGCTTCGGCTTTATCATCCACGGCTAAAGCCGCAATTTTCCCGGACAACAAAGCCCCGTGCACTCCAAAAAGCATCACGGGGTCTTGCATTCCGGCAAAAGTACCTGCCAATATTTTATCTTTCCATAAAAACTGAGGATTAGTGGGAGTTTTAATGGGAACTATCCCTTCATGTGGATGCCAGGAAGAAAACTTTATTCCTTCATGTTCCCAAAGCTGTTTTTCCCAACGCTGCCTTACCGACTCATTCATGGGTTTACGATCAAACAAAAGACCAAAAGTAATGCCGTTAGAAGAAGCATAATAGGCATAATCACGGGTGTAATCATCGAACCAACCGATAACGCGGGGCGATTCATCGCTTTCCCCCTTGGCCACGTAACCATAAACTTTGGTAGAAGGCAATTCCAGCGCTTGGTACAACTCGGAGTTTAACCCGGTGGCAATGATGGAATAAGGGGGTAGTTCAGCTATGCTGTTGCTATTGATTTCCCGCCCAAATTCGAATTTAACTCCTTCTTCGCAGGCCTTTTGGTAAAGATAAATATCCAGCGAATAGGGATTTTCCCCTCTTTCCACCGCCTGCAGGGAAAGATGTTCACCACTTGTTTCATAACGTTTTCCGTATATATACAATGCTACCGTTTTTGCAGGTACTATCTGGGGAGGCCCTAAATCCATGCCAATTACCTCGCCTAATACAGTGGGTTCCATGGGTGTTATATCCACTGCCGGGTGAGAATACGGAATGCCGCCGATATGGTTATATTGTTCCCAAACGGTAACCCGGTGCCCCCGGCGCGCGCATGTATAAGCAGCAGTTAACCCGGCCAGCCCGGCTCCCACCACCAAAATTTCAGCCATTTAAGCACCTCCCTTCCGCATTAAAATGCCTGCATAAGTAAATGCTCCTTGCCCGCAATAAGCTTCTTATTGCCGGTATACCACCAACCCAAATGCAGAAAAAATTGTTTATGCTGATCTTGCACCCAGGCCATAAATTTTGAAGCTCCATTTTTGTGGGCCAATTCAACCGCCTTTTTAACCAACAACGGAGCTATGCCGTTGTGGCGATAATCGGGAGAAACAGCCAGCCGCCCTCCCATCCAGATACCTTCCTCCAAGTGATAGAGGCGAACGGTTCCAATCAGGCGGTTGTTACACCTGGCCACGAGGTGTAGAGCTCTGCGGTCATATTCATCTTCATCTGTATCTGCAAAAAGCCCCTGTTCCTCCACAAATACCTGCCGCCTCAGAGCCATGGCCTTTTCTTTTTCCTCCTTACTGTCTATGGGGCGGCAAGTGGTTTGAGGCCTTTCTTTAACCACATCCTCAAAGTCAGGAAGGGCGGAACAAGCCCGACACCGCCCGCAACCGGCGGCAATTTCCCCGGCACACATTTCCCCTGCAGACAGAAGCCCTGCCGTAAATTCATATACCTGTTTCATTAAAGAAGGTGAAGGCGGCAGTTTATTTTCTAATTTAGTACCTTGCACGGGGCGCAGGGGAACTACATATGGATAAACACCCAATTCCACCATTTTTTCTATTCTTTCCAAGCTCCGGGGCAAATTTTCTCCTAAGCCCATGATGATATAACTGGTTACCTGCCCCCTTCCCCATAATTTTACTGCTCTGGACCATACTTTTTGGAAACCTTTCCAACCCAGGGATGCTTTGGCCGGGGCATGCTGCTGCAGAACGTTTTCATCCAGACTTTCTATATGCAAACCCAGGGTATCCACGCCGGCTTCTTTTAAAATCTCCAGCAAGCCAAAATCCTCAGGAGGTAGGCACTGTACCTGGATAGGCAAGCCCGTAGCTTCTTTCAAAGCTTTCACGCATTCTGACAGATGGCGCAATTCTTCTTTTCTATGAAGTAACGTTCCGGTGGTAAGAAGCAGATGAGTTATTCCTTCACGTAATGATTCCCGGGCAACTTCCTCTAACTGCTGCGGCTCTTTCCTTCTGATAGTTACCTCTCTTTGCAAACTCAACTTAATAGCACAAAAACTGCAGCCCGCATTTAAGCCCTGATAATAACAGTCTTGCAAAACAGTAGACGCCAGGCAGTCTTTCCCGTGAATGAGCGCTATTTTTTCATAAGAAAAACCGTCCCCGGTCTTTTTATGGTAAAAATCCGGTGCAGGCGCCAGCGGCAGCATTTTTTCCACACGGTAATCGTTATACCAGAGATCATAAGAAGAGTCCCCACGCCTACTCAACCAATAAGGGGAATGCTGCACATAACCGCTAAAAAAAGGCACATTAACAACCGTGTTCCCCATTAAAAAAGTTGCCCCTTCCGCAGGCCCGGCTCCCCCTTTTCTTCCCCTCAGGCTTCCGGTAGGTAAGCGAAGGCCATAACTTTGAAGTTCGGTTTTGAGATCTCTGGTGTACATGATTCAATTTTCACCCCGCAAAAATATTTTCTTCTGCTGTTTTAATTTCTTCACCCAGGCATTCAAGGATTTCTCTCCTGTAGTCAATAAAACTATCCCCGGTTCGGCATCGGGGGTGCGCCAATTCTACATGATAAACTTTTTTAATCACGGCCGGGCGGGCTGTAAAAACAATCACTTCCGAACCAAGAAATACAGCTTCATCTACATTGTGGGTAACAAAAACCACGGCCACGCCGGTTCGTTCCTGTAAACCTAATAGAAATTCCTGCATCAGGTTTCTTGCCTGCGCATCAAGGGAACCAAAAGGTTCATCCATTAAGAGCACCCGCGGCTGCAAGGCGAGAGTGCGGGCAATAGCCACTTTTTGTTTCATTCCCCCCGAAAGCTCCCGCGGATAATGTTTTTCGGCCCCGCTCATTCCTACCATCTCCAGGTAGTGCCTCGCTTCTTCTACTATTTCCCGGCGATTCCGGCGGGTTAATTCCAGCCCAAAAGTTACGTTTTGTAAAACATTGCGCCATGGAAACAGGGCAAATTCCTGGAAAACCAATCCCACCTCGGCAGTAGGACCATTTACCTCCTCTCCTCCCAATTCCACTTTACCTGCGGAAGGAGTTTCCAATCCGGCCAGGATACGCAGGAGGGTGGTTTTTCCACAACCGGTTGGCCCCACAATACATACAAATTTACCTGGTAAAATTTTTAAATCCAAACCCGCCAGAACTTCCGTTTCCGAAAGCCCTTTTCTTCCGGGAAATGTTTTGGAGAGGCTTTTTATTCTCATAACTGTTTGGGAATTCATCTATAACTACCTCCAGCGCAGTAAATATCCGCTCCACCAACGCATAAGAAAATCCAGAAAAAAACCTACCAATCCAATAACCACCATTCCCGCTACTGCATAATCCAACCTCCAGACCATCTTTGATGTTTCAATTAGGAGGCCCAATCCACGTGTTCCCACTCCTACCATTTCTGCTGCAATCAAGCTCATCCAGGCCACTCCAAGCCCTACGCGTAACCCGGTAAATATTTCGGGAACAGCAGCCGGAATAGCCACCATGCGTAATGAATCCCACCGAGAAGCTCCCAGGGTAGAAGCCGCCTCGCGCAAAACCGGACTAACTCCTTCTACTCCGGCAGTGGTATTTAACGCCACCGGGAAAAATGCCCCCAAAAAGGTTATAAATATAGCCGGCGCATTACCGGTACTAAACCAGAGAATAGCTAACACTACCCAGGCAAAAGGAGGAATAGGTCGCAGCATTTCCAAAATGGGCCGCATAACTATCCGCACCGTGGGAAACCACCCCATGGCCAACCCAAGCCCTATGCCACAAAGAGCAGCCAGGGCAAACCCTGCCATAATACGCACCAGCGATACAGCCACATGAATTCGAAGAACCTCCCCCAAAAATGGGTCTTCTCCCCGCAGCAATCCACCCAATGCCACAGCCACCTCTGCCGGCAGCGGTGTCTCCCCCAGCAACCCCAGGGTGCCCGCCACGTGCCAGATGATTATAAATGCCAGGGGAGATAACACGGTGAACCATCGGTTCAATTAATTCCCTCCTCCAGGAGTGATTCATGGATAAAATCAGACATAAACGCCGCGGTATCTTCCAATTTGACCAATCCCTGCTTCACCAGATAACGGGCATAAGTTTCTGCTTCTTCGGCATCAAGTTCGCTGGTAAATTCAATATTTTCCATTGCCTCTTTTACGACATCCTCAGAGAGGCCGGTAAAATCTTTTGCCATTTCCTCTGCCTCTTCTTTATTTTGCAAGATAAAATCCGTAGCCCGATTGTGGGCCTCTACCAGTGATGCTGCCGCCTCGCGGTTATTTTTTAAAAACTCCTCATCGACTGCCAGAACACAGCAGGGATGGTTCTCCCAAATTTCATGGGACCATAAAAACACTTGCCCATACCCCCTATTTACCAGCTTGGAAACATACGGTTCCCAAGCTATACAAGCTTCTATGCCCTCGGAAGCCATGCCGGAAATCATTTCCGACGGTGAAATAAAGGCCTTCTCCACCGCAGTGGTTTTTAGGCCGGCTTCTTCCAAGGTCCGGTTGAGCAAAAAATCTTGCACGGTACCAAGATTGGGGACGGCCACCCTTTTTCCCTTAAGATCTTCAACCTTTCCTACTTTCAGTCCATCCCTTACCACCAGAGCCGAACCCACCTGGTTAGCCAGGGCCACAGCATTTACCTCAGCCTTACCATTGGCTACGGCAATGGTAGCAGGCGCTAACCCCACATAACCGGCATCAAGACTACCCGCCTGAAAAGCCGCCATTAACTCTACTCCGGAACCGTATACTCCGGCTTCTTTCACCTGTAAACCGGCATCTTCGTAGAAACCTTTTTGTTGAGCCACATAATAGGCCAATTGGTGAAGATCATTATAAAGATAAGCCATGCGGATGGGAGTTTTCGCTTCTTCCATAAGCTCGTTTTCTTGTTCCGGGTCGGCACATCCCGGCAGTAGCAAAACAAAAAATAACGTCAAAGCCATGAAGAATAGCATTAATCCGCTTGCATGTTTGGCCGCGTTTTTCTTTTGAACCGGTTTGTTTGCCCCTTTTTTCATCGAGAGTCTCCCTTCCTCACGTGATTTTAAATATTTTAGTAATAAGTTCTACCAGATCATAAAATCGGAGGGGGTTTCCGGCAGCTTTTAAAGCGTCCACGAGATTTTGTTCACAGAAAGGGCAGCAGGTAACCAATGCCTCGGCTCCTGTATTTATGGCTTCGTCCAAACGTGCTGCGGCCAGCTCTCCCGCAAAATTTGCATGGGCGGTCCGCACCCCGCCTCCGGCGCCACAACATCGACTGTTTTCTTTTATCCGATGCATCTCCAACAACTCAACTCCCGGAATCATTTCCAGGACTTTCCGGGGAGCTTCAAAAACCCCTCCGTGCCTTCCCAGATGACACGGATCGTGATAAGTAACTTTCAGGGGGTATGCGGGAAACTTCAATCGCCCTTCTTCCACCAGGCGAACTAAATACTCGGAAAGGTGCAAAACTTCCGGTTCCAGGTAAGCAAGTTTGGGGTACTCATGTTTGATAACGCCGAAACAGCCGGCACAAGCAGTAACAATGGTCTTCACCCCGCTGGAATTAAACTGCTCAATATTTTGGAGGGCAAGTTCTTCATAAAGTTCTTTTTCTCCCACCCTCAAAGAGGTAGAACCGCAGCACTTCTCTTCTCGGCCCAGAATGCCAAAATCAATATCCAGGTATTGAAAAAGGCGGGCAGTAGCCAAAGCCACTCCCTGCACGGCAGGAACAAAAGCTGCAGTACAGCCGGGATAGTATAAAACTTCCGCCTTTTTCCGGGGTATGATATTCAGGCGAAGCTTTTTGGCCCAGCGATCCCTTTGCGCCCGCGGTTGCATCCAGGGATTGTCATAGTTGCGGACACTTTTAACGAGGGCTGTCTGTGGCTCTAAGGGACCTACTTTGTTTTGCACGGCAATATGGCGCAACTCAATGAGAACATCCGAGAGCTTAATACCCATGGGACAGCGCACTTTGCAAGCATAGCACTGCGAACAAAAATAGAGCACCTCCGGGCGAAGAATTTCTTCTTTTTTGCCCAGCTGCAGCAATCTTACCACTTGCCGGGGAGTTATGCCCCAGGATTTAACCGTAGGGCAAGAACCACTGCAGGTCCCGCATTGAATACAGTGTAACAATTTTTCTCCCGCTTCCGTCCGCAAAAGGCGGGAAGTAAAAAAATCAAGTTCGCCGGGGCAAATTTCCAAAGCCTTATTGTGCGTCATATTTCATCCCTTCGCTTTCATTGTTATCTCCGGATCTCTTTTCCAAGTGGAGGTAGTTGATAGATGATTTCCGGTTTCATTAACCCATAATTTTTTCCCTCTTAGCCTACAAATCAATATTTTTGTTCCCTCTGCTTTTTTATCCCGCACCTTTTTCCTGAATAACCCTCATCAAAGCCTTTTTTCCCTTATCGAATGAAACCTGATCCAGGGTAGTAAACTCCAAAGCCTCAAAAGGGCACACTTCCACACACTTCGGCTGTTCAAATTCGGCACAAAAGTCACAGGTATAAGCATGATCATTTCTTTCGTCCAACCTCATCGCTCCAAAATCACAGGCTTCCACACACCATCCGCAACCGTTACACTTCTCCCCGTCAATCATTACCGAGCTATCGCCGAGAACAGAAATTGCTTCCCGGGGGCAGGCGCGCAAACATTCGGGGCTTTCACATTTGCGGCAAGTAATAGCTATATCAAAGATGGGCTCGATGCGTATATGACGAATACGTGCCCTGTTCCAGTTGATCTCACCATCCTTATATATGGAACAGGCATACTCGCAAAGTTCGCAACCGGCGCACTTATCCATATCACAAACAATGATTTTTTTTCCCGCCATCTACTCCACCCCCATTCCCATATCAAGATCCAGCTTTTTCAGGAGTTCTTTCGTGGGCAACCCTTCCTCGCTCCAACCTCTATGCTCGTAGTATCCGGAAAGGGCTTCCTCATATTCTTCGTAATTAATTACCGCGCCGTCGGAAACATCATCATAAAGCTTCTCATCAAACGCGCGGGGAGGGGGATAGTCATCCTTACGAGTCGCACCAAAACGGATATTAAAGAGTTTGGCCTGGTTATGAATGCGCTCTCCCGCCCTGATCATTTCCTCTTCATCCATGTCAAATCCGGTTACCAGGCGGATTATCCGAGCCATTTCGCCGGGATCTTTGTAGATACCACGGGTAAATTTGCAGATAACCATTGAATCAATTACCGCATAAAGGTTTTCCCCCTCATAAACGATCTTGCCCCGTGAACGGTCCAGTTTATAACGATCCACTTTTCCTTTTACATCATCCTGGTAAGAACCGGAACGAAGATAATCCGCCCCCCTTACCGAAGTTGCAAATCCCAGGGTAGAAGTTTGCAAAGAGCGCATGGAGTAAGCGCCCCACTCCATTTTTTTATTAGTAATTACATACTGAGAAGAACCCTTACCCACTTTTTCTGCCGCCCGGGCGGATCCGTCAGACAGCAACTCTCCCAGTTTACCTTCCCGCAAACACACGCGCCTGACAGCTTCCACCATTGCTTCGGCATTTCCAAACCGGAGATCAAGGCCATCACAATCTTCCTTGCTCAGCAATCCCCTCTCATAACACTCCATGGCCCATGCTATGGTACCTCCGGTAGAAATAGTATCCATTCCCAGGGTGTCACAATACTCTACCGCCCGGGTAATGGCATTTAAATCTCCCACGCCACAATTGGGCCCTAGCAGTTCCAAAGATTCGTAGTCTACAGAGGCTACCGCTCCTGACCATGGACCTTCTTCCACCATGTTGATATGATCGCAAGCAATTGGGCATGAAGGGCAGGCAGAAATTTTTTTCACCAGGTTTTTAAGCATAGTTTCCCCGGACACATCTTCGGCATACTTGAAGGTACCCTTCTGAAAATTATTAGTGGGCAAGCAACCCATGCGGTTAAATACCAGAACATTAGCCGGAGTTCCGAAAACCCGGTATTTTTCCGTAGCCGGCCCACGGCAGCGCAAATAAAGATCCCGGCATAATTCCATAAGCTCATCAAGCTCCGCTACTTCCACGCTCTCTGTCCCCCGCATACAAATGGCTTTCAAATTTTTGGATCCCATTACCGCCCCCATGCCCGTCCGACCTACCTGGCGGTTACGATCGTTGGTAATGTTTGCCATGCGGTTCATTAATTCCCCGGAAGGGCCAATATCCGCCACTCTTATTTCATCGTCATCAAGCTCTCTGCGGATCTCTTCCTCGGTATCCCATGTAGACTTGCCCCACAAATGCCCCGCATCTTTTATTTCTATACTTTTATTATTAATATAAAGATAAACCGGGGAGGAAGCTCGCCCATGGATTACGATTCCGTCCCAACCCGCCGCTTTCAACTCCGAAGCAATTCCTCCCGACGAGATACCGAAGCCGATAAAACCCGTCAGCGGCGAAAGCGCGCCCAGGACGTATTTAGACGAAACAGGAACGGGAGTGCCTGCCACAGGGCCAGTCCAGAGAGCAATTACGTTTTGCGGAGACAGTGGATCAATCCCGGCAGGAATCTCATTATAAAGAGACCAGGCCACTAATCCATATCCACCGATATATTTTCTTGCTATTTCTTCCGGAAGCATTTCCACAGAATAAGTCCTGTCTGCCAGATTTATCCAGATATATTTGCCAGTATAACCCTTCATCTTGTTTTAGGCGAGGATACTCCCACTTCTGGGTAACAGCATAAATGGGAGAGGAATCGCCATTCCTCCTTTCTATAAACAAAGTAACGGAGCCGGTTAAGGCCAAGACCGGTCAACCAAAACCTCAAAATTATGAATAAGTTAACAAGTTAACACACAGTGTTCAGATTAATCATCCCAAAGGGGAAGGTTCCCCGGCGCCATTACCAGGTTAGGATCCAGCATTTTTTTGGTTTGCCTTACCAGATCTATATAAGGCACCATGCGCTTTAACTGATAACTATGCATTAAGGTCCCTTTCCCCAGCATAACCCCGCGTTGGGCAAAATCCTCTCCTAACTTGTGCACCATCTCTCTGAATTTCAACATTTCATCGGGATGGCCCGGATCAATGTAGTAATCAAATTCTAAAGCACACATTCGTCCCATTTGCATGGGGCCCTGTAAAGATATGCCCTGAGGAATAGTTTTTTTGCTTGCAAAAGGATCTGTAGTGGTAAAATATTTATCTCTCAGGCGCCGGTGGATTCTTTCCAGCTCGGGAACTTGATCCAGTTTGCAAGCATAAGCCATCCAATTAAAGCTTCCTTTCCAACGTTGAGACCTGCCTCCCTTGTATACCTTTCTGAACATCTGCCAGGTAAATTCTTCCTCCGGTATCTCCATAGCCCGGTAGAAAAGGTTAATGCTCTCATCGGCCATAAAAGTTAAACCATCAATGCTGTCAACAATCTCTTTCAAGCGTTTTTCCTTAATGGCAAGTTCTTCTTCATCCAGGGCATTTATATTCAAGAAAAGGAAATGCACCCCGAGAGATTCCATTATATCCGTGGCATCCTCGGTTAAAACTTGAGCGGCATGGCAGTTTCCGGATTTGTAAAAATCCTGGACAAAATTTTCTTTACAAATTACCTTGAAGAATTCACAGAAGACGTCAAGATCTTTTTCATCTTCATCTTCGTATTCCAGGAAAAACGTCTTTTCAATAGGAAATTTATTGAAGATTTTTATGGTTATTTCCGTACATATACCAAAGTTTCCATCTGAAGACAAAAGCATTCCCAGCATATCCGGGCCCGGGCCCAACACCCCTACCTTATCTTCAAAATCTTCAAAAGTAAGGGGGCCTGATTTAAAAATCTCACCATCAGGCAGCACCCAGGTAGAGCTTACGATATTTTCATGGTGATTCCCCGTCTTGTAAGACATTTCAGTCATTCCACCCGTAACGTAGTTAGATAACAATGAAATGCTGGCGAGGGTCATGGGACTGCTGGGCATCATGCGCATTCCCCCGGTAGATTCCCTTTTGACACATTCTTCAAAAATAGGGCCGATGCGTATATACGGAGAAAGAGTAACGGTCATGCTTTCTTCGTCAACTTCTAAAATATTGTCCATGCGGCGCAGATCCATCAAAATACCCCCGCGTTTCGGGACAGTCTGGCCGGCGTGATTAAAACCGGTAGTCAAAACTAAAAGCGGTATCTCGTGTTTTTGCGCAATACGCACTACTGACTGCACTTCTTCCGTGGAAGATGGCAAAACCACTAACTGGGGCTTATTACCTACTATTATGGTAAAATCACGGTGATAGCAAGTAAGGACCGCCGGGCTGTCGCTAACCCATTCTGCACCTAAAGCTTCCTCAAACTCCTTTTTGGCCTCCCTTAAACTATCCGGGTTCATGCCCCGGGCAACTCTGTCTTGATTCTGCAAATAATTCACCCCCCGACAATATCCATACGGCGAAGGTCCATGAGAACAGCGCCGTGTTCTGCATTACGGTCTCCCGTATGGTCAAAATAGTTACCTATTGATAACAATGCCACTGCATATTTTTCAGCAATGTCAATCACTTTTTTAACTTCGCTGTCAGAGGAAGGAAACACGACAATTTCCGGTTCCATCCTCTTTCCGGCATGAAAGTCATAGGCGGCCCGATAATTCTCCAAAACAGACGAATTGTTACTCACCCAATCCTCACCCAAAACTTGCCGGAGCTCTTGCAATATATTAATTTCACTGGCTTTAACATTTTTGCCCCGGGCATTTAAACTTGATTCATGATCTATCATCAATAAACACTCCTCCTCTTCAAACCCCTCTATTTACTCCAGAGTGGAATCAAGAACTTCCAAAACATCCATAATCTCTATGCCATAATCCTTCTGCGCCACCGCCTCTTTAAAATTTTGCTCACAAAACGGGCAGGTGGTAAGGAGCATGTCAGCTCCCGTTTCCCTTGCCTCTTCCAAACGTAAATCTGCGCTCCAGAGGGCCAGGTCATTGCGGAAAGCAGTGCGGACCCCTCCCCCCGCAGCACAACACCAGGAATACTCACGGATGCGATCCATTTCCACAAAATCCATACCAGGTATTGCTTCTATTACCCGCCTGGGAGCATCGTAAATATCTGTATATCTGCCCAGGTGGCAAGGATCGTGATAGGTGGCTTTTCTTGAAGCTATCTTTTTTGATGGTTTCATCCTTCCTTCCTGTATAAGCCGGTCAATATATTCGATGGTGTGCATAACCGGGAAAGGCAGTTCTTCCGCATATTCTTCCTTGAGAATACTGTTACATCCCGAACAACTGGTAACCATTAGATCAATATCAAGATCTTTAAACATCTGCATATTATATTCTTTAATAGTATTAAAGGTGGCCCGGTCTCCTACCCGCAGGACTGTACTGCCACAGCAATATTCTTTATCCCATAGCATGCCGTAATCAACGTCGGCTTTTTGAAGCAGGCGGGCTGTGGCAACAGCTACTTCCTGGACTACCGGATCCAGCGCCTGGGTGCATCCCGGATAGAAAAGAACTGAAACCTTCTCTTTTTGCACATTTTTGGGCTTAAACCCGAGTTTTTTTGTCCAACGCGTCCGCCCTGCCCGCGGTGACAACCAGGGGTTTCCGTAATTCATAATGCTCTTAATAAGCGTTTTGTGTTCGGGAAGAGGACCAAAACCTTCTTCCACTACATACTCCCTCAAAGCAGCACTGGCATGGTAGGGGTTAATTCCCTTTACCGGTTCGCATATTTCTCCGCATGCACCGCATTGTGTACAAGTGTAAATTATGTGTAAGAGAGTTTCGTCAATGCTAATTTCCGGCCTGAATGAAGTAAGAGCCCTTACCAGTTCATGCTTACCGGAACCATAATAGGGCTCAAATTTAAAACGAGTACCGCTGGGGCAGTTATCTGCATGTTTCTGGCCTCTAATCTTTTCCGGGTTGGTCATTTTGCAAATTCCACATCGCACACAGGCCCAAGCGTTATTTCTATAATGCTGCATATCAGTCGAAGCTTTTTTCATTCATTCCACCCCCAATACGGCTGATGAGGGTTCAAATATCCTTCCGGATCCAGCATATTTTTCACCCTGCGCATCATTTCCAAATAGTTTGTTGTTTTGGGATAATAATACTCCGCAAGCTTCCCCAGAGGCCGATTAAAAAACGCTCCCCTGGCAATCGCTTCCACCGCAACATCAAAATACTGAGTCTCAATCAAACCGGGGATTCTGTAACCCATATAGATTGTCCGCCCGAAGCTTACCGAAATAAAATATTTCTCCAATTCGTTTTCACTTTTTTTGTCGGATAAGAAGCTTTCCTCCATATAGTTATCCAGTTCCGGCGCGCGGGAATAAAGGGCATAAAAACCTAAATGTTCCCCCGGGCTGTGTATCCACGGAATTTCCATTTTTTGCAGCAAATCTTTGCTTTTTTCCTTGGTTTTTTCACCTTTCCAGTTCTTACAAATCTGCCTAACTTTGCGCGTCTGGTATTTAACATGCTCCGCGAAAGATTCATTACCTACCAGCGCATACCATCCTTCCGGAAATTCACGCTCTAAAATCCTTGAAACAGCGGAAGAATTAAAACCCATTGCTTCCTGACATAATTCTTTCCTTGAAACTTCCTTCAGAAAACCGAGCATTTTATCACGCTCATCAAAATAAAAAAGGCCGGCTTCTCTTCCATCCAGGCGCTTATACGTCCAGATTGTCGCTCTTGTAATTACTCCGTAAATTTCTTCCGAGGCATGAAACCACTTTTCCAAATGTGGCCCCAAAACATCTTTCCAATCTGCATAATCATCCGTCAGCGCATGTCCACCCGTTTTAAAAATCCTGCTGTCAGGCAAAACCACCATTAAATTCGAAAACTGAGTTTCCGGGTAGCGGCTGGCCGCCTGCATTAATGCCCGGTTAACCGAGTTTCTTGCCACATAGGGAGAGGTAGCCACAGCCGGCATTAAAGTTTTTAATCCATACCTGTTAAGCTCCTCTCTAAGCTCTTCATAAGTAACACCCGGGCCCACATTAACCGCCAGGGCATCAATATCAATTTTTTCTATGGATGTCATCATAGAGGTATCAAGGATAATTCCTTTTTCCCCGCTAATCCAGGCAGGGAGGAAATCATCTTTCAACGTATAAACCGGTATACTCATTTCCCGGGCATAAGAAAGCACACGCTGAACTTCTTCGGTAGTCCCGGGACGAACCACCAGAAAATCGCCATCAATGTTCATTGAAGCAAAATATTTAACAGCCTCATCCTTCCCTCCCACCAGCGATCCGGTGCCAAGAAGGTTAGCCAGCGGTGTCATATTTTCATTAAGCGTTACCTCCACATTTAACCCCCCATATCCTTAAATAGTATCGGGCAACCCGCCACAAATAAAACAGCTTCCATTCCTTTTAACCCATCTCATCGATAAACCGGGTTTCCACTTGACGCAAACCTTTTAACAATGCCTGCGCCTGTTTTACCTGAGTTACCAGGTAGGAAACATCCCCGTCAACCGTTATCTTCCCTTTCATAATTGACTTGATGGGATCAAGTTCACCCTTAACAATACTCTTCCAGGTAGAATAAGTACCGGTAAGAACAAAAGGAGCGGGTTTTTCATCGGGAGAATTCATCTGGGCCACATCCAAGACCTGACCGCGGTAAGGATTTATCCAAATATAGATAGGTTCGTTATAAGTGTCGTCAGGTTCCGAAATTAAGGTCAGCGCACCCTCCCAATTTTTTCCTGCCTGTCTGTACTCATTGCTCTCATTGAGAATTCTTTGCAATTCCTGTAACCATTCCAGGGTGGGAAAAGTAAACATTTTCCTCCCTCCTCGCAATTTTTTGTACTACTAACAGAAATTATTACAGCTATAATTTTTTTAGTTAAAGATTAACGAATAAAACAGTGAAAGTTGCAGCCAATAATTATGGGTAGCAAGATAATACCTTTAATTTAAGGTGCATTTTTGCATCTAATATTACTTATTGAAGGTGAACTTTTTCGTAGTTACTGGTATGATATAGCAGTTAAAATAATGGCAAAGTCCGAATCAATTAAAATTTGGAAGAAAACTCGCCATTTTTATTAATTTATTTCTTCTTCCCTCCTTTCTACCATCTCTTTTTCTTCAAGGCAAAAGCCCTCGGTAAACAGGAGAAACAGGCTGGAAAACACCTCATCCAGGGAAAGACTGCTTTTAAGCAAAAACTCCGAAGAGAGGGTAGCCTGTAGTGAACCGACTAATGTGGCAATGATGACATCCGTATTTATTTCCGGGTTAAAAACATTTTTTTTCTTGCCTTCGTCTATTACCTTGCCAAACTCTTCCAGAACCTTCTCGCGAGTAACAAGAATCTTTTTCCAGAGATCGGGAAGCTGATTTTGCATATCCTTTAATGCAGTGGCACTAATACCCAGATTTACTATGCCCTGTGAAAATTGGTAAAGCTCCCACAATTTGGCCAGCGGCTCTTTTTCTGCTCCCACAATTTCATAAATACGGTTGGTGAATTTCCCCAATTCCAGATCAACGGCAGCTTCAAGTATCTCTTTCTTACTGGAAAAATTCTCATAAATCGTTCTTTTGCTCATTCCCAATTGGTTTGAGATTTCCTCAATGGTTGTATTCCGGAAGCCATGCTCGAAAAACATTTTACGCGCCGACCTGATAATTTTTTCCCTGGCATCATCCATTTACCGGCAGCTCCGCTCTTAGTATGGTAAAAACAAAACCAAAAAAACCATAATATTTTCTTAATTATCACAATAATACCTAAATGCATACATGAAGTCAATATATTTTTTGAAAAATTCTATGATATTTAAATATTTCTACATTTAGCCTCGTGTAGGGGATCTGACATATGTATAAAGAAATTATTAAAAAAATTTTTTTGCCGCTAAAAAAGAGAGGCAGCATCTTGAAAAAGATACCGCCTCTCTTAGCAAACACTTCATCTTTTTTTTAGGCGAGGATATTCCCACTACTAAGCGATAGCCAAATAGCCACAAGTGGAAGAAAAATCGCCATTATTCCTTCTCTCTATAAGCAAGGTAACATAGCCTGTTAAGGATTAGGCCGTTCAACCGAAACTTCGAAATTATGAATAAGTTAACAAGTTAACACACAGTGTACTTTAATAGAGTTCTCCTTCTACACCCCAGGTATGGGATTCCCGGGGTTTAAGCCAAACAAAGCTGCCTTTTAACTCTCCTTGACCCTCTTGCAGTTGACCCGTTTCTTTAAACTTTGACCATATATAATTATCTGAGTAACCCTCTCCCCATTTTTCAGAGCATTTCTCCACTAAAATTCTCAACAATTTGCCCTCCATTTGGCGGTGGAAACGCAGCGCCAGCTTTTCTTTAAGATTCTCCAAATCATTTAACCGTTGTTTTTTGATATCAGGGCGTACTGCTTCACGGAAATGGTACGCCGCCGTGTATGGGCGAGGGGAATAAGAAAAAATATGCAAACCGCTAAATTCCAATTCTTCTAATAATGACATGGTGAGATTATGATCTTCTTCCTTCTCTCCCGGATAACCGGTAATAATATCCGTGTATAAACTAATATCAGGCATCATTTCCTTCACCTGTCGAGATATTGTATAAATATCATGGGCAGTATAACGCCTTCCCATTAACTGCAAAACCCTGTCAGAGCCACTCTGTATAGGCATATAAAGGTGCGGGCAAATTTTTTCGTTTTCAGCCATTACTTGCAAAAGCTCTTCATTAATACTCATGGGCTCCACTGCAGTCAACCTGAGGCGAAAATCATAAGGCAATTCGCTCAATAATTTGAGGAGGCGCGCTAAATTCCACTCCTCCCATTCTCTGCCATATATGCCTATGTGGGTACCTGTGAGCACTATTTCCCGATACCCTTTCTGTAAAAATCCTTGCGCCTGTTCCCACACTGATTGCGGTTCCAGGCTGCGCGGTTTACCGCGAGCTCGGGCAACGATGCAGTAACGGCAAAATTCATCACAACCTTCCTGTATTTTTAAAACAGGTCTCACTTTCGAAGAGTCTATATGCAGGGATAATTCTTTTAGCGGTTCATCAGGCAACCCATCAACCACCAAATTCCAGGGCGGCATGCTTCTTTGGCCTAAACGTTGGCGAAGGATATGAGGAATTTTTGCTCTATTACTATTGCCTACAGCAATTTCTACTTCCGGTATATGAGTAAAAATCTCCCGGGAATAAACCTGGGAATAGCATCCCGTTATTACTATTAAAAGCCCGGGGTTTTCTTTTCGGGCACGGCGGGCAGCTTTTCGCACATTGCGCGCTGCCTTTCCGGTAACCACACAACTATTGATTATATAAATATCTGCTTTATCCTTTTGAACTTCCTTAAAACCTTCTTTTTGAAGAAGAGTGCGGAGAGCATCCTTTTCATATTGACTGGTAGGGCAACCGAAATAATCTGCACTGAAATAAATAACTTGATGAGAAGGCACTTCCTCCATAGACTCCCACCCGGCCTTAAACGTTCATATTATTTTGGCAAGTTATAATAAAATACAGTTTTTCCCCGCTCAATTCTTCTATGTCTTCATAGAGTTCGGCTTCTTTTTCATCCATCTTCTCCGGATAAGGGATAGATGTAATATAAACCTTTTTAATTTAATAATTAAATAAGCATTTATACCAAATAATGGTCTTTTCTTTTAAAAAAAGCATCATTTGCAAGCCATATCCAGAAGTTCTACCAACTCCAAAACTTCATTGCCCTCGATTTTTAAACTTTCACGGCAAAAAGGGCAGGCAGTAACTAATGCCGAAGCGCCGGGAAATTCTTGCAAACGACGCATTGCTATCGCCTCAGCTTCCCGGGGAAATGTAAGCTGAAACATCTGGCCACCTCCGCAGCAACGGGAGTTCGCACCTGCCGGATTCGCTTCATCAAGCTCTACTCCCGGTATCTGCGCCAACAATTGGCGGGGAGCTTCAATATTTTCTTCCACCCTGGCCCAGATGCACGGATCATGATATGTAACAGTATTAATCCCTTCTACTTCCTCGGGCTGGAGCTTTCCACTTTCTATTAATTCCAATAAATAAGTAGTGCTGTCTTTCACATTTACCGGCAATTCCACTCCCCATTCCGCATACTTCTTTTTAAAAGTAAGCCAACATTCAGGACAGTTGGTAACAAGGCAGCTTGCACCGCTTTCAGCCAGACGCTTGCAGTTTTCATCGGCTAACTGGCGAGCCAACTCCGTTTCGCCCCAAATTTCGGCAGGGTAACCGCAGCAATCTTCATTTATGGTCTGATATGAAACACCGGCTTTATCCAGTAAAGATAAAGTAGCTTTAATAGAGGGAGGGTTGTTAGCCAGGGAAGTACAGCCGCTAAAAAAGACAATTTCCCCATCACCTTTTTCTACTTTGGGAACATCTTGTTTCATCCCATAAGGACTGCTGTAATTTTTTAAATTAGCGCGATAGGGATCGAGGACTTCTAAATTAAAACCTTGGGAAGCCCCTTCTCCTCTTACTTTTTGTAATTCTTTATCAAGCTCAAGCTCGGAAAAGGGGCAGAGGGTTTCGCATCCCTTACAACCCACGCAGGCAGACAGGGCAGCATAATTGTCTTCCGTCCAGTCCAGTTTTCCCTCCAGTAATAGATAGGCGAGGCGAGCTTTGCCTGCAGGAGACACCGCTTCGCGAGAAAAAACCTGAGTTACGGGGCACTCACAGCGGCACATATTCGCACATAAAGCACAATTCAGTAGATTTTTAAGGTCTATTTCGGCCATTTTTCTGCCTCCTCCATGCCAAGTTTTCCGGGATTAATAATCCCTTTGGGATCTAATGCATTTTTGATGCTGCGCAGGGCATTTAGCCCCTCTCCATGTTCGCGTTCCATCCACTGGCCGCGGTGCAAACCCACACCGTGATGATGGCTTATCGCTCCACCTTGGGAAAGGCATGCTTCCATGGCTTCATTCCATAGACGCCGGTAAAAAGCTTCTTTATCTTCATCGGGAGGAGTCCCCATCGTTGTTATATAAAGGCAAGCGCCTTCAGGATAAACATGGGAATAATGCCCTGAAGCCAGCGCTACACCTTCAATATCTATCATAGCAGCCTGCATATTCTTATAAATTTCAAAAGCATTGTGCCAGTTGGAAGTAACTTCGATGGTATCGAGCACGGCTCCCTGACGGAACATTTTAGAAGCCAAACTGACATTAAAACGCCTTTCCAGCCAGTGCTTCACCGGTTCTTCCCCACAATCCACACCGCCGTGTTCCCGAGCCAGGGAAGTGCATATATCATTTTCAGCATCCACAATTTTTTCATTTCCTTCTATTAAAAATATCAACATACAACGGTCTTCTGCTTCTTCAGCTTCCGGAAAATGATAACTGGTTTCCACGTAGTCGTAAAGCCGAACCACGGCGGGACGCGCCCCGGTTCTCATGATCTTGCGGATAGCTTCCAAAGCTACGTCCATAGTATCAAAAGCAAAAGAAGACATAGCTCTCTTTTCAGGATAAGGCCATATGGTAAGTGTAGCTTCCGTAATTATCCCCAAAGTTCCCTCTGAACCCAATAAAAAGTGGTCCAGGCGAGGCCCTGTGGAAGTGCGGGGCACATCGCGGCCTTTAATCACTGTTCCATCAGCGAGTACCGCTTCTAAAGACACAACCATGTCTTCAATTTTGCCATAACGGGTGGAAAACTGCCCCGCAGCGCGGCAAGCCAGCCACCCTCCCACCGAGGAACAGCGTAGGGATTGGGGAAAATGCCCTCCGGTATACCCCCGCCGATTCAAATATTCTTCGTAAAGAGCGCCATTTAGGCCCGGTTCCACTGTAACCATCTGGTTCTCGCCATCAAGCTTTTTCACCCGGTTCATTTTTTTCATATCCAGAACAATACCGCCTCGTAAGGCTATAGAACCTCCAAGGGTTCCGGACCCTTCTCCATAAGGAGTTACCGGCACTCCCTTTTCATTCGCCAGTGCCATAATGGCAGAAACCTCTTCTGTGTTCTCCGGCCAAACAATTAAATCCGGAACAGAAGGGAACTTACCTTCCATAAACCAGATACTGGCCATGGGCCAGAAATCCCGAGATGTGTTCAAACGATCAATCTCTTTTACCGAAACCCTCTCTTCGTCCACAATTTTTTGCAGCTTAGAAGTCATTTCATGAAGCAAATCGTCAGAAAGGTTTTTTTCTTGAATTACCGTTCTATTTTCAGCCACAACTCCTCCTCCTTTTAACATTATATAATTACGTCAATCTGTATATTCTTCCTTAAGTAATAGTTCAATAAAAACACACTTTTCCCCTGCATTGAATGTAATAAGTAAAATTATTAACCATTCAACCAAAAAAATTAAGCATTTAATAAATATCATGTAATTTATAAATTAGGAAGAAACCGGGAGGTATTTACTGACACCATAAGTCTTGATTAATTCTTATAGTAGCTACTCAGGCATATACTGCTGTGCCAAGCCTTATCTTAACCTAAATAGTTACTTATTATTTACGTGCAATTTGTCTTCTTCTATCACCCGGAGAAAAACTTTAACTAATGCCGGATCAAATTGTGTGCCGGCGCATCTTTTTACTTCCTCAATTGCATCTTCAAGGCTTAGTGGCTTTTTATAGGGCCGGCCATTGGTCATTACTTCAAAAGCATCTGCTATAGCAGTAATGCGGGATAATAAGGGAATTTCATCTCCCTTCAGCCCGCGGGGATAACCCGAGCCATCCCAACGTTCATGATGCCCCAAAATTTCTTCGGCCACATGTTCAAATTGCCCCGTAGCGCAAGCAATACGATAACCACTTGTAGGATGTTCTTTCATTAACTGCCATTCTTTTTCTGTTAATTTACCTGCTTTTGTAAGCATATCTTCAGGTATATTAATCTTTCCGATATCATGCAAAGTAATTAATAATTTTAAGCGGTTAATCTGATTTGTAGAAAGTTTAAGTTTTTTGGCGATTGCCAAAGCCACCTGATGCATCCGGCGGGTGTGGGCTTCTGTTTCATAGCTTTTTTCTTCTAAAATTTTAATCAATACATTAATAGCCGCGCTTCCTTTACTGTAATTTTCGGAAAGTTTTTGGGTATACATATCATTTTCAGCTTCTTTTATGACGTCATTCCAATTTTTCTGGGGGCCAATTTTTACAGCCACTCCCAAAGAAATTGTCACCGGAATATCATCAATGTAAACTCCGGCACAAGCATCGCGTATTTTTTGCGATATATATTTAGCTTTCTTTTCTACAGTTTTAGGCATCATAATTATAAATTCATCCCCACCCCAACGAGCCACGTAATCTCCCTTACGGCAGTTTTGAAGTAATATCTCAGCCGCCTTTTGAAGAGCTTCATTCCCCCATTTTTGGCCATATTTATCGTTAATTAATTTCAAACCGTTTACGTCCGCCATGATGAAACTAACAGGGGTTTGAACAGACTCAGAAGCCTCCAGTTGCTCCATTTTTTCTTCCATAAAATACCGGTTATATAAACCCGTAAGGTTGCAACAATAATTCATATAGTGAATTTTTTCTTCTGCCAGTATTTTTCGTTCCTGCATGTTTTGATATAGTTCTTGTTCCATGCGAAAGCGTTTAATAGTGGATGCAATATGGCGAATATAATGTTCGAGGAGATCTTTATTCTTCAAGCTAACATCTGCAGGCATTATAATGGTCAAAAAGCCCAAAGGTTCTCTGTCATAAGAAATATTCACATCATATATTTCGCCGGGCATAAGATTTGTCTCAATTTTTTCAAGGATAGGCTTAATAGAAGTATAATTGTAGTAGCCTTTTTCGAAGAAAGAATTAAATTGCCTCAAGCAGTTTTCATAATTATCTTCTAAGCTTTTTTGATCAACTTCCCAGATAGCACCTTCCAGTTCGAATCCCAGAATATCAACTGCGCGTGCCAATTCCCCATCGTCACCGGAAACTGCCATGGTAATTGCTTTACTTTTATCTTCATCGGAAATAACATTAAGGGCTACAAATTGAGCCCCGGTAAGTTCCCTTATACTATCAGTGAAAAAGTGATAATCCAGTTCTTTTTTAAATAAAAGATCCTGGCATTTACCGATATATTCCATTATCTTTTGGGTTTGTTCTTTTTCTATCTTCAATGCAGAAATATCTTTGAATAATAAAGTATAATAATTATTTTCCTCGCTGATAACTGTAAGTTCGTACCATTTCCCCAGATTTTCAAAATATATATGGAATACTCCGGGGGTACTTTTTTCGGCTATTTTCCCATATTCCCTTATACATTTGAAAATTGAGTTTTCTATTCCTTCGAAGATTTCTGTAGCTTTTTTCCCAATAATTTTATCCGTGCTCAAACCCGCTAGTTGGGTAAAATAATCATCAACCTCTAAAAAAGTGAAATCATAAATATTTCCTTGCTCATCCAGCTCACCCTTACCATAGGCATACCCGTCTAGTAGGTTCTCTTTAAGGTAACAAGTACCTCCGATGTTATTCATGTGCCTTTATCCTCCTTTTATTTAATGCCGGGATAGAAATGCTACAATTACAGCAAGTCTACCAATAAAAAGCCCTCCTGTGAGGGAGGGACCGACAAACTTGTAAATAGCCTGCTTCGGCAACCTGGCTGTCATAGTCCTCTAGCGGACCTTAGACCCATGGTTTTGCGTCCCTTCCTTTCGGAAGTTTTGCCTTTGTCGGTCAGGCACACAAATAATATTTTTTTTCTATTCAATTTTGAGCCGTTTCTTTAATTACTTAACATATTAACAGATATTTTCCATTATGTCAAACTTTTGGGAAACTACACTTCAAACTTTTTAATATCTTGCCTATTAACCGGAGGATAAAAAACTAAACACCTATTCCTATATCCCCATACCGAAAATAAAACCCTTTCATAATAATGGACAATGAATCTTTTTTAAATCCGGGAAGCCTACAATATATTAACAGTTACCCCCCCATAATTACTTTAAAGTCTTTCTTGGACTGTTTCGGGGCGCAACATGGAAAGCACTATATGGCCGCTGTCGGTAATTATAGCTGCCCTGGTCTTTCTCCCGTTGGTAGCATCTATCAAGACACCTTTTTCCCGGGCCTCATTTATTATCTTTTTGGTAGGCGCCGATTCAGGACTTACTATGGCAATAACCCTATTGATAGAAACATTATTGCCTAAACCGATATTAACCAGATTTGCCGTTTCCAAGCAATCCCTCCCTAGTATTATTATTTATTTGACATTTCATCCGTTCTTTGAACTCACTTATTTTAATTACACTATTAATTTCAGCTAGTATTTCCAGACATTCATCCCTTAAACCTGCCTTTGGTCAAAAATTTTTCTTCACCTTTGTTTAAACAGCTACTTCTTAAAGAACTAATATTAATCTTCTAAACCATATATTATTATAATACGCGTTTTTGAAGTGAATTTTGGGCACATAACAAAAGGAAATAGTTTTAGCATATAGAATAATGAAAAGAATAAGCACACATTATTAAAATAAGCAAATAGAAATGTGAAATTTTTTTATAAATATTTAACTCACGCGTTTGCAGAAAGGAGAAGCCACAAAATGGACCTTAAAGACAGCCAGGAAGTAGATGATAGAATAATCCAAAGAAACGTACAAAAATATGGCATTAATCTAAACCCGTATGTTTCTGTAATTACTGCCGTTTTAGTAATCGCATTCTGCCTGTATGCTCTTTTAAATTTAGAACAAGCCAGTAAGATGTTTCAAATCGCTTATGATTACATTGCCACCAATTTTGATTGGGTATTTATTATAAGCAGTAATTTTTTTGTATTGGTATGCCTGTATTTTTCATTATCCCGGCTGGGACAGGTTAGAATCGGTGGTGTAGACTGCAAACCCGAGTTTTCTAACTTCGCCTGGTACTCCATGTTAATTTCAGCCGGTATGGGCATCGGCCTGATGTTTTGGGCCGTAGGAGAACCTTTAACTCACTTAATGGAAGCGCCTCCAATTTTTCAAAATGCAGATTCCAGCTATGCCGCCATGGCCACTACTTTTTATCACTGGGGCTTGCACCCCTGGGGCATCTATGCACTGATGGCTTTGGGCCTGGCATTCTTTGCTTTTAATCGGAGGATGCCCCTATCTTTGCGCTCCATATTTTATCCCCTTTTTAAAGAAAAAGTCTATGGGCCTTTAGGGGACGCTATCGACATAATGGCAGTAATATCTGTCTTATTTGGTTTGGCTACTTCCCTGGGGCTTGGAATCCAGCAAATAAACAGCGGTTTAGATTACCTTACCGGCATAGGCTTTAACGTTTATATTCAAGTGGGCTTAATTGCAGTGATAACCGCAATTGCCATAATATCTATTTTGTCGGGAATCCATAAGGGCATCAGATTATTATCTTCTCTCAACATGATCCTGGCAGGCATTTTTATGGTGGTCATCTTCTTATTAGGGCCTACCGCATATATATTAAACCTCTTTTCCAACTCACTGGGAGTCTACTTCGGCAATATAGTAGAAAATGCTTCATTTATAGCCGTGCAGGGACAAGAATGGCAAAGTGCCTGGACTGTTTTTTACCTGGCCTGGTGGATTTCCTGGTCACCTTTTGTGGGCATGTTTATTGCCAGAATTTCCAAAGGCAGAACAGTCAGGGAATTGGTATTGGGGGTACTTCTTGTACCTTCTCTCCTTTCTTTCTTCTGGCTTTCAGTGTTCGGCGGAACGGCTTTTTCCGTGGACGCCAACCTGGGCGGTGCTTTATTTAACATGGTCCAGGACAATCTACCCATTGCCCTTTTCGAGTTAATTAACAACCTAAACATACCTGTTATAGCTGACTTTGCCCGCATAGTAATGTTTATCCTGGCAACGGTACTGGTCATTAATTATTTTATCACCTCTTCTGACTCCGGCTCCCTGGTGGTAGATAAGATAACTTCCGGCGGCATAATTGATACCACCAAAATTCAGCGGGTCTTTTGGGCCTGCCTGGAAGGGCTGGTAGCGGCAACCCTCCTACTCATAGGCGGGGAACAAGCCTTGGAAGCTTTACAAACAGGTGTTATCACCGTTGGACTTCCTTTTGCTATAATTCTAACGGTAATGACACTTTCGTTAATTAAAGGCATAGAGGTAGCTTACGAAAGGCAAATGACTATTCAAGACCGGCGTAAGTTTGAGAAAATCATTCAAAAATTTCACAAGTAGTTCCCATGTATTCAAGCAAAAAAAGAAAGGAACTTTTTACATACTTGCTTAGAGATAATATATATAATATAATTAAATTGTAACGGGGCGTGGCGTAGCTTGGTAGCGCGCTTGACTGGGGGTCAAGAGGTCGTGGGTTCAAATCCCACCGCTCCGACCAAGATAAACCCCACTGATAGCAGGTTTTCAGTGGGGTTTTATTTTGTAGCCAAACCCGCTAAATTTCGAAACTATGGAAAGCATTATTTGGTAATAATTATTACATCTCTGATTACAGTATATGTGTCTTGTAATTTAATTCAATAATATGGTATTATCACCTTACCAAAGGACAAATCTCTTTCTTACTGGAAGAATAAACGGAGGAAAAATTTTATGAAGGATTATCTTGGTGAAGAACAAGAATATTTAAACATAGAAAATCCTTCATTGGCAGGTAGGAAAGATTGGAAAGATTTTTTTCATAAGGTAATTTTAACCCGGGACCGAACTCCTCTCCAGGAATATTATTTTCATCTTTCTCAACAACGGGAAACGATTCCTATTATTCGTACAGCTCTGCTCTGTTTATTCATTCTTATATTAATCACCTGGCCTACAGATTACATTTTCTTTGATGAAATAATGATTGAAGTTTACTTTTTGTGGCGAATAGTAATGATTTCTTTGATTATTGTTGTTCTAGCCCTGCTCCAATTTTTTATATGGGCGCGCAAAAACGCCTATACCATTACATTTATCGGCATTCTCGGGGGAATTTTCTTTTCGGGTTACCTGTTTGGACAACTACGCGATCTTACCACCCCCTGGTTTTATTTTATTTTTCTTTTACCCATAATAACCGTTTTTTTTAACACCAAAATTCTATGGCGAATTTTGGCAACTATCCTTGTGCCGGCAGCTTACGCAACGGGATTTTTAATTTTAAACCCTCACAATTTAAATTACGAACATTTAGGAGTTACGTTTAACTTCGGGATTTCGGCAATCGTTATAAGCATTTTACTGGGCCATGTTATTTACTACCAGAATCGCCAAAATTTCTTCCAGCAGCACCAGCTTAAGAAACAGCAGAAGGAAATCCAAAAACTGGCCGACTATGATCAGCTCACCGGTCTTTATAACCGGCGGGAATTCGAAAATCGCGCACAAGAAGAATTCATGCGGGCACTCCGCTATAATAACCCTCTAAGTGTATTAATGATAGATTTCGATTACTTCAAAAAAATCAATGATGATTACGGGCATAGTATAGGAGATAACGTCCTTAAAGTATTTGGGGAAATAATTGATTCATGCAGCCGCTCATCCGATATTGCAGGTCGCTACGGCGGCGAAGAGTTTACTATGCTGCTGCCGGAAACAAATAGTGAAGGTGCTATGCAGATGGCAGATCGCCTTCGCACGAAACTGGCAGAATTTATATTTGAAAATGACAGGGGAGAAACATTCAATGTTACCTGTAGTATCGGCATAGCTGAATGGACTCCCGAGTTAAAATCATATGAAGAAATCCTCAAGAAAGCCGATGACGCCCTTTACCAGGCCAAGCTTAACGGTAGAAATCAAGTTAAGCTTGCGGCTTCATAGAAAAAGAGCAAGGCAGGTAAAAAGAGAATAATATATAAAACTTGGGAGCCAAAAAACCGCGCACATATCCTCAGACAAACCAAAAATTCTGGAAAGTGAGGGATAACTATGAAAAAAACAAAGTTATTATTTGATGAAGACAAAGAACTTGAAATGAATATATTTGAGGGAACTGAAGGTGAGCAGGCTATTGATATTTCTCAATTGAGGCAAAATACCGGTTTGATAACTCTTGATGAAGGTTACCAAAACACCGGTAGTTGTAAGAGCGCCATTAGTTTTGTAGACGGTGAAAAGGGAATACTCCGTTACAGAGGCATACCCATTCAGGAACTTGCGGAGAACTCTACTTTTGTAGAAACTTCCTATCTATTGATATACGGGCATCTTCCCACGCAAAAAGAATTAAAAACATTTTCTAACATGCTAACCGAAAATTCCCTTATTCATGAAGAAATGCTTCATTTTTTTGATGGCATTCCACCAAATGCTCACCCCATGGCTATTTTAAGTTCAATGGTAAATGCCCTGTCCATTTACTATCCCACTCTTTATAGTGAAGATTTTTTTTCCATTACTTTTGATCTGGTATGCGCCCGGCTGCTTTCTAAAATCAGGACCCTAGCTGCTTATTCTTATAAAAATTCTATCGGGGAACCTTTTGTTTATCCGCGGCACGATCTTAAGTATACGGAAAATTTACTCCACATGATGTTTGACAGCCCGGTGAAGCCATACACACTTGATCAGGAAATAGTACAGGCTTTAAGAGCTTCTCTCATATTGCATGCCGATCACGAACAGAACTGTAGCACTGCCACCGTTAGACTGGTAGGCAGCAGCCAGGTAAATCTATATACCTCCATATGCGCCGGTATATGCGCCCTCTGGGGCCCCTTACATGGAGGAGCCAATCAGCAGGTAGTGGAAATGCTGGAAAAGATCCGTGATGAAGGGCTAACCGTAAAAGAAGCGATTGAAAAGGCAAAATCCAAAGATAAAAATTTCGTCCTTTACGGTTTTGGCCATCGGGTTTACAAAAATTATGATCCCCGGGCAAAAATATTAAAGCAAATTGTGGAAAAACTATTCAATAAGCTTAACATAGAAGAGCCCCTGGTAGAAATAGCCATGGAACTTGAACATGCAGCTTTAAACGATGATTATTTTGCAGAAAGAAATCTCTACCCCAATGTTGATTATTATAGCGGCATCCTTTACAAAGCTATAGGTATTCCCAAGGAGATGTTTACGGTAATGTTTGCAATAGGGCGTTTACCGGGGTGGATAGCCCATTGGAAAGAAATGCACGATACCATACCTTTTAAAATCGGGCGCCCCCGTCAAATATATACGGGCGCAACACTTAGCCATTACATTCCTATAGAACAAAGGGGGTAATATGACTGACCCGGTTCCAAACAAAGCAAAAAGGTGTCTTATATCTCAAGATAATTCATTCGATAAGTCCCTGTATTTCAGCCTGGTATTCGCCGATAACCACCAAAATATAGCCGATAACAATAACAATCATTCCCAAAAGTTTAGTACCCCCCAGGTATTCTTCAAACATGTAATAAGAGATAATACTGATAATCACGAAAAATAAAGCCATGGCTGCATTAGAAAAACCCAACCCCGCCACGGCTATCAAGTTTATCCAGGTTATAAAAAAACAAAGCGCGCATGTAATAGCAAGCCAGAGAGGAAGATTGCGCAATAGCTGACGCAAATGACTAACACGAAAATTTTTTAAATCAATTTCCATGGGGTTACTGCCCATCTTTGTTGCCCATGAAGGGACAATTTGAATCCCTCCTTTTTTGTAACCCAGAGCTCCTTTCAAAAAGATATTCAAAAAAACATTAAAGAAAATAACCAGAAATGCCAGCAAATACCTGTTTTCCATATGAATTTACCTTTCTTAATTTCTGTAATTTAATCAAGCACACTTATAACAAATTTTATTCGATATAACCTTTTTTCTCCCCCTGCCGTTCACCGGCTATAACCAAAATAAATCCTGTTACAATTACAAGCATCCCGGTTAATTTTAGTTCCCCAAAATACTCCCCAAATAACAAAAATGACACGAAACTGATCAATACTAAAAAAATCATTAACATGGAATTTACAAAAACCAGGCCGGCTTTGGAAGCCAGGATTATGATAGACAAGCCGTATAAAACTACAAAAAAGAATCCTACCAATAAAGGAATATTTGTCAATATATCTGTAAGAATAACCTCCCATAAGAGGTGTAATTCGAGTAAATCAAATTCCAAATCCACCTGAGTAGCACCCAGCCTTGCCGCCCATTCCGGAATTACCCGTTCTCCCCCCTCGACGTAACCTAATCCGCCTTTCATTAACGTCTGGCCGATAAGCTGAAAAAAAACCGCCATAAATCCTATCACATACTTGTTGTTCATCCCTGCTACCCCCTTCTTCACATTAACTTATAGCAGCAGTATTAACATAGTATTCCAGACGCTTAAAAACAGCATGCACAATGGTGGGCATAAGGAAAAGCCACCAGAAAAACAGCCACATGGGCATGCCCAGGAATACGGGATTAATGTAATCATAAAGGCCAAAGTTACATAACAGCGCTTCAAAAATAAAAGCATAAGGCATTATTACCATAATGTTTAGCTGATTTAGGGTGGGGGGTATTATTATATACCTTAAAAGCACAATACCGCCATATATCAACCCGGGAATCCACCAGTCCATGGCAACTGTGTGGTAAATAACCACGCGTAAAATAACAATGATACACAAATCAAATAAAAGTGTTTTATCTACCCAGCCTTTTAAAAATTGTCCCCGGGGTTTAAACTCTTCTCCTTTGATCCAGCTAAGATTAAAAACCTTCCGCAGCACCAGAAAACCCTGTCCCCAGAAAACTATCATCCACAGCGGAAGCAATCCATCAAGTATGGGAACCAGAGTGGCAGAATGATAAAAATAAACTTCCTGGATCATGGACATTAGATCATTACCACCACCGACAATTACACCCAGCACAAAGAATAACCAGTCCCCTTTTTCGTTTAAAAAAATAAACCGAAAGGTCAAATTTACTACAAAAATGATAGATATAATGCCGGTATAGAAACTGTCTTCAATGGCCATCCTTCCAAATATGCCCACTCCGCCTAAAATAAATATAGCTAAAAAAACTGCTTCCCACCTTAAACGCTGCTCGGGAGTTTCCGGGGGGTATTTAAATAATTCTCGCCACATAAGGCACTCCCTCCTCTGATTAAACTTGCTTTTAGTTCTTTTCTGTAGGACGAATCCATTTTTTAGGGTTATATTAAACTTTGTATAAAGATTTATCTAAAGATTAGACGTAAGTTCCCTGGCTTCCGAAAAAAAGTTTAACGGCTTAAGAAGCGTCTCCCGATAAGCTTCTGTAGTATAATTTTGGTACCAGGCACAATAGCCACCACACTGATTTTGGGCATGGCCATGAAAATTTGTGGGATTTATAAATTTAGCCGCTTCCTCGTAAAGCTCATCTACATTTTTATAGTCGAAAGTGTTCAAATAAACCGGGGGTATATTCACACTCGCCCGGCAAGGCCAGGGGAGTGAGCCATCAGAGCTAACATGGGGTTTTATAGTAGTAAGACAAGTATATGGCTTGGCATAAAGGAATTTATCCAGCAGCCTGGAGGAACCGATTATATTGTATCCTCTTTTTTTGCGCTCAAGCAAAGTCCGCACAAAATTGCGGTATTCGCTATTATTAATCATATGCATATCAGGGCCTTCCTTATAATTGGCGGGAACAGCAGCAAAGAAAATATTCAGATCGTTACACCAGTCCAATACCGCCCGGGCATCTTTAATAGTTTCCGGGGTCACCACGGAATTAACAATAAGCATGAACTTCACGTGCTTTTGAAGTTCCCGGAGCATCAGTACATTTGTGAGCACTGTCTTGCCCTGCCGGCGTTGATAGAGATCATTTAGGGTATCGGGGTTTAACGCATCTACACTGACAACCACTATGTCCAGCTTTCTAAGAACATCTTTCCATTTGGGATCTTTTAGCTTTTCATGAATATTTACCAGGTTAGTATTCAAGGCCATGGGGTAATAACCCAGTTTCGCCGCTTCTTCTATAAAATCGGGAAGGTCTTCCCGCAAAGTAGGCTCTCCCCCGCAAAAATATATAGCACTGCAGCCCGTGCGCATAAAACGCAGAAGTTTCATGCCCTCTTCAGTGTCTAAAGTATGCCGATTCGATTTTTCAAACCAGCTGCTTCCGGCATGATCATCACAATATTTACAGCGAAGGTTACAGCTGTTAGTCATCACCCATATCCAGTACAAAGGCCTGAGGCAATGGTTATTATTTTTCAAACGGCGGCGGTTTTCATAAAAATTCGCGATTGTAGTTATATAACTCTTTCTCCTGCGGTTTAGATCTTCCATCCGATCCAGGAAGGAAAGTTCTCTGTCTAAAGTAATATTATCCTTTATTTCTTCACTTAATAGATTCGCTTCTTCATTAAGTTCATGCCAATCGGGATGCCCCATTTCAGTTTGGTATAATTTGAAATTTAGAGAAGAGGTTTTGCGTTTCATTAGCTTGTTACCAGCCCTTATATAAAACGTTTTACTTAAAGTCAGCTTTTCAAATTATGATATTATTAAAAATATTAATCATACAGGATTCTTATATCCCTTAAGACACTATCAGCTATGGCTGCTTCCCCACCGAATACATACAATGTTAATAATTGTTCCTGCCCGCGGAAATAAGTTTCAACATCAACGGGAAGTTCATCCCGGGCGGTTAAAAGAACCGGTGCCTCATTAAGAGCGGCAAAAACTCCTCCGCATAAAGCATCGGGAAACTCCAATCCCGTGGCCAGGGTGGCTGTTTCCAGGTCATCGAAGAATTCTTCTGCTATGGCAGTGGCCGTTTCCCAACGGTTTATACCATAAATTCTATTGGCATCGCCTATACCTTCCACCACATTAAATACATCCTCGCTCACCGCAGCCTCCCCACCGAGAACTTGTATATCGTTTATGCTTTCTGCATGATCATTAAGGTAACTTTCAGTAACTTCGGGCAATTCACCCGGGCGGGTAAGTAAAATAGGGCTGCCGTGTAAAGAAGCCGGGCTAGACCCTGATACAGCATCAGCAAAGGCAAGGCCGGTAGTCAGAAAAACTTCATCCGGGCTGTTATCAACAAGTTCATTTGCTATTTCAATTGCCGTTTCAAAACGGCTGATACCTCCCAATCTTTCTACCTCATACCCCATTTCATCCAGTTGCTCTTCCACCTCTTCGGAAATAGCAGCCGTTTCGCCCAAAATAATGACCGTATCTCCTTCCGTCAGCAGCCGCTCCAGTTCTCCAATAGTTTCCTCCGGCAGTTCATCTGAACGGGTGAGCAGAAGCGGGCAATCCCGGGCATAGGCGAGGGGAGCTCCGGCTAAAGCGTCGGGAAAATCATCTCCGCGGGCAAGGACCACAGTATCAGTGTATGCAGGAAAACCTTCCCGGCTTATTTTCATGGCGGTTTCAAATCGATGAACACCTTCAATACGTATAATATCTAAACCGGGGTGGACAATCATCTTTTGGGGTTTGTAATCTACATCTGCACCAACTTTTACATCTATTTCTTTGATTATTTCCATGGACTCGCCGCCGCGGGCTAAATCAATGTAATTATAGCGAAGATTAATCCACAGTAAGTCATTCAAGTCCAAAAGCGGGGAAATATCGCTTATATCATTATTTTGCAGGCCAAGCCTTAACAGGTTCCCCAGGCCGGAAAGAGGAGAAATGTCACTAATTTCATTATTCCAAATGTACAGTTCCTTCAGGTTTTCTAAGCCTGTCAACGGAGAAATGTCGCCAATGTTATTATGGTGAAGCCAAAGCCTTTCCAGATTCCCTAACTCTGACAGAGGTGATAAATCACTTATGTCATTCCTATCAAGGTAAAGAGCTCCAAGATTCACCAAGCCGGAAAGAGGGGCTATATCACTTAACTCGTTGTCCCAAAGGTTTAGCCACTCCAAGTTTTCCAGGTTTGACAGGGGAGATAAATCATTAAAATCATTGCTTCCCAGGTAAAGCTTTTCCAGGCTTTCCAGCCCGGATAATGGGGATATATCGTTTATTTCATTATCTCCAAGCCGAAGATTTACCAGGTTATCAAGGCCTGAAAGCGGAGACACATCGCTTATGTCGTTTTCCAAAAGGCTAAGTTCTTTCAAGTTTTCGGCATACTCCATCCCGGTTAAATCTTCTATATCTTCCCTTGCAGCAATTAACTTTTCCATCCCTTCCATATCTTCAACGGTAATCGTATCTTCCGGGCTTTTCTGCAATTTATCAAGGATAACCTCCCTTAAATTGTCATCGGGAATGGTTACTTCATCCCCGGGATTTGCCTCCAATTCATCAGTTAATCCAAATTGCCCCCCTGTTAAACATAAAAACGAAAAAAATATTAAAATCACCAGTGAAAAAAATATTACTTTCCCGGAATAATGCTTTATTAGCCCTTTATCACTACTTAAACATTTCTTAATATCTGCCGGCATCAAATCATCCTTTCATTTATACATAGAAATATACATAGAAAATTTTCTAGTTTTCACTTAACCATATAAAAATTTTTTTCTTTATATTCTCCAATTATTGCATAAGCATATATTCTATCTTATAAGAATGTTCTATTTTACTCTGATATTTCCTTTTTTTTATAATATTTTTATAACTTCTTAAATACCCTTCTATTAAATCATTCCATAATCACCATTGATTTTGATACTTGACATTTTTATCCTTCCCCCATAAAATAAAAGTTGAATAAAATGGTCTGACTTTTTAAATTTAGGAAACTTTAGGTTCTGCTAAAATTTATTGGAAAGTGTTAAGTAGGTAATCCCAAAAATTTTTTTAATGAGGTAATTTATCATTTTTAAGTTAACAACTTCAAAAAAAGGAGGTCATAGAAATTGAAAATTAAATTATTTGCCGGGGAACCAAACCGCCACAGGCTTGAAGAAGAAGTTAACACTTGGATAGAAAAACATCCACACATCGAAATACAGGATATTAAATTAGGTTTCGCAGCTTCCACGGATAGATGGTACAACGTGATGATTATCTATGAAGAACCGAAAGAATAGGTAGTTAATAAATGAAGCACGCTCAATTGATTATTAAATTTTAGTGCCGCTGTTTAACCTTTATTTAATTTATTAAGCAAAAAAATCGACTCCGAGAAGGCTCATGTTGTCCTTTACGGAGTCGATTTTTCTCTGCTAATTGTTAAGTTTTACAATTAATTTAAAAAACGATCTTTTATTTCTTCTTCCACATTTTCGGAGATCACCCCGCTACCTCCCAAGAGGATAACCCTTCTTATGTTTTCCTGAACGCTAAAATAATCGGCCACTAATTCGCGCAGCTCTTCATCAGAAGTTAAAATCATGGGAGCCCTGAGGTAAGCTGCATATACTCCACCGCTTAAGGCATCGGGAAAATTAAAACCGGTAGCCATAACCACACTTTCCGGTTCGGGAACTTCAAAAAAGAACTCGGCTATGTTTATAGAAGTTTCAAACCGGCCCACTCCCCCAATACGATGGGTTCCCTCAGCCTCATCATGGACACTTTCGTCTATTACGTTTTCGCCCCCGATTGTATAGACAATATTGGGCGTGTGTTCCTCAAGAAAATCGGCGGTGCATTCGGGTAGTTGCTCTGTTCTGGTTAAAAGTATGGGTGCATGCCTCAAAGCCGCGGGCGAAGAAGCCGCCAACGCATCGGGAAAATCAAACCCGGTAGCCAGAAAAACTTCTTCGGCAGATGCCGTGGGGCTTTTGATCAATTCTTCCGCCACTGCTATGGCAGTTTCAAAACGTCCTAATCCACTTAAACGCTCCACAGTGTACCCTTCATCACTCAACTCTTGCATTACTTCATCGGAAATAGCCGCGGTACCTCCCAGAATGTAGATGGTGCCGTCTTCCGGCAATACCCGGTTGATCTCGGCAGCCGTGTCTTCCTGGAGCGAGTCCGTGAGTGTCAACAACAGAGGTCCGTTTCGATCATAAGCCAGGGGAACTCCTGCTAAAGCATCGGGGAATTCATCTCCCCGGGCCAGTACCACCGCATCGGCACTGTTTTTAGAAGGAAATGCAGTCAGGCTTATCTCCACAGCAGTTTGGAATCGGCCTTCTCCTGCAATGCGCACCAAGCAGGTATATGACACCGATTTGAAAGTGAGATCATCCTCCTCCACGGTAACGGTCAAATCCGCCGGCGGATCCCAACCTTCCACTTCCTTAAAGATAACTGTATAATCACCGGCTTCCAATTCAGCCAAATCTTCGCTTTCAAGCCAACCGGTCTCCCCTTCTACCTGCCACCTGGCTCCGGCTTCCCTTGCTTCTTCCGGTTCAATGGCCACCACCAACCCGCTGGCATCGGGAGGTATATGTTGGGTATATGTGCCCGATTCGGAAACGGTTTCACCTTCCTCCACGGTAACATTTAATTGGTCCGGCTGGTCCCAACCTTCAACTTCTTTAAAGATAACCGTATAATTACCGGCTTCCAATTCAACCTCTTCGCCACTGTCAAGCCAGCCCGTCTCCCCTTCTACCTGCCACTCGGCTCCGGCTTCCCGCGCCGCTTCAGGAGTAATTGTTACAACCAGTGTACCGGCTTGAATTTCATAAGTGCCGGAAGCGGTAGCAGTTTCATCTTCCTCCACAGTGACATTTAAATGATCCGGCTGATCCCAACCTTCAACTTCTTTAAAGATAACCGTATAATCACCGGCTTCCAATTCAGCCCACTCTCCGCTTTCAAGCCATTCCGTTTCCCCTTCTACCTGCCACCTGGCTCCGGCTTCCCGCGCCGCCTCAGGTGTAATTGTCACAATGAGCCCGCTGGCATCGGGAGGTACATGTTCAACGTACATGCCCGATTTGGAAACGGTTTCGCCTTCCTCCACGGTAACATTTAAATCATCCGGCTGATCCCAGCCCTCAACCTCATTAAAGATAACCGTATAATTACCTTCCTCTAGTTCAACTTCTTCGCCGCTTTCAAGCCATTCCGTTTCCCCTTCTACCTGCCACCTGGCCCCGGCTTCCCGTGCCGCCTCAGGTGTAATTGTCAAAACCAGGGTGCCGGGTTGAATTTCATAAGTGCCGGAAGCGGTAGCAGTTTCCCCTTCATTAACCTCAACTGTCACATCAGAGGGAGCATCCCAACCACTTAAGGCTTTAAAGGTAACCGTATAAGTACCCTCAGGCATCACCTGCGAACCACTTTCGTACCAAGTTGATCCCCCGTCAACACTCCACCGGGCTCCCATATCTTCTGCTTCCTGTGGTTCAATGGAAACATCAAGGGTGCCAAAAGCACGGTTCTCAGCTCCCAGGGTAATGTTATTGTCCCCAACTATAATAACCTGGTGGTCATCAGAATCTACCGCGTGTAAATCGTTTGTTGTTCCCGAGTAATTGTCCGTCCAATTAATGCCATCCGGCGAAGTCAAAATAGTGCCTTCGGCCCCCACAGCTACAAAAACGTTGCCGGTCCAGGCAACATCGTAAAGATGATTTTTTGTTCCCGAACTGCGGCTTCTCCACCATTCCCCCTGGTCATCGGAAGTGAAAACGGCGCCGTTTTCACCCACGGCAACCATCATTTGAGGATCATGTCGGTGAGTAACCCCGTAAAGATTACTATCCACATTAGCTACTGATAGATCAAGAGTCTGTATGAAACTTGCCTGGTATAGATTCTCTCCATGATCATCTGAGTAAAAAATGAGCCTGTTGTCGGCCACAATAACTAGATTTTCATGCTTGGTCATCCCATGGAAGTCAATTATCCCGCCTTCTTCCCTAACCGTCCAGCTCTCTCCCCGGTTGTCTGAGGTAAGGAAATTAGCACCGGCGCCTACAACTGCCAATCTCCTGCCTGTGAGCCGGAGACGCCAATCCAATACATCATAAAGATCTTCTTCCTGCTCGGTAATATAAGTATCCATCTCTTCCAAATCATGGGAAACAATAATAGTGCCGCTATCACCCACGGCCACGTAATCATCAGCTCCACGGGGTCCTGCAAGGTCTATACTGTTTAACCCGGGAGTATCAAACTTCATTCTACGTTCCCATGTTTCCCCATCGGCAGATGACTTGAAAATGCTGCGTTCGGCAGGATCTTGTTCAAAGGGGCTAATAGGGTCGATAGGGTCTAATTCTAAAATAAATTTGGTAACACCGACAGCTACAATGTCCTTTTCTCCCCCAAAAACAATTCCTTTGAGGTGGGTGGGATTTTGAGAGTTGCTATGAAATTCCCAGTTTTCATTACCGGTTTTACTTATAATATTTCCTTCAGTACCCACCACTACTACCATGTCAGTTTTCCTTGCTATACCCCGGTGGTTTCCGGCACCTGCGGGTTCTTCTTCCCAGTGCGTACCCAGTTCAGAAGTGAGAACTATGCTACCTCCCACAGCCATAAATTCGTTATTATAGTCTTCCACATCGTAAAGATCTACATCCGTATTTGATTCTACATCTTCCCAAGATATGCCTTGGTCGGTGGAAGTAATGATAGTGCCCTTCATGCCCACAGCAATCAGCCTTGCACCATCGCCCACAAACTCCTGTTGATCCAAACTATTAAGATCAGCACCTACTCCTGAATTAGCTTCTTCCCAATTTGATCCATTAGGAGAACGTAAAACAGTACCGTCTTCCCCCACAGCCACAAAACTTTCGCCTGTCCAGTGAACCCCGAATAAATCGTTTTCTGAATAAGATACATCTTCCCATGTTGTGAGTCCCCTTCTAAAAATAGCCCCATTAGTACCCACAGCAACAATTACTTCGCCATTTGTAGATACATCATTCAGGTTCTCTTTGGTTTCTATATCCTCACGCAGCCACTCTTCTCCGTCACCGGAGATAAGAACCCTGCCCTCATCCCCAACAGCAATAAAGCCGGAACTTTTAATAAGTTGATCCCAAATAACACTATTCAGGTTCCTGCCAATATAAGATTGCGAACCTTCCACATTCCGGGACCAGGTTTCTCCATCGGGAGAACTAAGAATGCTACCATCATTCCCCACCGCCACAAAAATATTATCATCTTCACTCCAGGCAACCGAATTCAAATTATCATGGGGAATATCGCGAAACTCCCACCCCAAATCTAAAGGCTGAAAAGAAGCCGAGGCAGTGCCCAGGTAAACGGCGGCAGACAGAAAAAAAACCAGCGCCAGCACCATCCCTCCGATAATATTTTTCTTTCTTTTATTTGAAATGCTCTTTCCCAAACTATTCATTATTGTTTCATCCTTTCTTTTATCGAGATAAACAAAAAAAATAAATGGTTTACACAATAATCATTCAGCCCTAAAGCATTAAATAAAATTTACGATGTAATAACTGCTTCTTTATTTTTAATAAAAAACTATCAGTTTTTCTCCCATATTCACCCCCCCCACTAATTGGCAATAAAAACCATTTTACTGCCAAATTTTTCCATTAGCGAAATTAAAAATACCCGCATTTTAATAAAAAACTTAATTAAGGTACACACCTCCCCTTAAAAAAAAGATTTAAAAAAATCGGGTCGCGTAAATATAAATTTGTAACTTTTAGGATATGAATTATACAGGTTTGATTTTACACTTCCCGACAATATTTTACAACCAGAACAAATAATTGTCAAAATAATTTTGATAAAAATGCGGGGGCCTAATATGACTTACTATGAATCATTGTTAATTATTTGAAATTCAAAATGTGTAAATACAAATTAGCTTCATTTAGCCTCCGGCAATCGGCGGAAAAAGAGAGACTCGATCACCTTCCTGCAAAAGGTAGTCCCACTGCTGTCGGCGGTGGTTCACAAAAGCCTGCTTGCATTCCTCCAGCGGTAAACCCAATTCCCGGCACAAATTTTCAATGGAGGTACCGGCCTTGACTTTATAATGGAAAGAACCTGCAGAAGTGCTTACAGGTGCGTAATCTCTTAAACTGGCAAAAAGATAAACAGTAATATTTAGCATAGATTTATTTTCCGTCATGTAACTCACCTTTTCTTAACTTCACTTTACTTTTCACTTCATTTCTACATTAACTTCCATGTTATTTCTTAATACATCTTTACCTCTTCATACAAAGCAAAAAGCCCGGTTTCCCCTTAAACTTACACAGAAGCAACCGGGCTTTAAATTTTATTCAAGGTAATCCCAAACCGAATCCAGTTTCCCCTCGGAAATGTCGAAAATGTGGTTATGCGGGGGTAAACTTTCATACCTCATAAATTCAGGAGGACGATCAGATTCATTGGTAATACCGGCCTTACGGTTAAAATCCCTTTCCATCTTCAAAATTTCCGTTCCCACCTTCGGAACATCATCAGGGGTATATTCGGTTCCCAACACCGCGTTGACAGTTTCCACCATGCCCTCATTAGCGTCAGGATAATCCAGAATAGCAAAAGCAATAAAAAGGCAATAACCGATGCTGTCTATAAAGGCCGTCACCTGCTGGAAAGTCCGGGAAAGCTCGGTTTTATCAGATGTTTCCAGGGGATCCACCTGCCCTCCCACGGAAAGGATCTCCGGGGCAATGGTATAACCGGCAGTATGATCTGCCCCCATGGGGGAAGTGATATAGGTAACTCCAATCCCTTTCACTGCCCGCGGATCGTAGGCAGGCATACCCTGCTTTTTGACCACGGGAATGCGGGTTAAACCGTAAGCAGTACCGGTAAAGTAGCTACCATTACCTAAAATTCTTCCCAGGGGTGAATTATTGCCGATTTCCTGCATAAGCCTGATGGCTGCCTCGCCATCGCCAAATTCCGCCAATCCGGCTTCCATGGCTACCGCCATGGTAACTCCCGCTTCAATGGTATCCACCCCGTAATCATTACACAGGCGGATTAGCTCGGCAATATGGTCTAAATTATCTATGCCGCAGTTGGCGCCAAAAGCCCAATCGGATTCATACTCAATACAGGAAACATGTTCACTGCCGTCAGCTTTGGGGTATACATTGGAGCAGCGGATTACACATCCGGGATGACAGCTGTGCCCCATCATGCCGCTTCCGCCTCTTTGCTGCACTTTATCTGAAATAGTTTCTCCGCTAATTTGCCGGGCCCCTTCAAAAACCCCTTCGCTGAAATTTCGGGTAGGCAGTCCACCGGCTTCATTAAGAATGTTAATCAAAGCTGCTGTTCCAAAAGAGTTTAGCGTTCCCCCGGGCTTAGTCGCAAAATGGCTCCGCAAACCCTCGTTTAATTTTTTAGCTCCGGTTTTAAATAAATCCGGATCTTTTATTTCCACCTTGGGGGCATCGGTTTCATCAATTACAACGGCTTTCAGGCCCTTGCTTCCCATTACCGCGCCCAGGCCTCCTCTTCCGGCATAACGGGATGCCCGCCCTTCAGTGTCGTTAAAGCAAATTCCCGCCATTGACATGCGGTTTTCTCCGGCAGGCCCGATGGTAATTACTCCTGCCTTTTCCCCGTAATCATTAAAAAGTGCCCGGTTTACCTCAGAAGTAACTTTACCCTCTAATGAATCAGCGGGCACAAGCTCACCGCCATCTTTATTGATCTTCAACAACCAACTACCCTTTTCCGCAGGCTTTCCTTCTACAATAACAGCCTTAATCCTGAGCCGCCCCAGTTTCTGAGCTACGGGAGTTCCGGCATTAGCTTCTTTAATGCCGCCCGTCAGAGGTGATTTGCCTCCCACCGAAACCCTTCCGGAACTGGGAGCATTAGTCCCGGAAACCACCCCGGGAGCTATGACAATCTTGTTGTAGGGGCCCAGGGGATGACAATCCGGAGGAACTTCATCATGTACCACGCGGGAAGTAAGCCCTCTTCCCCCCAGAAGGTTATAATCAGCAGGTAAATCCTCTACAGTCACTTTCAATTCATTCATGTTCACCCTGATGATGCTAACCATTACACTTCCTCCTTTCAGGCTTTTTAATGCCTTTGTAGATTTGGTTTTATAGCTATTTAAAAAATAATCACATATTTTTTTATTTTCATTCCTTTTTTAAAATTCTAATTCTATTTTACTATGTTTTATTCCCATAGTAAATATTTTTTATCAACCCTTCATGCATAAAAAGGTATTTATATTTGGCCTGTTGAATTCGTAATAAAGCAGTTAATAGAAACTTTCATGGAGGTGCCAGGAATGGTTCTTTTTAACCCCCGCATTTACAATGGAGAACACTTAGACAAACAAACCCGGGATGTCATGCTAAAAACCATTAGTTTTTTTGAAAACAAAGGCAAGCAAAAGCTTAAAGAGGATGACCGCAACCGGGTATGGTACGAAGACCTTTTGGAGTATATAAAAGAAAACGAAATATTTTACCAACTGCTAACCCCGCCGGAATACGGGGAAGAAAACTGCCGCTGGGACACATGGCGAAATTGTCATTTCAACGAAATAATTTCTTTCTACGGCCTTCACTACTGGTATACCTGGCAGGTCAGTATACTGGGTTTAGGCCCTATCTGGATGAGCAATAACGAAAAAGCCAAGGAGAAGGCGGCTTCACTTCTCAAAGACGGTCACGTTTTTGCCTTTGGACTTTCCGAAAGGCACCGCGGCGCAGATATTTATTCTACGGACACGACCCTTACTCCCAAAGGGAATGGCAAATATGTTGCCAACGGAGAAAAATACTATATCGGCAACGGTAACACCGCCGAAATGGTTTCTACTTTTGGGAAAATGGCCGACACCGACGATTACGTCTTTTTTGTGGCCAATTATAAAAACCAAAATTACGAATTAAAAGACAATGTAGTTAATGCCCAGTCATATGTAGCTGATTTTGCCCTGCGCGATTACCCGGTTACCGAAGACGATATACTTTCTGTGGGGCAAGAAGCCTGGGACTCAGCTTTAAACACCGTTAACGTAGGCAAATATAACCTGGGTTGGGCATCCATAGGCATTTGCACCCATGCTTTCTACGAAGCTATCACCCATGCTGCCAACCGTAATCTTTATGGCATGCACGTTACCGACTTCCCCCATGTTAACCAGATGATGACCGATGCTTTCTGCCGCCTGGTAGCCATGAAACTCTTTGCCTTGAGGGCTTCCGATTACCAGCGCACGGCCTCACCCGAAGACCGGCGCTACCTGCTTTATAACCCCACAGTTAAAATGAAAGTTACCACCCAGGGAGAAGAAGTTATTAACTTGCTTTGGGATGTTATTGCCGCCAAGGGCTTTGAAAAAGACACCTACTTTGAAATGGCCTCGAGGGACATCAGGGCTTTGCCCAAGCTGGAAGGAACCGTCCACGTAAACCTGGCCTTAATCAGCAAATTTCTCTTTAATTACTTTTTTAATCCTGCGGAATATCCCGAAATTTCCCCCCAAACAGAACAAAAACATGACCACTTTTTATTTAACCAGGGGCCGGCTAAAGGTTTGGGCAAAGTAACCTTTCATGACTACAAAACAGTTTTTGGTAAATGGGATCTGCCCAATATAGAAGTTTTTAAGGAACAGATAGCTCTTTTTAAGGAATTTTTAGCTACAGCCCCACCCGATGAAGAACAACAAAAAGACACCGATTTTGTGATGCAGTTGGGCGAACTCTTCACCCTGGTGGTCTATGGGCAGCTCATTTTAGAAAATGCAACCATATATAAAATTGAAAGTGATTTGGTAGATCAAATTTTTGATTTCATGGTGAGGGATTTTTCAAATTTTGCCCTCAAGCTTTATACCAAGGCAAGTTCAACCCCGGCACAAATGGGTTTCTTTTTGAAAATGTTGAAAAAACCCGTAGTCGATAATGATAGGTACAGCCGGGTTTGGAACCGCCATGTTTTGTCTTTAAACGGAGCGTACGAAATGAATCCTTGACATACTCCCACAGCTAAAGCAGTGGGCTTTCTACTTTGCTTTTCATAAAAGCCGGAACAAGGTTAATATGCAGAGCAATAAATTATAAAAGTCATTCGGCATCATGGAGGGCTTGCTGGTGAGAAAGCTGATGCATGCGATGCAAGGCAAGAAGGTAAGATACCACCGCCTCACCACCTTGATTATGAATTAATTCTGCCGGCTGCAAGCCGTCAAAACAACCGCCGGTGGAAAAATCATAAACTACTTGATGAATATCGTTATTGCCAAAGTACCAGTTAAAGGCCCAATCCATCATCCTGCGCCAATAAGGATTATTTGTGGCCAAATAAGCTCGGTAGCATGCATCAACAAGGGCAGTGGCTTCTATGGGCTGCTGATCAAAACGCGATTTTTTCCCTCCGCGTCGATACCACTGCCGGCAGCCAATAAACGAGGGATGCCCGTCACCGGGGTCAGTCTGTACGGAAATAAGCCATTCCAATGATTTCAAACCCATTTCCATCATCTCTTTGTTTTCCATGTACTGCCCGGCAGCAATTAAAGCTTCACAAAGACAAGGGTTGTCATAAGTAAGTTTATCTTCCCCCCAAAGCCATTCCGAAGAAGCATTATTAGTAAATAGATTGAAGAGATTTTGGCTGAGGGTTACAATTAATTTGTGCATCCGCGCCTCCCCGCCAAACCTTTCCATGTACTCTAAAGTGCCTTTAATGGTATAAGCCCAGGCCCGCGGATATTTAAAATTAAATGCCTCATCAATAGCTTCGTGGAATAATGTTACCGCCAATCCCAATACAGATTCATCAGGGGGGTGAGCCACGGCATAACCCAACGCCCATATCGATCGCCCGTGGCTATCTTCGTTGCCTACCTTATCTAACCACTGCCGATCATAAGACATGTGGGTTTTCATTCTTCCCCTCTCTTTATCAAGGGCATAGTTTAAAAAGCTAAAATAAGTTTGCATTAGAGACAGAACACTTTTATCTCTAAATAGGTGATAATTCATTATTATCACAGCAAGCGCCCTGGCATTATCATCAGTGGTATAACCATGAAAGCGATCCGGTATAGTGTAAAGGGCTTTATTAAACATACCGGTATCATCGGTAAGCGCCCTCAAGTGATTCAGGTTAACATCCGGTAAAACGGCCTGCTCTAATAATGGGGGGGAGCCACCGGGAGCTGGATTAAGCAGGCATCCAAAATCATAAACTGCACTCTCAAAAAGGAGGGCATACTTGTTAGCTACCTCTCTCCAGACCATATTACGGCCGAACTGGTAAGCATTTTTCCGTAACCGATTACGCAAATTTTCATTTTCGAGCAATAAAATTAACTTCTCGGCCATGGATTGGCTGTCTTCAAAGGGAACGAAAATCCCCCTGTCTTCTCCAATTAACTCTTCGGCATAATTATAAGGGGTGGAGATAATGGCTTTGCCGCACGCCAGCGCGTAGGCGAGCGTTCCGGAAGAAATACGTTCTTTCCCCAGGTAAGGGGTTACATATATATCGGCAGCCACCAGAAATTGGATGAGTTGTTCCAGGGAAACATATTGGTTATGAAACACCACATGCTCGGTTAAATTCTTTTCCCGCACTCTTTTTTGCAAGGAATGACGATACTTTTCGCCGTAAAGCTTTTTGATGCCGGGATGAGTAGCTCCCAGGACAAGGAACAAAACCTGAGGGAATCTTTTTACCACTTCCGGCAAGGCGTCAATGACATACTCTATGCCTTTGTTCTCATCAATAAGCCCAAAAGTTAAAATTACCTGGCGCCCCTCGGCCTTAAACTGTTCTTTATAATATGAAGAATCCAGGAAGGGGACATCATGGGCGCCATGAGGGATCATGACTATCTTCTCGGGCGGCACTCCATACACTTCCTGCAAAAGCTGAACAGCTTTATGAGCTATAACCGCAATCATGGTTGAATAGGAGCAAACCTGTTCAAGGGTTTTTTTCTGCGAAAGCGGAGGATTTTCCGGAATAGTATGCAGGGTAGTAACCACCGGTTTTTTTAATCTTCCCAACAATTGAAGTATATAACTTCCTTCCTCTCCGCCAAAAATGCCAAACTCGTGCTGGAGACATACCAGATCTATGGGAGAAAGGTTTATGTAGTCCGCCGCCCGCCGGTAATCTTCCCGGTACTGCTCTCTTATACTAAAGGAAACATCTTTGCTATAAGCGTATCCATCGGGGCTATCATTCATAGCGATTACCTGCAGGTAATCGTGTTGATTTTCCATGCGGTTTCCACTGCTATATACTTGTTTGAGGTTGTTGAATATATCTTCCGTAAAAGTAGCTATGCCACATTTACGAGGGGGATAAGTAGATATAAAAGCCGTCCTGGTGGGGCCAATCAAGTTACCTACATTCATAAGCCTTTTCTCCTCTCATACACTTAAACACTTTTACTCCGGAAAGAAATCTACTTTTATTTAAACTTTTTTTTAAGGTATGTTTTTTTATCTGGTGGAGCATTCATATCTTGCCAGTTTTTTACAAAACCCGCTTAAAAATATAGGGGGTTACGGCTTATTTAACAATAGAACATAGCTCTCAAAAAACTAAGGATAGTCAAATAAGGGTTCTCACAAGCTCTTACCTCTCCAGGTGGGGGCAGTTGACGATAAGTGCCCCGGAAACTTTTAAGTTGGAATGCATCAAGCATTTAAGTTAAACCTGCAGCAAGTTTGTAAGCACTCTAATTGCAGCATAGTATTTTATCTTATGATTTCTCGCTGTCATAACAGTTCATCGCCAATTCCACAATATCGTCTAAATCAGCTGTGGCCAGGCAAGTAGTAGTGTCGGCAGCTCCGTAATAAACCCTTAATTCATTTGTTTGTTTATCGTGGGTAACTCCGGTGGGAAAAGTAACACCGGGCACATCACCTACTCTTTCATAAGGGCGGTGCGGGCCAAAGACCCATTCGTCACAGCGACGCAGAATTTTCCAGGGCTCTTCGAGATCAAGCATAGCCAGACCAACCCGGTACAAACTTCCGGAAGCAGTATATCTAACCCCGTGATAAATAATCAGCCATCCTTCCGGGGTTTCGATGGGAGGCGGGCCTAATCCCACACGGTGGCAGTCCCACCAACCCTGACGCGCCGGGATAAGTATTTTATGATTGCCCCAAAAGTTCAGATCCGGTGAAAAAGAGATCCATATATGGGCCTCTCCCCTAATTATAGGACGATGAATCAGCACATAATGACCGTTTATTAACTTGGGAAATAGGGAAGCATCTTTATCTTCCGGCGGCAATAAGGGGCCACAGCGCCGGAAGTTTTGAAAATCTTTGGTCATAGCCAGGGAAACTACAGGGCCATCCTGGGAAAAAGAAACGTAAGTAACGGCATATTCCTGACGATCCTCTAACCAGACAATACGCGGATCTTCCACTCCAAACTGTTCTTCATCCAGCCCCGCATCAGGTTCAAGAGCTGGTTCTTCATCAACCACCCAATTAGTTTTCCCGTCTTTGCTCCTGGCCCTTGTCAAATGAGAAAAACCGCGCATATCTTCTACCCTGACCAGCATCAGGGTTTCCCCGTCATGCTCTATTACTCCCGGGTTGAAAGTGGCGTTGCAGGTATACGGCCAGCGGTCAGGAGAAAGAATTGGATTTCCATCATAACGCTTAAAATGGTTTGCCGGTTTCTGGTGAATATATGGGTTCATATAGTTCACACCTCCTTGTGGTTCTATTGTTCTTCCTTTTTCTTTTTCTTCCTGCTTTTATTTCTCTAATTTAACATAACAATTATTTATGGTGCTTAATATATTATTAATATCAGTAAACAGCGCACTTATTAATGTTAACATATTACCGGAATATATGAAATCGTTTTTTTCGGCAATGTTTACAATAGTTACTGCCTGTTACCTATTTTGGATTCCGTGCCCCGGAGCAGTTTGCTTATGTTTTCCCTATGCCGGACAATCAAAAGGGCAGATACCCCTACCCCGAAAACCACGTGTTCCCATGTATACTCAAATAGTTCCGTGAAGTTTAATATTAAAAATGTTAAGGGAATCAAGACAGCAGCAGTAATAGAACCCAGGGAGACATAACGCGTAGAAGCCACAATCACTACAAAAATTACTATTATAGCCAGTATAGGCAATAAAAAATCCGGCATGAGCAGTAAAACACCCAGGGTTGTGGCCACTCCTTTGCCTCCCTTAAAACGCAAAAAAATGGGAAAACAATGACCGCAAACTACCAAAAACCCGGAAAGAAGCATCACCGCCGGTTCCACTTCCATGTATCGGGCTACTCCCATAACTGCCAATCCTTTACCCATGTCCAAGAGAAGAACTATCACCCCATACACCGGCCCCATACTGCGCAATATATTAGTAGCCCCTATATTTCCACTGCCTTGCTCCCTTATGTCTATATTTTGGAACCCTTTGCTAATTATTAAACCAAATGGCACCGAACCCAATAGATAGGAAAGCAACGCCAGCAAAAAAATGCTTAATGTTTCCCCCATAAAACTCACTCCTTTCATTAACTTTGTAATTTCTTTGAAAAAACAATTCATTTTTTCTTCGCCTAACAATTTCTAAACTAATACATCATTTCTTAGGTTTTTATTCTACCTTTTTCACTTCACCGTTTTTGGGTTTCTTTCGGCTTCAATTTAAAAATCAAAGGCGTCCCTTCAAAACCGAAAGCTTCTCGCCATCGGTTTTCCAGATAACGCAGGTAAGAAAAATGTATTAATTGGGGATCATTAACAAAAAACACAAAAGTGGGCGGCTGAATATGCGGCTGGGTTACATAAAAAAAACTGGCTTTTTTACCTTTTTTGGTCGGCGGAGGGTTAACCAGCAGGGCATCCTGAAGTAATTCGTTAAGTAACGGGGTAGAGATTCTCTTTTTGCATTCTTCATCTACCTTTTGGACAGCTTCTGCAATTTTCCCTACTCCCCGCCCTTTTAAGGCCGAAACAAATAGTACGGGAGCATAATTTGCAAATGCAAATACCTTTCTGATCTCTTTGCGGTAATCATCGGCTCCCTTTTCCTCCGGATTAGTTAAGTCCCATTTATTTAAGACAAATATTAAACCTTTACCTGCTTCATGAGCTATTCCGGCAATTTTTTGATCCTGCTCGCTAAAACCGGCTTCGGCATCAAGGACTACCAACACTACATCTGCTTTGCGTGCAGCTTTAACCGCTCGAAGTACGCTGTAATATTCTACATTTTCTTTGACCCTGGAGCGGCGGCGCAATCCGGCCGTATCAACCAGCATAAGCCCTTTTTCCTTATGCTCCAAAAATATATCTATGGCATCACGGGTAGTGCCCGGTTGCTCGTCAACAATCATTCTTTCTTTCCCCAAAAGGCTGTTTACCAATGAAGATTTGCCTACATTAGGGCGGCCCACCACCGCTACCTTTATTACGTCCTGAAGGCGGATATCATCCGGGGCATCTTCTGTAGGAAGCTCCAATACTACTCTATCGAGCAGATCGCCGCTCCCCAGGCCATGGGTAGCTGAAACCGGAAAGGGTTCACCGAGGCCGATTTCATAAAAAGCATAAGTCTCCCACTTATCTCTGCTCCCCTCTGTCTTGTTCACTACCGGGAGTACTTTTTTACTGGCCCTGCGCAGGTAATTAGCAATTTCATGATCAAGGGATGTTATACCTTCAAGGGCATCTACCACCATCAACACAAGGTCAGCCTCTTCTACAGCCAATTCCACCTGACGATGAACTTGTGTTTCCAGTGAACAATCATCTCCAAATGTTATACCTCCCGTATCTATGAGGGTAAATTCACGCCCCCTCCATTCTGCCTCTCCATACAGCCGATCTCTGGTTATGCCGTATTCTCGATCTTCTATGGCCGACCGACCTCCCGTAAAACGGTTGAACAAGGTCGACTTGCCAACATTTGGCCTTCCTACAATAGCTACAACGGGGAGCGACATTGCTCTGATTCTCCTTTTTCTCCCAGGGAATCAATGGTATGGGACAACTCATCTAAATTGAACACCGGTAGTAGCTTTACCCCCAAAATTGCAGACACTTCTTCCGGGGTTCGTCCATCCAAAAAAACACTCTCCCCTTCTTTTAACATCACTCCCGGGAAAATAACAGCATCCCCCAAATCCTTGCCCTGCAGTGTTTCCATTAAATCAAATCCGGTAAGCAGTCCTGCTACCGTTACAGTGGAACCATAAAATGTGTTGGGCACCACTTCCAGGTTAACCTGCAGGTTGCTTATTTTATTAATATCCTGAACAATAGGTATAAGTGATTCTCCGGCAGCTTTACCCGTTACCATAGTTAATTTTAAGGGAGACACCGGAGTGTTTAATTTCGAATACCTTGCCCATTCCCGGTATTCTTCCTCAAAAAGCCTGATTAATCCCACCCCGTTGGAAAGCTGAGGAAAATCTTCATAAGTTTCTTCCGGGGGCACAGTCCTTTCCGCTGCCAGATAAAACTCGTCGGCAAGAAAAACAAAGCGGGAGCCTCTTTTACGTAGCATCCACTCTTGAAACTGATGAACTATTTGCACCGTTTCTTCAGCTTTCTCTTTACTTACGGGATTCAAAGGAGTAAGGTTATCGCGGTGGTCCGTTAACCCCACCGGCACAACCGACACACTTTCCATGCCCTTCCCCAGGGAAGCAAGCTCCTTAAGGCTTTTTTCCAGTTCTGCACCGTCATTCCAGCCGGGGCAGACTACAATTTGCCCGTGCAGATGTATACCTTTTCTGGTTAAAAGGCGGAGCCTGCGCATAATTTTTCCCGCCTCGGGATTGCGCATCATCTTCTGCCTCAACCTGTAACGTGTGGCATGAATGGAAACATAAAGGGGCGAAAGTTTATCTTTAATGATCCGTTTAATATTTCCCGCGGAAAGGTTGTTTAAAGTAATATAGTTACCCTCCAAAAAAGAAAGGCGGTAGTCATCATCTCGAAAATAAACGGTTTCGCGCATGCCGGGAGGATTCTGGCTTATAAAGCAAAAAACGCAGTTGTTCCCGCATGTTTTTACCGGATCTATGGTATGGGGAAAAAAACTTAAGCCCAGTGGCTCCTGGAAATCTTTTTCTATCTCTATAACCCACGGCTCTTCTTCCTTTTTTAGTATTTCCAGTTCAATTTCTTCTTCAGCCGTAAGCAAACGATAATCAACTATATCCGCTGGTTTTTTATCATTAATGCTAAGAAGGATGTCGCCTTCTTCCAAACCAACTTCCTCGGCCACCGAACCGGTCACCACGCTTGATATATAAATACCTTTTGATTTATCCGCCTCAGTTTCAAACATATTAAAAGCCCTTTCCTCAGGTTAATTATTTACCATCCACCTATTACCATGCACCCTTAATATGTGTACATGTATGGCATCAATAATTTTTCTTAACAAAGTTCCAATTCTTATAAAATAATGTAATTATAGTTACTAAACATTATAATGTCAATCAATTTATTTAACAATTTTTATTCTCATTTATTAATAACACTTAGATAATAAAACATCTTCACGGGAAAAAAACAACCGTAATGAGTCTTACGGTTGTTTTCCTAAGAATATTGCCTAATAAAACTATTTTATGTCTTTTGCCTGCTACTGCTTTCCATTATTAAAGAGATCCCCGAACACGTCTCCCAGAGTTACTCCGCTGCCGTTTTCCGCATTGTAAGAAACATTCGCATCGTCGACGGCGCGGTTCTGAGCTTCTTTAATACTTAAACTTATGCGCTTATTTTCGGGCCTTAAATCAAGGATCTTCACATCTACGGCAGCCCCTTCTTCCAAAACCTCCTTGGGATGCTTTACATGGTGATCGGCAATCTGAGAAACATGCACCAATCCTTCCACACCGGGCATTATTTCCACAAAAGCGCCAAAATCAACCAGGCGGGTGACCGTACCGCTTACTATTTCCCCTATTTTAAATTTGCGCGTCACTTCTTCCCAGGGATCGGGTTGGGTTTGCCGAATGCTCAAACTAATTTTTTCTTCTTCGGGGACCACTTTCAATATCTTCACTTTAACTTCATCACCTTCACTTAAAACCTCGCCGGGATGGGTCACCCTTCCCCAAGATATCTCGGAAACATGAACCAACCCATCAATGCCTCCCACATCTATAAAGGCCCCGAACTTTGTCAGGCGGCGGACAATACCGTTAACTTCACTTTCCTCTTCTAAATTTTGCAGGGTTTCCTCTTTCTTGCTTTCGTTATATTCTTCGATGTACTTTTTGCGGGAAACTATAACTTTTTCCTTTTCCTGATCGATTTCTATTATTTTAAAAGGAACTTCCTGATTTAGAAATTGATTAAATTCAGGAACATACTGCACATCCACATGGGAACCGGGCATAAAACCTTCTATACCCGCTCCCAGCTCTATAATTATTCCCGCAGAAACAACATTTTTCACTTTCCCGTAAATGGTTTCCCCACTTTCAAGAACTTCCCGGAGCCTTTCCCATAGTTTTCTTCTTTCCAGCCGTCGATGAGAAACCAATATTTCCCCTTCCTCATCCTTGACCTTGATGATTAATACTTCTAATTCCGTATTAAGGGGAAACTTATCTGCCAGGGTTTCACCTTCACGCAGAAAAACTTCGCCGCCCGGCAGCATGGCTTCCATTTTATTTCCCAAATCTATCATAACGCTATCATCTTCCACTTGCACTACTACCCCGGTGGCCACTTCCCCTTCCTGAAAAGTTTTTACCTCAAGGGGATAATTAAATAAATCTTCTTCTTTTTCCGTTTCCTGCACAGAATCTTTAGATTCAGCCACTGCGCCTGTTGATGCATCATCAGTTTCACCGGCACTTTCTAAAGCTTCTTCGCTTTTTGCCGCAGTTTCCGGCGCGCTCTCTATTTCTTCCTCTTTTTCTTCTACAGTTTCTTTCCCGGAAGTAGCAGCATCTTCTTCTGCTGCAGTTTCTTTGGTTGCTTCTTCTTGGGTAAGGGCTGCATCCTTACTGTCCTTTCCGGATGCCTCACCTGTTTGTCCTTCATCTATTGTTTGAGAAGCTTCTTCCTTCGTTTCGGCAGAATCCTCTGAAGCATCATCTTCAGAAGTTACCTCTCTTGTTTCCTCTGATGTAGTTTCTGCCGGAGTTTCAGTTCCTTCATTCGCCACCTCTTGGCTGGCTACTTCTTCTGTCTGCTCCATGATGTCGTCCGCCGATTCTTTACTGTCGACTTCTTTTTGCTCGAGATCATTTGCATTATCTGCTGTGTGTTCTTTTTCTTCATTTTTTATTTCTTCCATTTTTGCCAATACCTCCTTAATAATCCAATCTGGGGTCGATGCCCCGGCAACGACTCCCACCAAACTAATATCACTAAACATTTCCCTATTTATATCTTCAGGCCCTGCTATCCGGTAAGTAGGTGTTTTACGGATACATAATTTAACAAGTTTTTCCGTATTGCTGCTTTCCGAGCTACCGATAACAATCATCAAATCTGCCTGCGAGGCCATTTTTTCTGCTTCTTTTTGTAACTCTATCACTGCCGGGCATAACGTATCATGAACTTCGCCGTCCTCCACCATGGACTTAAACTTATCCGCCGCCTTCTCGAATAATTCTTTTTCCTGGGTAGTTTGGGCGATCAAAGCCGCCGGCGAACTTATTTTTTTTCGGGCTAACACTTGAATGGAAGAAGCCACAATGGCCTTATCCCCCGTCCATTTCACAATGCCTTTTACTTCAGGGTGGTCAGGCTTGCCCCATATCACCACCTGGTATCCCTTTTCGGTAAGTTCTTGGGCTAACCTCTGCACCTTTCTTACGCGGGGGCAGGTGGCATCATGGTGGATAATTTCAGGGTTATTAAACACTTCCTCCAAAATATCCGGTCCTTCACCGTGGGTTCTAATAATAAGATTGCCTTTTTCCACCTCCTCCGGGGAAGAAACTGTTTTTATACCCTGAGAACTTAAGTACTTTTCAACTTCTTCATTATGGACTAAAGACCCCAGAGTATAAACTTCCCCTTCTTCCCGAGCAAGGTCTGAAGCCATCTCCACAGCCCTGCGCACTCCTGTACAAAAACCGGCGTATTTACTGCACCAAATTTCCATTCCACTTCACTCCTCTTCTCCCAAAAATCCCTTAAATTTCATCCTTCAATTTTTTTATTTCCTCCATAACCTTATGGCTCACTTCTCTCACCTCGTTACGTGTAATTTTATTTGATTTATCCCTTGAAGCAAAATAAATAGGTGCTCCAATGTTAATTTTTATCGGCCTGAACAGGCGGTAAGGGCCTTTTATGGCCACCGGTATAACCGGCTCTCCCCCTCTTATAATAATCAAAGAAGGACCATGATACGGTTTTTGCAGTTCACCGGTCTTGCTCCTGCTTCCCTCCGGAAAAAGACCTAAACTTTTCCGTTCATTCAATGTATTCAAAGCATGCCGAATGGCCTGACGGTCTGCTTTATACCTGCGCACCGGAAAAGCTCCCAGCTTTTTAATCAGGTAATTGAAAACCGGTATATTAAATAATTCCCCCTTGGCCATAAAACATACTTGAGTTCCCGTCCGCACCGCGCACCCCACCAATGGGGGATCAAACCAGTTAATATGGTTGGAACATATAATATAAACACCCTCTGAGGGGATATTTTCCCGTCCGTATATCTTCCAGCGAAAAAACACACAGAAAAATATGCTAAATAACGCCCGGGCGAGCTTGTAAAATAAGCCCCCTTTATTTAAACTATTTGCCTCATGAGAGCCCTTTTTAAAATCATTCAATCCGAACATTTTACCTCTTTGGCATAAGCGGCTATTACCTCTACTACTTGTTGTATGCCCATATTAGTAGTATCCACCACTATTGCTCCCGGGGCTACCTCTAGGGGAGAAACATCCCTGCTGCTGTCTATGTTATCCCTCATGCCGATTTCTTTTTCAATTTCTTCCTTGGAAAAATGGCGCCCCTTAGCACGACATTCCTCCCACCGCCGCTTCACCCTTTCCTCCGGCAAAGCATCCAAATATATCTTTAAGTCTGCATGGGGTAGAACACAAGTCCCGATGTCCCGGCCATCCATGACCACTGCTCCATACTGACGGGCAATTTCTTGCTGTAAAGCCACCATAGCTTCTCTCACTATGGGCACAGCGGAAACCTGGGATACATATCCATTTACTTCCGCGCTCCTTATCTCTTCGGTTACTTCAGTACCATCGAGAAATATGCGGGAGCTATCCTGCTCGCCTTTGATATCAATTTGCGTCCGTTCCAGGAGAGCACTTAAATTTTCTTCATCGTTAAGATCCGTGCCAGTGCGTAAAATTTTTAAGGTAATTACCCTGTACGTGGCTCCCGAATCAAGATACTTGATATTTAGCCGTTTGGCTAATTCTTTTGCTATGGTGCTTTTCCCCGCTCCGGCAGGTCCATCGATAGCTATATACAGCGCTGCTCCCTCCCCGGTTTAATTTTAGTTTAGATTATAAATTATATTAATTACCGGCATCTCTTGTTATAGACGAGCCATTTACTTTCAAGCTATAAACAAACAAGACACCTTAAACCCTTACCATGATTCTGCATATAAGCAGAAGGTTAGGTATTACCAGGTGTCCTGTAAATCCTCTCTCAATTTCTGAGCTTCACCCAAATAAATATGTTTAATTTCTTCTTGTCCTTTAAATGTGTTCGCCAATATCATCACTCTTATACAATGGCTTACCGCATCGGGAACATCTATTTCAGAGGTACAAAAAAGGGGAACGTTTTTCCAGCCCAATGAACGAACAGCTTTAGCAGGAAATGCAGCATTTAAATCAGGAGTCAATGAAAAAAACACGCCGGCAACATCTTCCATTTTCACTTCATTCGCCCTAACCATTTCCTCAACCAGTTCAGCAGTTGCCTGAATAATTTCCTCACTACAATTCTCTTCTACCGTAATAGCTCCTCTAATTCCCCTCACCATAACCTGTTCCACTATCAACCTCTCCAACTCTGCCTAATTACTAAGCCTTACTCCATCTTCATTCCTCTTAAACTTCCTCAACCCTTACTTTATCTCACTATATAACAAATACTAAAGTTTGACAAGATCTTTCTAAACCATTCTTTGCCTTTATAAAAACTTTAGCTCTCATAATCAAACTACTGCATGTAAAGTTTACGGAAAAACTCACTAAATTTAACAAACAGTTTCTCTACTTCTTTAGAACTCATTTTAATCTGAGACGGGCTTAATATCTCCACCCGGCGAAATTCTTCCCGGGAAATCAAGTAAACGCAATCTTCCAGAGAAGCAGCCACAATAGTTAATTCGATGGGAGCATAAGTAACTTCTTCTTCCGTGTCATCATATTCCTCCAATACGGTGAAGATCTCATATACCTCAATATTTTCAATCTTGATTCCCTGCAAGGGGGTGTTTCTCCAAAAAGCCACTTTTTGCTCCCTGATGGCTTCCGCCACTTCTTCAGACGATTTTCCGCCAAAGAAAAATCTTGGAGGGCGAGCCTTGCCCCGGTAATCCAGGCGTACTTTTAAGCGGATTGTATCGTAATCGTACTCTCGAACTTCAGCACTATCCCTTCCTTCGCCTTGTTTTTTTATTTCCTTCTCTGCGGAATCGCTTTCCCGTAAATTGGTTTTTAACAAATCGTTTTTTTGAGTTAAAAAATCCACATGATTATCTTCTTCCATCATAAACATTTTCTATCCCTCTCTTTCATTATAATAAAATCAACTTTCTTATGCCTAGATTGCTATTATTTATATTATACCCTTTATTACTGGCAATTTCTTTTAATTCCCCCTAATTTCCTGCTTCAAACTATTTAAGATCCTTTAACAATAATTCTTATGAGTTTCCTCCCCAGTTTTCCTTTCCCGCTATCCCCACCAGATTTTGTAATCCCTCTACTTCTGTTTTATGAAGATAACGGTAAGAACCGGAAGCCAAGCCTTCCACTCCCAAAGAAGCAAAACGGATTCTTTGCATTTTGCGCACGGGATGCCCCACCGCTTGAAACATACGCTTAACCTGCCTTTTCCACCCCTGATGCAGGGTTATATCCAGCAGAGCATTTCCACCGCTATTATTCATTTTTACTTCCCGTATTTGAGCGGGGGCGGTTTTGCCTTCTTCCAAAATTACCCCACGGCGCAGTTGCTGCAGCACAGCATGCGTTGGCAGCCCTGTTACCTCCACCCGGTAAGTCTTGGGCACTTCATAGCTCGGATGAGTCAAACGATAGGCCAACTCCCCGTCATTGGTAAAAAGGAGTACCCCGCTTACATCTTTATCCAACCTTCCCACGGGATAGACCCTCACCGGCAGGTTCGGCAAAATATCTCCCACAGTGGGGCGCCCTCCGGGATCGTGCATGGTGGTCACATAGCCGCGAGGCTTGTGCAGCAATATATATAAATACCGGCTTGGAGGAAGCACCGGGCGGCCGGAAACCTTAACTATATCACCGGGGTTAACCCGGGTTTGGGGCAAATAAGCCACTTCACCGTTAACTTCCACCATTCCCGCCCGGATTAATTCTTCAGCTTTGCGACGGGAAGATACCCCCGCCCGGGAAAGGTATTTAGACAATCTCAAAGGTCAACCACCATACCTTGTTTTAAATTCCGGCTAAACTTCCACCAATAAGACCGGCACATCACCATTGAAGAGCCTTACCTTGCTTTAAGTTTTGGCGTAATTCTATAAACCTACCGCCTGTCCCCGGCGATTATTTTTTCACTGATTTACCTGAGTTATATCTGCGACATTTCTGTTGTCTAATTTAAACTTTATCAGTTTGTTTCTTTCTTTAAAGGGGGAAGTTCGTCAATATTTTCAAGGCCAAAATACTGCAAAAATTCAGGAGTAGTGACAAAAAGAACAGGTTTACCGGGAGAATCTTTGCGCCCGGCGGATTTGATTAACTTACGCTGCAAAAGGTTTTCCAAAACTCGGTCGGAATTAACCCCTCTAATATCTTCAATCTCAGCTCTCGTTACGGGTTGTTTATAAGCGATAATAGCCAGAGTTTCCAGGGCAGCGTTAGAAAGAGAACCCCCTGTTTCCCGCGAAAATAATTTTTCTACGTAGGGAGCTGCCTCGGGTTTAGTTCCCAACTGCACCCCTTCTTCTCGGCGGTACAAGCGAATTCCCCTGTCTTCCCGCTGTAATTCTTGAGCCAGCTCCTCTATTAAAGCATCCGCATCCTCTGAAGAAACCTCTAAAATGGTGGCTATCTTTTCTATTTGCAAGGGACCTTCCCAGGCAAATAAAAGCGCTTCCAGAAGGGATTTTTTAGATGCGGTATCATTCATATGTTTCCCTCTCTTCTTTCTCTGCGCCGCTTTCTTTCTGCCAACCCTCGAACGCAGAGGAGGTTATTTCAAGGAGAATAGGTCCCAAATTATATTGCTGCCATATTATTACTTTTTTCTGCAAGGTTAAATCAAGCACGGCAATAAAAGTAGAAATTATTTCTGCAGGACTGCGGGTTTCCAGCATTGAATCCAGATAAACTGCTTTCTGCCTCTGAGAAAGCCACCGGATAATCAAATTTTTCCGCTCATGCACATTATATTCTTCCACCGGCTCAATATGGGGTTCTTTTTCGCGAGTTGACTTACTTTGCATAATACGCTTCATGGCAGATACTAACTTTTCCAGCATCCCTTCCCGGAAAAAAAATGTTTCCTGTCTGGTAACATGCATTATTTTAGGTTCACCGGTGGAACGAAAAAAAATTTTTTGCTGTTCTGCCTCGCGTTTTTGCAGAAAATTTGCCGCCAATTTAAAAGCGCGGTACTCCATAATACGCCTAATTAGTTCTTCACTGCTGTGTATGGAAAACAATCCTTCGCCGGTTTCCTCTTCTACCGCCACTTCGCTGCCCGCCGGCAGCAGCATCCTGGATTTCAATCGAAGTAGAGTAGCCGCCATAACCAGGAATTCACCGGCTATTTCCAGGTTAAATTCTTCCATGAGCCGTAGATAATCCAGATACTGGGCCGTTATATCCGTCACGGAAACAGACCATATATCTATTTCCTGTTTGCGCACCAGATCGTATAATAGTTCAAACGGCCCTTCATACACCGGCAGCTTTACTACATAAGGCACCTTACCAACTCCCCTGATGACACAGGAAAAACTGCCGAATAAAATCACTCCACAGCCTTCCCCCGGCAATTTTTCCTAAGCTAAAAAGCATATCCCTCTTCGAGCATCATTATCAAGTTAAAGCCCCATGGCCTCCCTGACTTCATCCAACGTGGCACCGGCAACCCAACGGGCTTGCCGGGCACCATGTTCCAAAACTTCTTCCAGGTATGCAGGCCACCCCATAAGTTCCTGCCTTTTTTCGTAAATAGGCCGGATGAATGCTTCCAGCTTCCCGGACAAGTTGTTTTTACAATCCACACAGCCAATTTCGCCGCTCCGGCAGGACTCCTCAATTTGAGAAAGCTCATCCGGATTAAAAACTTTATGGAAAGTATGGACAGTACATACTTCCGGATTTCCGGGATCATTTCGCCTAACTCTGCCGGGATCGGTAATCATCATGCGCACCTTTGCAGAGATCTCTGCCGGATCTTCCGAAAGGCGGATATAATTGTCGTAGCTTTTACTCATTTTGCGCCCGTCTATGCCCGGGACCAGAGGGAAAGAATGCAACCTGGTTTCAGGCTCGGGAAAAACCGGGCGGTAAAGGTGGTTGAAACGGCGGGCTACCTCCCGGGTGATTTCTACGTGGGGGGCCTGATCTTCCCCCACCGGTACCGCATCAGCTTTATAAATAAGGATATCCGCCGCCTGCAGCAAAGGATAACCCAAAAAACCGTGGGTGTGCAGCTCACGCCCTTCAAGCTCCCGCAGTGCTTCCTTAAAAGTAGGGCACCGCTCTAACCAGGCAATAGGAGTAAACATGGAAAATAAAAGATAAAGTTCCGCGTGTTCCTTCACATCAGACTGACGGAAAATTGTCGCCTGGTCAGGGTCGAGGCCTGCGCTGAGCCAGTCCAAAACCATTTCCCTGATATTTCCCTTTATATCTCCCGGATCTTCGTAATCGGTAGTTAAAGCATGCCAATCGGCAACAAAAAAATAACAACGATAATCCTGCTGTAACTCCACCCAATTCTGGAGGGCTCCCAGGTAATTCCCAATATGAAGGAATCCACTGGGACGCATTCCGCTTAACATTATTTGCTGCGTAGTCATCGTTCACATCCACCTTTGCTTGGCAATCAATATTTTTTTTCGAATCAGATATATGCTTAAAGCTAAAACATTAAATACGGCGCTATGCTTATGCCGGTAACTGTAGAAACAATAACATCAAAAATACTAACAATCAGCCCGGCCAGCGGCCACAATATGGCACCCAGGACGCCGAATACAAGCAAGAATATTAAAATCAAAGGCGCATATGCTTCTATTTGGCGGTATAAACCCATGGAGGAAGAAGGCAGTTGGGAAGCCAATATTTTGGAACCATCCAGCGGGGGTATGGGCAGTAAATTGAAAAGGCCCAGAATAATATTTAACTGAATTAATACGATCATAAAGAGCAGGAAAAGCTCCCCTACCGTCCCCCCGCCTATAATTCCCACGCTGAGCAAAAAAGCCAAAAGAAGCATGGCGAGAAATCCCATGGCAAAATTAGTCAAAGGACCGGCAAGAGAAACCCACAAAAGGCCGCCGCGCAGGTCACGAAACATACTGGGGTTTATAGGCACAGGCCTGGCCCAGCCAAAACCTACCAGCAGTATCATCAGGGTTCCTATGGGGTCCAGGTGGGATATGGGATTTAAAGTCATACGCCCCGACATTAATGCCGTGCGATCTCCGTAAACATAGGCCACCCTGGCATGGGCATACTCATGAAAGGTTAAAGCAATAAGCAGCGCCGGGACAATAGCTATAATGGTTTGTGGATTATTTAAGAGCCCCATATATTAGCTCCTTTACTTAGTGTGATTAATTCGGCATAACCTAATTTTTTTCACCAGAATATTTCTTATATAACTTTACCACAAAGTCCGCCGCTTAACAAATAACCCCATAATAAAATAGCTCCCACCTTATTACCGGTAACTACCCAAAGTAGGGAGATAAATCATCCTCTATCCCGTGTTTCGCCTTACTAATCCCGGAAACTTTCGCCATTTTCATCCCCACTTGTAGTTCCTTCTTTAAGGTAAGAAAGCACAAAATTTCGCTCATCTTCTACGGAACGGATGCGCCCCTCCATAATGGCTTCCCTAAGTTTCTGCAAAATCTCGCCGTAAATAGGCCCCGGAGGAAATCCCATTTCTTTCAGGTGGTGGCCGTCCAGAGCAGGCTGCACTTTACAAAGGTGATCCCAGTATAATTGGGGAAGCTCCCTTACCCGAGAATCCGGGGCCAGGGCCCTTAATAACAGCAAAGCTTCCACCGGCAGAGGTTCCAGCAATTGATAAACCCGGGAAGGGCTCATCTGTTCTTCCGAGAGTTTTTTTATCACCCCGGGCAGCTCGCAGGCTGCCGCCACCATTCTTTGCACTTTATGACGGGAATAACCCAAACGGATTCCCAGGAATCGCACCCTTTCCGGCGGAAGCCCAAAAAAGAAAGCAGACAAATAGGTAATTTCAGGATCCGGAGTCCTTTCCCACTCTCTATTTTCCGCCCAGCGCAATGATTCCCGGGCGCTTTCCAACCTATTCCATGTGCGGTAATTAGGGCGGATGCGGGGAAATATCTGCGTTAAAATGTTGAATTCTTCCAGCCTTTGCAAAACAGCGGGAGGATTCGGTTCGCCGAAAATTAACCTTACTTCCATGCTGAGGCGACCGCGGCTCACTTTTTTCAGCAAGCGCTTTTTCACCGCTTTTTTAAGAAAATCCACGGTTTCATCGGCCATGTAAAAATTAAACCTCTGCTCGAAACGGATTGCCCGCAGTATACGCAGAGGATCATCCACAAAACTCAAATGGTAAAGCACGCGGATGACTCCTGCCTGCAAATCTTTTCGTCCGCCAAAAAAATCATAAACCTTTCCGAATGAGCCCGTATTTAAAGAACAGGCCAGGGTGTTAATGGTAAAATCCCGGCGAAAAAGGTCATTTTTCAAACTGGAAGCCTCCACCTGGGGAGGAGCAGCCGGGCTTACATAAATTTCACTGCGAGCAGTAACCAGGTCAAGCCTCATGCCTTTCTCCAGAAATATGGCAGCAGTGCCGAAGGGCTCAAAAAGCTGTAATTTGCCCTGCAGTTCTTCATTCAACCGACGGGCAAAGGATAGGGCATCGGGGGTCACCGCCAGGTCAAGATCCGCGGGCAAGCTTAATCCCAGGAGCATATCACGGATACACCCGCCCACCAGATAAACCTGGCAACCTTCACTTTCCGCCGCCCGGGTGATAATATATAAAATTTTCTGGAATTCGGCAGGCATCACCCGGCTGATAAGCAGCGTCAGGTCATCCGTTTCGGCAATATTTAAGTCTTTCCCCTGATCTTCCGCAGTTTCATCATCTCCATCATCTTTCGGCAAACTTTGACACGGGGAATGCGATACCACAAAAGTATCATTCCTGGCCGCATCAATGTGGTATAAAGAGCGAAGAATATCTTTCCTGGTTACGATGCCCACCATCCCCTCGGCATCAACCGGATCTTCGACGATAGGTACCCGCCCGATGTTGTATTCAATCATTAAATTCCTTAGGAAGCCAACGGAAGTTTCGGGAGAAGCGGTAATAACTTTTTTGCTCATAAACGCCTTCACGGGAGCATGTTCCAGCTGGTGCTGCTGAGCTTTGTAGAGATCTTTGCGGGAAATAATACCCGCAATTTTCCTATCCTCAACCACAACCAACCCGCTATGCCCGTGGTTATCCAACAGGTCGATAGCTTCGGCTGCCCGGGCATTAATATCGATGGTCTTTACCGGAGAGGAAGCTATATCCCGGGCCCGTAAAGGAAAAGGCAGGCTCAAATGCAGGGCATCCATTAAATCCCGGCGGGCTTGCTCCAGGGACACATCTTTCAAACTTGCAGAAACCGCCCGGGGGTGCCCCTTGACTTTCCAAAAGCTCAATATTTTCAAAAGATCAATATCATCGCGGTAAGCCCGGGCTATCATATGAATTTTGTCTTCCATGCTCACCAGGCAAAAGGCAGCTTCCGCTTCTTCAATGGAAGCTATACGGTGCAGCAGTTCCGCCACCCCATGTATATATTCTTCGGATGTAGCCAAACTGCAAAGCACTTTTCGTTGATTAATCTCCATAAATTCGCTCTGGGAAATAAGGCTTTCAAATAAAGACTTCTGGCCTGATGTCAGAGGGCTCTGGAAAAATTCCTGCACCATTTCCGTATTTATGCCCAGCCTCCACAGGTAAGCAAAAGCTTCTACATCCCGCGCGGTAGTGGTATTAAAAGCCAGGTACCCGGTATCTTCATAAATGCCCAGGGCCATAATAGTGGCTTCCAACTCCGTCAAAATTATTTCCCTATCTTTTATTTCTTCCACCAGAAGAGTGGTGGTAGCGCCTATCTCTTCCACCCTTTCCCAATCTCCGCTGATGTCATCTGCCTGATGAGGGTGATGATCATAGACGTGTATTTGTATTTCCTTCTCCAGAAAATTCGATATATGTTTCAACCTCTGCCGCTGGCGGGTATCCACGACAACCAGCAGATTATAGGAAGGGGCCAGATAAGCCGATTCAATTAAGGGCAAAAAATCGCGATAAAGATTTATAAAGTTGCGCACGTTACTATTAAGCATGCCGGGGAGTACTATGGCGGAATCAGGGTAAATTTTCTGCGCTGCCACCGCTGAAGCCAGGGCATCAAAGTCTGCGCGGGCATGAGTAGTAATAAGGGTTTCCATACCAATACCTCCGGACACTTTAAACTTTCCTTATTATAACATAACGGGGAAAAGAGCAAAATCAAGCGCTTTCTTGAACAACCTTATTCTTAAAGAATCATAATATTTTTGACTTCTTTCTCCGTAATGGTTACGATGAATATAGTAATATTTTGCATAATCCGGCAGGCTTTATAGGCCTTTATTATATTTAGGATTTCAGCAAAGAGATAAGTATTGAAATATTTTTTATGGTTTTATCAAGCTTTTACCAAGAAGTTCATATAAATTTTTACACGTTCATATTAACAGGGGGGAATAATAATGCCTGCAAAAAAGAAAAACAATAATAAGAAAAGAACCCGGACCAAAAAATTAATAATTTTGGCAGTGGTTATTTTACTACTGGGAGGGGGGAGTATTTGGGGCTACAGTTACTTTTTTTCCGCAGAAGAACAATTGAGCCCCGAAAATTCCGACCTTACACCGGTAGAGGAAGAGGAGGAAGAAGAGGAAAAATTTATTTCTCCCTATACGGGACTTCCCATAGAAGAAGAAAATCTTTTAAAACGCCCCTTTGCCATGCTTATAGATAACCACCCCAAAGCCCGCCCTCAATACGGCATAAAGGATGCTTCCTACGTGTACGAGATCATAGCAGAAGCCGGCATAACCCGGTTGCTTTCAATTTTTCCCCATAAAAATGACATTAATTACGGGCCTATACGCAGCCTACGCCCCTACTACGCCCACCTTTCCAGAGAACACGATGCCATTATGGCTCACTGCGGTTATTCAGAACAAACTGCCAATATAATATGGCAAGATGCCTATGCTAACATTGACGAAGGGCCCTATCCGGGCTACTATTACCGTGAACCCACCCTGGCGTCCCCGCATAACCTCTTTACCAGCATTGAGAATTTATTAAAAGGAGCGCGGGACTTTGATATTTACCGGGAAGTAGAAGCGGAGCCGCTTTTCGAGTTCCGGGAAAACAACACCGCCGGCACGGTGGAAGAAGTAGAAATTCCCTTTAGCTCGCATAACCATGTGACTTACAAGTGGAACGACAGCCGGGAAGGCTACGAAAGATATGTTAACGGGCAACCGCACAGGGATGCTCATTATGATGAACAGATACTGGTAAATAATATTATCGTGCAGTACGCCGGATACAGATTCATTTCCCATGTGCATCGGAAATACGAGATTGTAGGCAGCGGAGAAGGACTGCTCATAAAAAACGGGGAGGCGGAAGAAATCACCTGGGAAAAAGAAGATTACAGCCAACAGACTAACTTTTACGGGAAAAACGGAGATCCGCTAAAAGTTTCCCCCGGCAACACCTGGATACACATATTATCCCCAAGAAAAGAAGCCGTTTTAACCGAAAAAGAAGAAGAAAACACCGGGGAGTAAAGAAGAATATCCGGCTTTTGGAATGTAATTCCTCTCATTGTTCTCATTACTACAATAATAAAAAAGTGAGGGCCCCTTAAAAATACTTTAATGGGACCCTCACTTAATATCAGTTATTTTTCCGAAATATGCTTACGCTTTGACCGGTGTGAACCGGCTTTTTTCTTCAGATCAGTCTTCTTCCGGATCAGGCAGGGCAGGCTTTACATAGTAGATGGAACTTGCTGATAAATTCACTTCGCCTTCATCGACTTCAATACCTAAACCCATGTCGCCTTTTTCCAAATTATTAAGGAGAAAAAGGTCGTCATTGCTGTATTCTTCTTCTCCTGCCCTGGTAACAACCTCATATGCCAAAACTACTCTTTTATCATCCTCATCTTCTTCACCTTCATAACCTTCAATAGATATGGTTACCTCGGTAATGACACCGTCGCTGGTCATCTGCCAGTTATTAGCCCACAGATGGCCGTCATTTAATTCCAGTTCGTAAATTTCTCTATCGCCGTGGTAATTATCTTCCTCGGAAATGAAAACAGCGTTGCGGAGTTCGTTTCTTAACCCGTTCTCCACCTGTCTTACATTTTGCTGAAGGCGCGCCCTGTAGGTTCCGGCCTCGTAGCTTAGCACCCCGGAAGAAAACAAAGCATATCCCAACAGCAATACAATCAACAATATAACCATGGCCACCAAAAGTTCCACCAGGGTAAAACCTTTATTGTCATTAAGTATCTTATTAATCATCTTAATCATCGGGTTCACCCCTGACGAACGAAGTTAGCTTTTCATAATCATCTCCCTGGTCATAAAAAACCACTATTGTTAGCTCATAACCGACTACTGCAGTATATTCATCGCCATCAACATCAATTGGGGTAGAAGGCTCAATGGCAAAGTTAAAATCTTTATCTGCGGGCTTTTCATCATAGTCATAAAGCTCATCAATATCATCAACGTAGTTACCATTTTTCTCTTCCAGCAGATCCTTCAAGCCGTCATAATCAGGGTAAGAAAAAGGCTGCCGGGTATAAGCTTCTTCCATCTTGTCCGAAGCCAGGGTCATAGCCCGGTCTGCTTCTCCATGGAAAAATATATTGCCCACAGTAGTGCCAAAAACCGGCAAAAAGATTATAGCCAGCAACACTATTAATACTATGGCCACCAGGACTTCGACGATGGTAAAACCACTCTGTTCCTTTATTAAGCTATACATAACATCACCCTTTCAAAGAGTGAAAAAAGTTTTATTTAAGCCATAAGTGCCTATGGAAAGTATTTGCCTGCTCTAATATTTCTTCGATGTTCTCAAAGGCGCCTTGCATCAGAAGATGTGGATTAAACGTAAATCCTTCACCATCTCCACCTCCGGAAACATCGAAATTATGACAGATTACGCCGCCGTAAACGCTAGCAGTACCTTGCCAATCGAAATCCGTGTAGGGTGCGTAAATAAACAAGTCTCCCTCGGCAGTTCCGTGAAAAGTTGAATTTTCTATGTCTTCTTCTAAATAAACAATCGTGCCGGCGTTACCTTCAACTGTAAATCCAGCGTTCCCTCCTACCCTGAATTCATTCTCCACCTTAAGATGGAGAATTCCGTCACCGGAGACTGTTATTTGATCATTTCCAGTGAGATTCACACCTGTCGTCTTAACATGCATATCTCCATCTACCTCAATGTCTATGCTTTCATCAAAAGCCTCGTAATAACCTTCCTCGTTTATTACCGGGGGATCGGGTAGAGGATCCGGACCGTCAAAATCAAACTTATCTTTATCAACAACAAAAATATCATCCTCAGTCAGCCCGACAAACTCTTCGTAATCTTCCGGTGGATCAACTGAAGGACTCCACTCCACTTCATGATTACTGCCGATCAAGGCATCCACCAGAACTCTGTCTAGTGATAATGCTTCTTCTGCCGAAAAATTAAAAATAGAGTAGTCGAATAGGGTCCGCGGGACTCTTAGTTCCAGTTCGGCAGTGTCGGGGATACCTTTAAATTCACCTTTGGAAGTAATTATGACGCTGTTTTCGCGAATGTCGTACTCGATCTCCTCTAAAGAACCGGTTTCCGATTCAAAATTAAGGTCACGGGGAGCGTTATTTATAAACTCTACAAACTCGTCATCTTCCCTCAAGTCATCTTCTGCCTCTGCCAGGTCAAAGTTCTTTACAACGTAGTCCGAAGCGGCCTCCGCGCCGGAACGGGCCACAAAATAAGCCTGGCTCATGTCCGCGTGATTGGCAGAAAGCCTTGCTTCCGTACCCACCACAAAAAACAGCACCGGCGTAATAATTATTAACGTCAGAAATATCAGCATTACCGTGATTATAGCCGCTCCTTCTTCATTTTTCCAAATTGACCTCATGTTAAAGATCATTTAATATACCCTCCCAAGTTAGTTTTTAAACTTAACTAAATATTTTACAAAATATAAAGAAACTTCAAATTTATTATATCACGGTACTGCCAACATCTGTCAAGTTAATTTTTTGCTTTTTTTCTTTTTTATTTTGCACGGGGGCTGATTTAAAACCGCCCCCGTGCCTTTTCGCCGTGCTGCTCTATGCAGTAATTTTTTCCTTAAAGGTCAGTTACTTCAGCCATAGATGCCTTTGGAAAGTATTTGCCTGCTCCAATATTTCCTCGATGTTTTCAAAAGCCCCCTGCGCCAAAAGATCGGGATCGTGTATTACCTCAGCGGTGTTAGAACCTCCGTCAACATGAAAATTGTCGCAGATTATACCGCCGGTGATTGTTTGATTACCAGCGCCGCTCCAATGGAAATCCGTGTAAGGGCCGTAAACAAAAGCATCGAGTACAGGTCCACCTTGATGTTCTGCCACATCTATATGTACGTCTTCATCTTCCAGGAAATAGATGATAATGCGGGCATCTTCTTTGGCTAAAATTTCGGGATTGCCTGACATATTGAATTCATTTTCCACCAACAGGTGCAAGACGCCATCACCGCCCGCCTCAATGACTGTATTTCCGCCAATGTTTAAGCCCGCAGTCCTGATATGTAAATCACCATCTACTTCAAAGCGCACATCGTCTTCCAGGGCTTCGTAGTAGTTTTCTTCGTCCACAACAGGCGGGTTTCCGGGTGGTAACGGCCGCGGGATGCCATCCCCATCGGGAAAATCACTTAGATCAATAATGGGAATGTCGTCTTCGGTGATACCGGCATATTCATCGTATTCATCCGGGCCATCCCGGGAATCACTCCATTCCACTTCATGGTTACTGCCGATTATGGCATCTACCAGAATCCTGCCCAAACTCAGCGGTTCTTCTTCCGACATATTAAATATGGCGTAGTCAAGTATAGACCTGGGATTTATTATCTGCAGTTTGGCAGTATCTTGTAAGTCGTTAAATTCTGCAGCACAGGTAATGGTTATAATTCTTTCACCGACGACATAATCTATCTCTTTTAGAGAGCCATTTTCCAGATCTATCTCGGGCTGCGGAGCATTTTCTAAAACTTCCCCCAGATCTTCTTCGCCTTCGGGTTCAAAGTTTCGGATTATATAATCCGAAGCGGCTTCCGCCCCCGAGCGGGCAAGATAGTGCGCCTGCTTCATATCCGCGTGGTTAGCCGAAAGCCTTGCCTCCGAACTTGTGGTAAAGAACAATACTGGTGTTATTATCAACAGAACCAGCATTATCAACATTACCGTAATAATAGCCGCACCTTGCTCTTGCGTCCATAATGTCCGCATTACAAGTCACCTCCTTTTTCCAGCAAACCTGCCGATTGAGGTGAATGGCACAAGGTGCATGCATATAAGTATAACCTGTTTCGGCAACCTGGCGATCTTAGCCCTTACAGGACCTTAGACCCATGGTTTTGCGCCCCACTCTTTCGAGTAGTTTGCCTTTATCGGTCAGGTTTTGCTGCATAGTTAATATTAGCTTTCACTTCATGAACAGATGCCCAATAACTTCCCCTGTTATTGAAAACAACTACAACCACGTTCGAGTGCATCTAACTACTGCTTGCACGAAAACTTTTTTAATGATTACGGGCTTTTAACCCGTGACTCTTTTCCCTCCTTTCCTGGCCGGCCCGGTTTGTTTACTCAAGCCGGATTATTTAATCTTTAGGCATCTTTCATTTTCATTATACAACAAATGTTTTATTTTTGCAAACATTTTTATAATTAAAAATTTTTATTAGGTAATTGGGGAGTTAATTGACAAGGTAAATGCCCCGGGAGGATACCTAAAACTTTTTTACGGGTGGCAAAAAAAACTGGCTTACAAGTAAGTAAAGCACCAATGAGAAGCAATGAGGATCAATGGTCATTTATCTTATTAGATGGTTAAGTAAAGATTTACCCAATTCATCTCTAGCCTGTAGAGGCAGGAAAAATCTTAGCATTACAAACTAAAATCTCCAGAGGTGGATAACAAAGTAGATCATTAAGCTTAAATAAGCCCCAAAAGTAAACCAGGTATAATATAAAATCCTATTTCCCACACCGTAGCGAAGCCACCAGACAAAATAAAGCAAAAGGGGAATTATTACGAGCTTAACCAGAGGGAAATAGGGCGTGCCTTCAATTAAGCCCATGACCGGGTTCAGTTCCCGATAACCTGCCAGAAGGAATATTTCAGTAAGCAGGTAGTCGAGAACATTGAATACAGCAACGCCGAACAGTAAGCACCTAAATATTCTTTCTTCGTATGCATTTAACCAAACTTTTCTCATTAATTTTCTCATTAATTTGGGTAAGCACCCCCTAATTTTATCGGGCTTGTGTGTATAAATTAGAAATAAATATTATATGACCTCATGCGCATATAACCCCTGCCACTATTATAACAGGCAGGGGTTATATAAACAAATATAAACCTTAATAATTCTTAAAAGTTATTATTATAAGAAGCTATAGCAGTGAATACGTGTATGCTAAAACTGATAAATGGGCGCCGGCAAACATTTAATTATCAGTCTTCATCTTTCCAGGGCAGATCGGCCAGGGTTACTGAATTCTCGCTTCCGCTGCCATCCAATCCAATTACATAACCTCCAATTCCGTCAGGCGCATAAACAGTTCCCCGGTAAGTCCCGGTCTCCGGCACGTAATCCACGCCATAAAATTCACCGGCTACGGGTTCAACGGGTTCTATAAACCTAAGCATTGCTTCAGGAGCATCTTCAGCCCAGTTATTCGTTCTAAAAATCATATCATCTCCAAATTCTTCTTCCAAACCCTCGGAACCTCCGTACTGGGCCTGCAGCTGCGTAAGGGCACTGTCTATGTTCCGTAAGTTTGCTTCCACAGCGCTCCTTTCCACGCCATCGGTTATGGCATTGTATATGGGTACAGCAATGGCTACCAGGATTCCGATAATAACGACTACCACCATCAGCTCTACCAGGGTAAAGCCGTCACGGCTGTTACGCATTGCCTTTGACCATTTGCCAATCTCCAGCATATTATCCCCACTTTCTTAATTAGATAATTAAGAGTTTACCTTAATAACTCGTAGTTATCCCTTCACTTTGGGCAAATCCAAGATTTTCCTCAAGTACATAGTAAATTTTTAACTTAGTAACATTATAACATATGGCAGAAGATTTTGGCAACTTAAAATTTGTCTTAATTTTTTTTCATTATGGCGATTAAGTGCCGTTATTCCTCCAGGGAAGCTCGGCCAGATACTCTCCATCTAAAGTTTGCCCGCCAGCCTCACCGTAAACAACCCCGCGGTAAGCTTCTCTGTCGCCTTCTCCAACGAGTTCTATGTCGTAGTCTTCTTCAGCTACAGGATCAATGGGCTCTATCAAACCACTCACTGCTTCTATGCCTTCATCGAGATCCAAATCTCTACACTCCAGTGCCCGCAACTGCATGATGGCACTGTCAATAGTCCTTAAATTTGCTTCCACGGCACTTTGCTCCGCACCTTCAGTGATGGAGTTATATACCGGTATGGCAATACCTACCAGAATGGAAATAATAATAACCACAACCATCAACTCCACCAGAGTAAAAAGCATCCCCCCAACTTTCAACTTTAAGCTTTGCCAACTGCCTGTGTTCGAACAATTTAACCCCCGCTTTCCAGTTTTTTGTATTTCTTCTGAAAGCATACCACATGCAGAAGGTTTTGAAAAGTTAAAATTTATATTTTTTATTATGGATATTCATATTTATTAATGCTCGTGAATTATTTTTACCGGAAAAAATTGCTCAAAAGGACTATCTGATAAACTCTATGCCCCGCACTACAGCATCCGAAACCGCATCTTCTCCACCAAACACCGTCACGTTTGCCAGAGTTTCTTCCATGCGGAAATAAGCAGTTGACTCTTGAGGGAGGTTCTCCCGGGCAGTCAAGAGAACCGGAGCTTCATGGAGAGCGGCATAAACACCCCCACTCAAAGCATCGGGGTAACTAAAACCCGTAGCCAAAGTTGCTTTTTGCGGTTCCGAAAAGAATTCGCTGGCTATCTCTACGGCAGTTTCCCAGCGGTTTTGACCAAAAATCCTTTCCGTTCCCCCGGCATCTTCTTTAACACTGCTGCTTACCGCGTACTCGCCGCCGATAACATTTATCCGGGTTATGCTTTCTGCGTGCTCTTCCAAATAATACTCCGTATGGGCGCTTAATTCATAAGGGTCAGTAAGAAGAATGGGGGCACTTCTCACTGCCGCAGGCCCGGAAGCAGATAGGGCGTCGGCAAACCCCATTCCGGAAGTCAAAAAAACCTCTTCGGAGTCTGCCGTAAGTTCTTTCGCTATCTCAACCGCCGTGGCATAGCGGTTTTCACCTGCCAGGCGTTCTATCTCATAATCCTGCTCCAATTTTTCTTCCACCTCGGAAGAAATCGCGGCGGTCCCGCCAAGAATGTAAACGGTATCCCCTTCCGACAAAAGGCGCTCCAATTCATGGGTAACTGCGTCGGGTATTTGTTCCGAGAGGCTGAGCAAAATGGGTCCTCCTTTTTCATAAGCAAGGGGCACCCCGGCTAAAACATCGGGAAAGTCATCTCCGCGGGCCAGCACCACCGAATCGGCTTGATGGGGAAAAGCTTCCTCGCTGATTTCTACCGCCGTTTCATAGCGCTGGGAACCGTAAATGCGGTTAACGTCTATTCCGGGTTCATAATCATATTCCATCTCATAAATTCCAAACTCATCCGGCTCTCCGGAAACCGGAATTTCAGCTTGCATATTTACCGCCGCTCGGACGCCATGGTTGGCACTGCCGGCACCACTATAGTAGTCAAATGCACCCTCCCTGTTGATGTTGCAGATATAATTAGGCCCTCCGGCATAAGGGGAACGAGTCCAATACCACCTGGTTCCCAACCGCGGAAGTTCCGCAATCCGCACTCCATCTTCAGCTTCTTCAAAATAAGGGTAAGCCGCGCCGATTTCATAAGTGTGATCATGTTTGGTGTCGCCCATTTCCGTGCCGGAAGGCACAAACACTTTGTCTTCCGTGCGGTATGAACTGCCGCCCCATTCTTTATTGGGCACGGATGTAGGAATAATCCCCCTTTTAAAGGTGTCTGAAAAGGCCTCAAAGAAACCTTCGCCGGCGTGAATGCCCTCGCTGTTCAGCCAGGGACGCAGGCCGCGCTCGGCTGAATCATGGGTACCGCTTTCACCCCAGTGGTTAAAACCGTCCTCATGTTCATGGGTGCTGTCATCAAAAGTATGCATACCGATAAGTTCTTCCGAAAGGAGGGTAACCCCGCCTTCACCGTAATGATCCCCGGCCACCACGATCCAAGTTACGGGTTTGACCACATCACCTTCATAGGCAGTGTAGTTAACGCCGGTGCGATATTCCCACTCCCAACTGTTATCCACCACCCGGTCGCCGATATCCAAATCGCCCAGAGGCTGGGCGCCTATTTCTGTTTCCTCCTCCTCTTCCGCCGGCGCCACCGGCACTGCCAGCGAACAGGCAAATACAACAAAAACTGCCATAGTTAAAATTAACTTCAAGTTACCTTTTAAATTCATTCTACTTCTCCTCCCCATAATTTTTGGGTATTATAGTTTGCTCAGTTTTATTTGTATATGTTTGAGTTTTTCTATGGAGAAGTGTAATATTCCTGCCCCATAATCGAAGAAAATACCGATTGCCCTGAAACTCGGCAAAAGTTACCAGAAGAAAGTTAACAAGTTAACACACAGTGTTTATCAGTGATTATTAAAAGGCACCGGGATATAATACAGGTCTTCTTTCTTTCAAAAAAAGCACCTCCCGCTATACATCGATAACGGGAGGTGCTTTCCATTTCAATCATTTCTTGCTGCATGTGTCAATAAGTTAACACACAATATTGATTAGTAATTATTATTCCAATGTTACCTATTATTTATTACCAGGTCAGAAGAACTTGGCACTTAATATTTTTTATTATTTTTTACCACGCTACACCACTATCTTCAGCATCCCAGGGAAGTTCGGCCAGATAATCTCCTTCTAAAGTTTTCCCGCCTGCTACACCGTAAACCACCCCACGGTAAGCTTCTCTGTCGTCTTCTTCAACCATTTCTATGTCGTAGTCTTCTCCAGCAGCAGAATCAATGGGCTCTAATAAATCACTTACTGCCTCTATGCCTTCATCGAGGTCCAAATCTCTACACCCCAATGCCTGCAGTTGCATGATGGCACTGTCAATAGTCCTTAAATTTGCTTCCACGGCACTTTGCTCCGTGCTATCTGTAACAGTGCTGTAGATGGGTATGGAAATAGCCACCAGTATGGCAAAAATAACTACCACTATCAACAACTCCACCAGGGTAAAGCCCTCGTCCCCCCTTTCCTTCCCAATTTTTAACTTATGCCCACGATTAAACAATCTAAAAACCTCACTTCCTTAATAATTTTTAACAACATATGATATTTTATCATGGACAAAAGTTTTTAGATATACAATTTTTCAAACAATATTTATTATTAACAGATAATATTTATTAATAATTGCAAGAAGCTGATGCTCAGCGGATATAAGCTAAAAGGCACCGGGATACAATACAGGTCTTCTTTCTTTCAAAAAAAGCACCTCCCGCTATACATCGATAACGGGAGGTGCTTTCCATTTCAATCATTCCTTGCTACCTGTGTCAATAAGTTAACAAGTTAACACACAGTGTTGATTAGTTTGCTTGACCACCGTCTGCATCCCAATCTAAGTTCCCAAGGTAAGTACCATCATCAAATTCATCTATACCACCGGCACTACCGCCAGTAAGAACTCCCCTATAACTCGGACTTTCTTCTGATCCAACATTTTGTACATCATAGGTTTCCGTGTTCGCAGCATCAAGTTCTTCCAAGAATTCTCCTTCTAGATCATCCAAAGTAACATCATCATCCATACCTTCACCCATTGCCTTATACTGCATAACAGCACTGTCAATGGTCCTCAGGTTCGCCTCTACGGCGCTCTGCTCTGCGCCCTCGGTGATAGCGTTATAGATAGGTATGGCGATGGCCACCAGAATGGCGATGATAACGACAACCACCATCAGCTCTACCAAGGTGAAACCTTCCTGGTCATTTCTCATTGCTTTACCCCACTTTCCAATATCAAAC
>CAZWVJ010000003.1:0-52901 GCA_964636865.1 uncultured Syntrophomonadaceae bacterium
CCATAGAAGAAGGTTTGCGTTTTGCGATTCGTGAAGGAGGCCGCACTGTGGGTGCTGGAGTGGTAACCGCTGTGTCGGAGTAATTAAGTAAGAATATAATTATAATTTCGGGTTTGAGGAGGGCAAAGAAGTGGCCGGTCAGAAAATACGTATACGCTTAAAAGCTTTTGACCATAAGTTGCTGGACCAATCTTCGGGGAAAATAGTGGATACGGCAACAAGGACAGGTGCCGAGGTTTCCGGGCCGGTTCCTCTTCCTACGGAAAGGAACCTCTATACGGTAATAAAGGCGCCCCATAAGTTTAAAGATTCAAGAGAACAATTTGAGATTCGCACTCATAAGCGATTAATTGATGTTTTAGAACCCACCTCGGAAACAATAGATGCTTTAATGCGGCTTGATTTGCCTGCAGGAGTGGATATTGAGATAAAACTGTAGGTGGAAGCCAGGAGGTGTTTAAACGTGAAAAAAGCGGTGCTTGCCCGCAAAGTGGGCATGACTCAGATATATGGTGAATCAGGACGAGTTATTCCTGTTACGGTCGTTAAAGTTGGCCCCTGCAAGGTAGTGGCGAAAAAAGACAAGGAAAAAGATGGCTATGAGGCTGTGCAAATAGGTTTTGAAGAGAAAAAACCTTCACGGGTAAATAAGCCCCAAAAAGGATATTTTGAGCGAGCCGGCGTTTCTCCGTGTAAAGTATTGAAGGAGTTTCGGCTGGAAAATACAGATGAATATAACTTAGGAGATGAATTAAAAAGCGATGTTTTTTCTCCCGGTGAGTATGTTGATATTACGGGAATATCCAAGGGCAAGGGATTTAGTGGAAGCATTAAGCGGCACAATTTCTCAAGAGGTCCTATGACACATGGTTCTCATTATCATCGGGGATCAGGATCGTTGGGTTCAATGGAACAGGGACACGTTTTTAAAGGGCGTAAATTACCCGGACGCATGGGAGGAAAAAAGTCAACCATTCTTAATCTGGAAGTAATCGATGTAGATACGACAAAGAATATATTGCTTATCAAAGGGGCTGTTCCCGGACCTCGGGGTGGTTTGTTGGAAGTAAAAGAAGCTGTGAAAAGGAAAACCGGCTAAAGGTTTAGGAGCGTAGAGAAAGGGGGTAACCTAAGGTGTCCAAGCACCCGGTTTTAAATGCTCAAGGAGAGCAAGTTAGTGATGTGGATCTTAAGGATGAATTATTTAAGGCACCTATCAAGAATGAAGTGCTTTATTATACTGCCGTGGCTCAGCTTTCCAATCAACATCAGGGGACTGCGTCTGCCAAGAAAAGAGGCGAAGTTAGAGGTGGAGGCTCTAAACCGTGGCCTCAAAAAGGAACAGGTAATGCCAGGCATGGTAGTATTCGTTCTCCGTTATGGACCGGTGGTGGTGTAATATTTGGACCTTCCCCGGAACGGAACTATAAAAGGAAAGTTCCCCGTAAAGTTAAAAAGCAGGCCCTTAAGTCTGCATTAAGCGCTAAGCTGCGGGATGAAAAACTTTTGATTGTTGATAGCATTGACCTTGAAGAGCCGAAAACGAAAGTAATTAGAAATATATTAGAAAATTTAAAAGTAAAATCTCGGGCTCTTTTGGTAATAGCGCAGCCCGATGAAAATATTGTCAAATCGGTGCGTAATTTACCTGCTACCAAATTAGTAATTGCACCCCAGTTGAATGTACTGGATCTTTTAAATTCTGACTATTTAGTTTTAACCAGGGAAGCTTTGCAAGAAGTAGAGGAGGTGTTTGCCAAGTGAAAAATCCGCGTGATGTAGTTATCCGCCCGTTGGTAACGGAACGCAGTACGGACTTAATGGAGGAACATAAGTATACCTTTGTTGTGGATAAAAATGCTACCAAAGTTGAAATCAAAAAAGCAATCGAAGATATATTTAATGTAAAGGTAGTTGCGGTAAACACCATGAACTTTAAAGGAAAGAAGCGCAGGTTGGGGAGGTACCCCGAGGGAATGCGTCCGGGGTTCAAAAAGGCTATTGTTAAATTAACGGAAGACAGCAAGGCAATAGAAATATTGTAGGGCAGTAAAATGCCTAGAAAAGCTTAAAGGTAAAGGGGGGAAACTTAAGTGGCTATAAAAAGGTTCAAACCTACTTCTCCGGGTAAACGGTTTATGACTGTTTCTAAATCCGGGGAAATAACAAAAACTAGGCCTGAAAAATCTTTATTAGCCCCTTTAAAAAGGAAATCTGGTCGCAACATATATGGTCGTATAACTACCCGCCATCGTGGGGGAGGTCATAAGCGCCAGTATAGGATTATAGATTTTAAGCGTGATAAAGATGGCATTCCGGCTAAAGTTGTGGGTATAGAATACGACCCCAATCGCTCAGCCAGGATTGCTTTAGTTAATTATCAGGATGGAGAAAAAAGATATATTCTAGCACCTTTGGCTTTAAGGACGGGGCAAAACGTGATGTCTGGTGAAAATGTGGAAATTAGGCCCGGTAACTCCATGCGCTTACGTTATGTACCTACCGGCACATTCGTCCACAATGTGGAAATGAAACCGGATGGTGGAGGCAAGTTAGCGCGCAGCGCCGGAAGCGGTGCCCAGGTAGTGGCAAAAGAAGGGGATTATGTGCATATTCGGTTACCTTCAGGTGAAGTACGTCTGTTACACCGTGATTGCAAGTCAACTATAGGCCAGGTAGGCAACATTGAGCATGAAAATGTTACCATAGGAAAGGCCGGGCGTTCTCGTTGGAAGGGAATAAGACCCACAGTACGTGGTTCGGCTATGAATCCGGCTGATCACCCTCACGGAGGAGGAGAAGGCAGGACTCCCATTGGCAGGGAAAGTCCGCTAACTCCGTGGGGCAAACCTACTCTTGGTTATAAAACCAGGCGTAAGAAGAAAGATTCCAATCGTTATATATTGAGGTCCAGGCGGAAATGATTCAGGTAGAAGGAGGGTTAAAAATAGATGGCTCGATCTTTAAAAAAAGGCCCATATATCGAAGAAAAGCTTTGGTCTAGAATTAAAGAAATGAACGAAAAAGGCGATAAAAAAGTTATTAAAACGTGGTCGCGTAGATCAACAGTTTTTCCTGAAATGGTAGGGCATACTATTGCAGTACATGATGGCAGGAAACATGTTCCTGTATTTATAACAGAAGATATGGTAGGGCATAAATTAGGAGAATTTGCTCCTACCAGGACTTTTAAAGGTCACAGCTCTCATACAGAGCGTTCTACGGCAATAAAGTAAGTTTGATGGAGGTAAACATATGGAAGCCAAGGCAAAAGCTAGATACGCAAGAATTGCGCCCCGTAAGGCCAGAGCAGTAATAGATCTTATTCGCAATAAGCATGTTAATGAGGCTAAAGCCATATTGGATTATAATCCCAGACGGGGAGCGGGGATTATCAACAAGTTATTAAATTCTGCTTTAGCTAATGCGGAAAACACTTTAAATATGAAAACTAAAAATCTTTATGTAGCTGAAGCTTACGTTGATGAAGGCCCCACTATGAAAAGGGTCCAACCGCGAGCAAGAGGGAGAAGAAACCTGATTCGCAAGAGGTTAAGTCATATAACGCTTATTCTAAAAGAAGGAAAGGAGGAATAATTCAGTGGGGCAAAAAGTGAGTCCCGTAGGTTTTCGCATAGGCATAATTCGCAATTGGGACGCCACCTGGTATGCAGATAAAAATTATACTAAGCTTCTGCACGAAGACCTGCGTATTCGTGATTATATTCAAAACAGGATGAACAATGCAGGCATATCTCGTATTGAGATTGAAAGAGCAGCGAATAATTTGCGCCTTAATATTCACACTTCCAAGCCAGGCATGGTTATTGGTAGAGGTGGAATGGAAGTTGATGATTTAAGAAAAGTTCTGGAAAAGCAAACAGGCAAAAAGTTGCACATCAACATTATTGAAATAAAGGTTCCGGAACTTGATGCTTTCCTGGTGGCTGAAAGTATTGCTTTGCAGATTTCACGCCGAGTAGCTTTTCGAAGAGCCATAAAACAAGCTGTTTTTCGCAGCTCGAAAGCTGGGGCCCAGGGTGTTAAAGTTATTTGCTCAGGTAGGCTGGGGGGCCATGACATGGCTCGTACGGAAAGTCTTATGGAAGGAACGGTTCCCCTGCAAACTTTAAGGGCAGATATTGATTATGGTTGTGTGGAAGCGTATACAACTTATGGACAAATAGGAGTAAAAGTATGGATTTATAAAGGAGAAATCCTTCCGCAGTTGGGTAAAGATTACCAGGAAGGAGGGGAACAACATGTTAATGCCTAAAAAAGTTAAATACAGGCGTCAACAGCGAGGGCGTATGAAAGGTAAATCTAAAGGTGCGACCAGTATTGAATTTGGTGAATATGGACTGCAGGCTCTGGAACCTACGTGGATAACCAGTCATCAAATAGAAGCTGCACGTATTGCCATGACTCGTTATATTAAAAGAGGTGGAAAGGTATGGATTCGTATTTTCCCGGATAAGCCGGTGACTGAAAAACCGGCGGAAACCAGAATGGGAAAGGGAAAAGGAACTCCGGAGTATTTTGTGGCAGTGGTAAAACCGGGGCGAATAATGTTTGAATTGGCAGGAGTTAAACCGGATGTTGCCCGTGCTGCTTTAACCCTGGCAGCCAGTAAGCTACCTATAAAAACTAAGTTTATTATGCGAGATAAGGTAGGTGGTGAAGGCTAATGAAGGTAAGAGAAGCAAGAGAGCTTTCGGATCGGGAATTGGAAGAAAAACTTTTTGAATTTAAAGAAGAACTTTTTAACCTTCGTTTCCAGTTGGCTACTGGTCAATTGGAAAATCATATGCGGATTAAGGACGTGCGCAAAATTATAGCCAGGATTAAAACCATAATGCGGGAAAGAGATATTGAGGAGTAATTTTATATTTTTATTTTAATGTCTTAAAGGGGAGGGAATTGTTTGGAAAAAAGTAACCGTAAAATACTTACCGGTAGAGTAGTTAGCGATAAAATGGATAAAACCAGAGTAGTTTCCGTGCAAAGGGTTGCCAGGCATTCTTTGTATGGAAAGATAGTGCGAAAAAATAAGAAGTACAAGATTCACGATGAAAATAACCAGTCTCACAAGGGTGACCTGGTTAAGATAGTGGAATCGAGGCCTATGAGCAAAGACAAAAAATGGCGCCTGGTAGAAGTTTTGGAGAAAACGCAGCTCGGATAGCAAAAACTCAGATATGTTTAGCAGGGGGTGTTAATAATTGAACCAGAGTGAAACCAGGTTAAGGGTAGCTGATAATACAGGTGCCAGGAATTTACTTTGTATCAGGGTTCTTGGAGGTTCAAACCGCAAGGCGGGAAATATAGGAGATATCATTGTTGCTACTGTAAAAGAAGCTACTCCGCGGGGAGTGGTTAAAAAGGGTGAAATTGTAAGGGCAGTTATTGTCCGCACCCGAAGTGGACTGCGCCGTAAAGATGGATCATATATTTCTTTTGATGATAATGCTGCGGTAATTATAAATGAGCAAAATGCCCCTAGGGGTACACGTATTTTTGGTCCGGTGGCCAGGGAATTACGGGAGAAAGAATTTATGAAAATAGTTTCATTGGCACCGGAAGCAATTTAGTTTTTAGGAGAGGGGTGTTACAGTGGGCGCTACTTCCAATCAGCGATTGAAGGTAAAAAAAGGGGATAATGTAGTAGTGCTTTCCGGTAAAGAAAAAGGGAAAAGAGGTAAAGTTATTGCTACTTTTCCCCGCGACAATTTGGTTAAAATTGAAGGAGTTAACATTATAAAGAAGCATGCCAAACCGACTCAGAAAGTGCAGCAGGGGGGAATACGTGAAATGGAAGCAGCTATTAATGTATCCAAGGTTAAAATTATATGTCCTGCCTGTAATGAGCCTACAAAGATTACCCGGAAAGTTGAAGAAGGTTACCGGATAAGAGAATGCAAAAAATGCGGGGAAATTGTTGATAAGTAAAGGAGGAGGGCTGAGGTTGAACCGCTTAAAAGAAAAGTATCTTGAGGAAATTAGAAAAGAATTAATGAAAAATTTTAAATACAATAATATCCATGAGGTGCCTCGTTTAGAAAAAGTAGTAATAAATATGGGTATAGGAGAAGGCAAGGATAACCCCAAGGCGCTTGATGAGGCTGTAAATGATCTGGCTTTAATTACCGGTCAAAGGCCGGTAGTGACTAAAGCCCAAAAGTCTGTAGCGAGTTTCAAAGTTCGGGAAGGAATGTCCATAGGTTGTAAAGTTACCTTGCGGGGAGAGAAAATGTATGACTTTTTAGATAAACTTTTTAACGTAGCTTTTCCCAGGGTAAGGGATTTTCGGGGTGTTTCACCACGTTCATTCGATGGCCGAGGAAATTATACCGTAGGTATAAAGGAACAATTAGTATTTCCGGAAATAGAGTACAGTAAAGTGGATAAAATAAGAGGTATGGATATTATCATTGTTACTACGGCTAAGAGTGACGAAGAAGCCCGGGAGTTACTTCGACTAATGGGGATGCCGTTCCGGGCTGCTTAATACAAGGGAGGATAGATATGGCCAAGAAATCTTTGATTGCTAAAGCCAAGGTAAAGCCTAAATTTGCTGTGCGAGCCCATAATAGGTGTGGATTATGTGGGCGTTCAGGCGGATATTTGCGCAAATTTGGCATGTGCCGATTGTGTTTCCGCAAATTGGCTAATGAAGGAAAGATTCCTGGAGTAAGAAAGGCTAGCTGGTAAAAGACAGGAAAAAGGAGGGATCACTATGGTAAACGATCCTATTGCTGATATGTTAACGCGTATCCGTAATGCCAATATGGCGCAGCATGAGATTGTGGAAATCCCTGCTTCTCATGTGAAAAAATCAATAGCAGAAATCCTTAAGAGAGAGGGTTTTATCAAAAATTATCATTCTATTAATGATCATAAACAAGGTATACTGCGGCTTAACTTAAAATACAGCCAGGATTCACAGCGAGTTATTACCGGACTAAAGAGGATTAGCAAGCCGGGGTTGAGGGTTTATGCGCGGAAAGACAATCTTCCTCGTGTTTTAGGGGGATTGGGAGTTGCAATTATTTCTACGTCCAGCGGTGTTTTGACTGATAAAGAAGCAAGAGAGGCCGGTGTGGGCGGAGAAGTTCTTTGTTATATATGGTAGCAAAAAGGAGGTACCTTGATGTCGCGAACAGGTAAAAAGCCAATTGTTATACCTGAAGGGGTGGAAGTAAAAATAACGGATACTGATATAGAGGTAAAGGGCCCTCATGGAAAGTTAACTCACACTATTCCTTTTGGTATTAGTGTAGAAAATGATGAGCAAAATATATGGGTTAAAAGAATGTCTGATAGTAAAAAGCACCGTTCTCTGCATGGATTAACCCGCACACTTGTCAGTAACATGGTGGAAGGTGTAAGTAATAAATTTACCAAAACTTTGGAGATAGTTGGGGTAGGATACCGGGCCACAAAGCAGGGAGAAAAATTGACTATAAATATTGGCTTGTCTCATCCTGTTGTATTTGAGCCGGAAGAAAATCTTGAAATTGATGTGCCCAGTGCCAATAAAATTGTTGTTTCAGGTATAGATAAACAAAAGGTCGGTAATTTGGCTGCCAGGATCAGACGCATATCTCCACCTGATCCTTATAAAGGCAAAGGGATTAAATACGAAGAAGAATACGTCCGGAAAAAAGTTGGTAAAGCCGGGAAATAGCGGAAGTTAAGGGGGAAATATTTGATGATCAATAAAGAACCAAGAAATGTTGCCCGCAAGCGCCGCCACAAAAGGGTTCGTCGCAAAATAATGGGTACAGCGGAGCGTCCGCGTCTAAATGTTTATCGGAGTTTGGGGCATATATATGCCCAAATGGTTGATGATATTAATAGCAATACCCTGGTTAGTGCTTCTTCGCTGGACAAAGAAATTAAGGAAGGATTACCGACCGGTGGGAATAGGGAGGCAGCTCAAAAAGTTGGAGAACTCCTTGCTCGGCGGGCTATGGAAAAAAATATAGATAAAGTAATTTTTGACCGGGGTGGTTATCATTACCATGGCCGGGTAAAAGCTTTGGCAGAAGAAGTACGCCAGGCAGGAATTGAATTTTAAGAAGGGGGGGAAACAATGAATTCGGAAGAAAATTCCCAGGAATTTGAAGAAAAAGTGGTGAAAGTTAACCGGGTAGCGAAAGTAGTAAAAGGAGGACGAAGATTTAGTTTTAGCGCCCTGGTAGTTGTAGGTAATAATAATGGCCTGGTGGGAGTGGGCACCGGAAAAGCAGGTGGCGTTCCCGAGGCTATTCGCAAAGCTATAGAAAATGCTAAAAAACAAATGGTGGAAGTGCCTATGGTGGGAACTACCATACCTCACCCAGTTACAGGGCGTTTTGGTGCCGGCAAAGTTTTGTTGAAACCTGCTTCTGAGGGAACCGGTGTTATAGCCGGTGCGCCGGTTAGGGCTGTGCTGGAATTAGGTGGGGTAAGTGATGTTTTGACCAAGTCTTTAGGTTCTTCCAATTCCCTCAATATGGTGAAAGCTACCGTAGAAGGATTGAGATCTTTAAAAACAGCAGAAGATGTTAGTGCTTTAAGAGGTGTAAAAGTTGAACAATAATTTTGGAAACTATTTTGATCCTAATAGGGGGTGAAAGAATGCGCTTACATGATTTATCTCCCCCGCCTAAGTCCAAATTTTCTTCCAGGAGAAAAGGACGCGGCGCTTCTGCCGGACAAGGGAAAACTGCCGGCAGGGGGCACAATGGCCAAAAATCTCGCTCGGGTGGAAAATTGAGCCCGGGTTTTGAAGGCGGTCAACTGCCTCTCATACAGAGGGTGCCAAAGCGTGGGTTTACAAATATCTTTAAAAAAGAATGGGAGATCTTAAACGTAGACAGGCTCAATGTGTTTGAAGATGAAGAAACGGTAGGTCTCGACAAATTAAAAGAAAAAGGGTTAATAAAAGACCCAAAAAAGAGAGTAAAAATTTTAGGTGATGGAGAAATCGAAAAGAAATTAACGGTGCAAGCTCATCATTTTAGTCGGTCAGCGGAACAAAAAATCGAACAAGCCGGCGGAAAGGTGGAGAGGCTTTAATGCTGGAAACGGTCCGGACTGCCTTAAAAATAAAAGAGTTAAGGGAAAGAATTTTGTTTACCCTGGCTATGTTTGTTATATTTAGAATTGGCTCCCATGTTCCCGTGCCGGGAGTGGATGCCGGACAAATAGCTGCATTTTTTGAAGGCCATGATATTTTTGGATTTTTAAATGTTATCGGCGGAGGAGCCCTTAGCAGGTTTAGTATTTTTGCTTTAGGTATCATGCCTTATATTAATGCTTCCATTATTATGAATCTCCTTACGGTGGTAATACCCAAATTAAAGGAATGGGGCGAGGAAGGCCCGGAAGGCAAGAAAAAATTAGCCCAGCTGACCCGTTATGGGACGGTGGTAATTGCTTTGATTCAAGCTATTGGTATGTCATTTACCATTGCCCATGATGCTATCATAGATCCCGGCTTGGAGTCTTATTTGGTTATCATCATATCTATGACGGCAGGAACGGCATTCTTAATGTGGATGGGGGAATTAATTACCGAAAAAGGTATTGGAAATGGTATTTCTCTGGTTATTTTTGCGGGAATTATTGCCGGATTTCCCATGGGGGTATCGCGGAACATTGAACAACTGCGAATAGGTGAAATTGATTATCTTACTATTTTTGTGGTAGTTGGCATATTATTATTGTTAATATTGGGTATAATTGGCCTTGATCAAGGGCAGCGTCGTATACCGGTGCATTATAGCAAAAGAATTAAAGGGCGGAAAATGTACGGAGGACAAACAACGCATATTCCCATGAAAGTTAACCCTGCAGGTGTTATCCCGGTAATTTTTGCCTCTGTTTTGCTTATGTTTCCGGCCACTATTGTGCAATTCATTGAGCATCCCGTGGCGGTGAGTATTGCGGAAGCATTGGCATGGGGACAACCACTTAATATAGTTTTGTACGTGGTATTAATTATTTTATTTACGTATTTTTACACGGCTATTCAATTTGATCCCAATCAGATTTCGGCGAATATTAAGCGGTACGGGGGATTTATTCCCGGGCTTCGTCCGGGAAGACCTACAACGGCATATTTGTCTCGGGTTATTACCCGCCTTACTACGGTAGGTGCTTTTTCCCTGGCGTTTTTTGCTTCTTTTCCCATAATCCTGGAAGGAATTACGGGTATGTTTGTTGTTTTTAGCGGGACGGGCCTTATTATTATAGTAGGGGTTACCCTGGAAACAATGAAGCAAATTGAAGGGCACCTGATGACAAGGAGTTATAGGGGCTTTATGAGGTAGTGGAAAGGGTTGTAGTATGATTGTCATAAAAAACAATAATGAAATCGAATTAATGCATGCAGCTGGAAAAATCGTGGCAAGAGTACTTCAAGAGCTTGAGCAAACAATAGCCCCGGGAGTGACTACAGGTCAATTGGATAGTCTGGCGGCTAAAATTATCAAGGAAGAAGGTGCAGAACCGGCATTTCTGGGATACAGAGGATTTCCGGGTAATATATGTACCAGTGTTAATGAAGAGTTGGTCCACGGAATACCCGGTGTGCGCAAGTTAAACGAAGGAGATATTATCAGCATTGACGTGGGAGTAAAATATCGCGGTTATTATGGAGATGCTGCCCGCACTTTTTCGGTGGGGAAAGTAAGCAAAACGGCGCAAAATTTAATTGAAGTAACTCGGGGTTCTTTACAAAAAGCTTTGGAGCAAATGTGGCCGGGTAAATTTTTGTCAGATATATCTAATAGCATACAATATTATGTGGAAGGTAATAATTTCTCTGTGGTACGTAATTATGTGGGGCATGGAATAGGAACAAAGATGCACGAAGCTCCGGAAGTGCCAAACTTTGGCCCTGCCGGTCGAGGACCTAAACTTCAAGAAGGAATGGTGTTAGCTGTTGAGCCCATGGTTAATGCGGGTTCATGGAAAGTAGAAGTTTTGGAGGATAAGTGGACTGTGGTTACAGCAGACCGTAAATTATGCGCTCACTTTGAAAATACTATAGCGATTACGAGTGACGGACCGAAAATATTGACTCTACAATAATGCTAAGGAGTAGGTTTAATGTGGGGGATTTAAAACCGGGACAGCTGGTATGTTCTCTTGCGGGAAGGGATAAAGGAAAGTATTATTTTGTGTTGGAAAGGTTAGATGATAAGCATGTTTGGGTAGTAGATGGCAAGAATAAAACATTAGCGTCACCCAAGAAAAAAAATATTATCCATCTGCAAAAGCATAATTTTATTTCTAACGATTTTGTAGAAAAAAAATTTGCGGGGAAATTAGTGGATAACCTGATTGTGAATTATATCAAGGAAGCGCTGAAAGAGGAAGAATCAGAAAAGGGAGGTTGAATTTTTTCATGACCAAAAAGAAAGAGGTCATTGAAAAGGAAGGGAAAGTTGTAGAGCTCCTTCCTAATGCCATGTTTAAAGTAGAATTGAACAATGGGCATCAAATATTAGCTCATGTTTCGGGAAAAATTCGTATGAATTTTATCCGTATCCTTGCAGGGGATCGGGTTTTGGTAGAGTTGTCACCCTATGATCTCACCCGTGGGCGTATTACGTATAGGTATAAGTAATTAGAAATGGATAGGAGGGCGTAAGAAGATGAAAGTAAGGCCTTCGGTAAAAAAAATATGTGAAAGATGCAAAATAATTCAACGTAAAGGAAGAGTCGTGGTTATTTGTAGTAATCCCAAACATAAACAGAGGCAGGGGTAAAAAGCGTTGATGATTGTGGAATTTTAATCTTTTTAATGTTTGGTGTTTGCAGGCAAAGGCAGTGGAGATAGTTTATTAAAGTTGTTTAATTAAGGAAGGAGGTGTGAAATTGGCCAGGATAGCAGGAGTAGATTTACCTCATGATAAACGAGTTTGTATTGCATTGACTTATATATATGGCATAGGAAAAAGTCGGGCGTTAAAGATAGTTAATGAAAGCGGGATAGATGAAAGCACCAGGGTTAAAGACTTGACTGAAGATGAAATTACCCGCCTGCGGGATAATGTGGATAGAAATTACCAGGTAGAGGGCGATTTGCGCCGGGCAGTAGCCATGGATATTAAGAGGTTGACGGAAATTAGTTGTTACCGGGGCATTCGCCATCGCCGGGGGTTGCCCCTTCGAGGACAGTCTACCAAGAATAATTCGCGAACTCGCAAAGGCCCACGCAAAACTGTTGGGGTGCGTCGGAGAAAATAGTGAGTAAATAACCATAAGACAGGGGGGATGAGAAATTGAAGCGCGGTAAATCATCACGAACTAAGCGTAAAGAAAAAAAACAGGTAGAGAAAGGTATTGCTCACATTAAATCCACATTTAACAATACTATTATTACTATAAGCGACATGAATGGTAACAGTATATGCTGGTCAAGTGCAGGAAATGTAGGTTTTAAAGGTTCTCGGAAATCTACGCCTTTTGCAGCGCAGGTTGCTGCCGATACAGCAGCCAGGGAAGCCATGGAACATGGAATGAGGCAGATAGAAGTTTATGTAAAAGGCCCGGGGTCGGGTAGAGAGGCGGCTATACGTTCTTTGCAGGCCGCAGGTTTAGAGGTTAACCTGATTAAGGATTGTACACCTATTCCACATAATGGGTGCCGACCGCCCAAGAGGCGACGGGTTTAAGGAAGTAAAACTTGGAGGTGAAATAATAAAATATTATGGCTCGCTATAGAGGTTCAGTTTGTCGATTATGCCGCAGAGAAGGAGAAAAGTTATTTTTAAAGGGCGATCGTTGTTATAAGGACAAGTGTGCTTTTGTTAAGCATCCTTATCCCCCGGGTGAGCAAGGGGAGTATAAAGGTAAAGTTTCTGAATACGGCTTGCAATTAAGAGAAAAGCAAAAGGCGCGGCGGATTTATGGAATTTTAGAAAGACAATTCCGGAAGTATTTTGAAGAGGCTGATCGCCGCAAAGGAATAACCGGGGAGATTTTATTGCAAATACTTGAAAGCCGCCTGGATAATACGGTATACCGGATGGGATTAGCTCGATCGCGTGCAGAAGCCAGGCAATTAGTCAGGCATGGTCATTACCTGGTGAATGGCCGCAAGGTGGATATTCCATCTTATCAGACTAAAGCAGGAGATGAAATTGAAGTTAAGGAGAAAAGCAAAGGCAAAGAAGTTTTTAAACAAATAAGAGAATCATTAGAACAACAGGGAAAAGTGGATTGGCTGGACGTGGATGAAGACGAACTTAAAGGAAAAGTAATTCGAGTTCCTGCCCGTGAAGAAATAGATGCTCCCATAGCCGAACATTATATCGTTGAGTTATATTCCAAGTAATTTTGGGCGCACAATTTACTTTATTATTAAAAGAACGGCTATTTATTAGAGTTAATGTTTTTGTTTAATTATAAAAGTATTACCCTGAAAGGAAGGGGGTCTTTTTATTATGATCGGTATTGATAAACCGAAGGTAGAAGAAATCGATATTCAGAGAGAGAATAACTATGGAAAATTTATAGTAGAACCTCTGGAAAGAGGTTATGGAATTACCCTGGGGAATGCTCTCAGAAGGGTTCTGCTGTCTTCTTTAGAGGGTGCCGCGGTAACTAATGTTAAAATTGATAATGTTTTGCACGAGTTTTCTACAATTGATGGTGTTATGGAAGATACTGTAGAAATTATTTTACGTTTAAAGTCATTGTGCCTGAAGATCCATGGGGATGAAGCGCAAACTTTAATAATTGAAGAAAAAGGACCTAAGGAAATAAAAGCCGGAGACATTAAGGCTCCTGCTGATGTAGAAATACTTAACGAAGATTTATTGATCGCCACTCTGGCCGAAGATGCCGAAGTTTATATGGAGATCACCGCAGCTAATGGGCGGGGTTATATTTCTGCGGAACGTAATAAACATCCTCAACAGCCTATAGGTGTAATTCCGCTTGATTCCTTTTTTTCACCTGTCCGTAAAGTTAACTTTCAGGTGGAGGATACCAGGGTAGGGCAGATAACGGATTATGATCGGCTTACCCTGGAAGTTTGGACTGATGGTAGTATTAGTGTAGAGGAAGCTGTTAGTATAGGTGCTAAGATCCTAAGCAGGCATCTTGATACTTTTATAAATTTAACCGAGCAAGCAGATGGTGCAGTGGAATTAATTGATGAACAAAGTGATACCGATCGGGAAAAAGCTTTAGAGATGACAATAGAGGAACTTGAGCTTTCCGTCCGTTCTTATAACTGTCTAAAACGAGCCGGTATAAATACTGTTTACGAGCTTGTTCAAAAAACAGAAGATGAAATGATTAAAGTGCGTAATCTTGGCAAAAAATCACTGGAAGAGGTCGAAAACAAGTTGGCTGAACTTAACCTCTCTTTGAAAAAGAAGGAAGACAAGTAAAAGTCAGGGAAGGGGGTTTAAGCAATGGCGCGGAAACGAAAATTAAACAGGCGAAGCAATCAGCGAAAAGCTTTACTTCGTAGCCAAGTCACTTCTTTTTTGAAAATGGAACGAATGGAAACTACTGAAGCAAAGGCAAGGGAAGTCAGGCGCTTAACTGAAAAAATGATTACATTGGCTAAAAGGGGAGATCTCCATGCGCGGCGACAGGCTCTTTCTTTTCTCCTGGATGAGGATGTAGTAACCAAGCTTTTTGAAAAAATTGGCCCGCGAATGGAGGCCCGTAACGGCGGATATACGAGAATGACCCGGTTGAACTATCGCAGGGGTGATGGGGCTTCATTGGTATTGTTGGAGTTAACCAGTTAAACTACCTTAATGGTTTAAGGTAAGGGGTATTAAATTGACTGCCATCCTAACAACCGAAAGACTAACTTACAATTATGAAACTTCATCCGGATATGTAGAAGCTTTAAAAGACATAGATCTTTCGGTCTTTAAGGGAGAACACCTGGCAATTGTTGGGCCCAACGCTTCAGGTAAGTCAACTCTTTTAAAACACTTTAATGCCCTGCTTGCTCCAAAGCAGGGCATAGTTCGTGTAAAGGGACTGGAGACCCATGAGAATTCAAATATTGCCCATATACGGCAAATATGCGGTATGGTTTTCCAGAATCCCGATAATCAGATTGTAGCTACTACTGTGGAAGAAGATATAGCTTTCGGGCCGGAAAACTTGGCTTTGCCTCCCTCGGAAATAAAAAAACGCGTTACGGAAGCTATGGAAGCTACAGATATTACTTTTTTGGCTTCCTTTCCACCTCATCACTTATCGGGGGGGCAGAAGCAGCGGGTGGCCATTTCAGGGGTATTGGCTATGGGCTCGGAATGTTTACTTCTTGATGAACCTACTTCATTACTTGATCCGCGGGGACAAGAAGATATAATGAACCTGATCAGATACTTGAATCATCATATAGGCATAACAGTTGTGCACGTTACCCAATCTATGGAAGAAGCTGCTCTGGCCGACCGGATTGTTGTCATGAACGCGGGAAAGGTTACGTATATAGATAAGCCTGCTGCAGTTTTAAGCAAGGTGGAGAAGATGAAGGAATGGCACCTGGAAGCGCCGGCCATAGCCGTGCTGGCGGATAAAATTCGCAAAGCCGGTGTTAGCTTGCCCCCCGGTATTATTCATATGGACGAGCTGGTGGAGAGCTTATGTTCTTAAAGGTAGAGCAGCTAAACTATAAACACATGAGAGGTACTCCATTCGAGGTGCATGCCATCCAAGATGTCAATCTTCAGGTGGAAAGAGGCGAATTTATAGGTGTAATTGGTTCTTCTGGAGCAGGAAAAACCACTTTAATCCAGCTTTTAACGGGATTAATTGTTCCTACCAGCGGAAAAATATTTATCGATGAAACTTCTATAGAGAAGGATAATGCTGCCTGGAACAGTTTAAGAAAAAAAATGGGCATAGTATTCCAACATCCCGAACAGCAGCTTTTTGCGGAGACGGTTTTCCAGGATGTTGCTTTCGGTCCGCGTAATTTAGGGGAAAATGAAGATAGAATTAACCAAAGGGTAAAAGAGGCAATGGCACAGGTAGGTTTAGATTACCATAGAATTAAAGATTTATCCCCTTTCAACCTTAGTGGTGGGGAAATGCGGCGTGTAGCCCTGGCAGGAATAATTGTCATGCAGCCGGAAGCTCTGATTTTAGATGAACCAACAGCAGGGCTTGATCCCCGCGGACGTGAAGATTTTTTAGGGTATATCGAGGAACTTCATAGGGAAAAAGGGATGACTGTAATCATGGTATCTCACCGCATGGAGGAAATAGCACGTTATGCTCAGAGACTGTTGGTTTTACACCGCGGAGAACTTGTTTTAGAAGGCGATAAGCGTACAGTGTTTGGCAATCGCCAACGCTTAAAAGAGTTTGGGCTGGAGCTTCCCCAAATTTCTTTATTAATGGAAAAATTAAGAGCCAAAGGCAAAGAAGTGCGACCGGATATTTTTACTATTGATGAAGCCTGGAAAGAAATTACCGATTATTTTAGCAAAGGGTTCAATTAATCATGGCCAGTAGCAGTATTACTATCGGTCAATATATTCCCGGAAATACTTTTATGCACCAATTAGATCCCCGGGCAAAACTATTGGCTTTATTTATGTTTATTGCTGCCATTTTTATTGTAAATATGTGGGAAGCTTTTATCCCCTTCGTTTTTTTGGTTATTGCCCTTTATCTTGCAGCGCATATTCCGTTCCGATATTTTTTGCGGGGCATAAGGCCCATTATCTATATTATTGTGCTTACCTCTTTCTTGCATATCTTTTTTACCGGCGGCGGAGAAGTTTTGTTACGTTATGGGGTAATAACTGTGGAAGAAGCCGGCGTAGAACTCGGTCTTTTTACTATCATTCGTTTGATGCTGTTAGTGTTTTTTACCATGCTGGTAACTTTGACTACTACTCCTCTTTCTTTAACAGGAGGGCTGGAGCGGTTTCTTTGGCCTTTAAAATATTTAAAAGTGCCTGTAGGGGAAATAGCCATGATTTTAAATATCGCATTAAGGTTTATTCCCACTCTTATGGAAGAAAGTGAGCGGATAGTAAAGGCTCAAATGGCTCGGGGAGCCGATTTTGGTCAAGGCAGTATATTAAGAAGAATTAGATTTTTGGTGCCTGTAGTAGTCCCTCTGTTTGTAAGCGCGTTTAGGCGTGCTGATGAATTGGCTGTTGCCATGGAATCTCGTTGTTACCAGGTGGGAGCCAAAAGGACCCGCATGAATGAATTAAAATTTGGGAAATGGGACTATGGAACAGTTGCCATTTCTATACTTGTGATAGCCGGTGCTGTTTTAAGCAGAGTAATGTTCGGTGAGTAAATTATTTAAGGGAGAAAACGGTTTTATTATGTTTTATTTTGGAGGAAGCAAGGAAATGCAGAACGTAAGAATCCGGCTTTCATACGAAGGAACAGACTATGGGGGGTTTCAACTCCAAAAAAACGCAGTTACCGTTCAAGAAAAACTTGAAGATGCTTTGTACAGTATTTATGGTAAAAAAATTAGAGTAATGGGAGCGGGTCGGACGGATTCCGGCGTCCATGCGCGGGGCCAGGCAGCAAATTTTTTTGTCGACCCCCTTATTCCTGTGGAAAAGATACCCTGGGCATTAAATACCGCATTACCGGAAGACATTGTGGTTTGGGAAGCATTTCTGGTGCCGGATAACTTTAGAGCGGGGCGGGATGCCGTCAGTAAAGTATATGTGTATACCATAGATAATGCCCGTTTTATTCAAGTCTTGCGGCGCAGGTACAGCTGGCATTGCCCTGATGAGATGGATATAGATTTAATGCGGGAAGGATGCCGTTTCATGGAGGGAGTGCATGACTTTAGAAGTTTTAGAGCTTTGGGCAGTAATGTCAAAAATACAGTACGCACTATTTTTCAGGCAGAAGTCACAAAAATGACTGCAGAAGAGATAATTTGTTTTAAAGTAGAAGGTGATGGGTTTCTATATAAGATGGTGCGTTTTATGGCCGGAAGCTTGGTAGAGTTAGGTAAAGGCAACTTATCACTGCAAGAGCTAAAAATAGCCCTTCAGGGAAAGGAATTTCACCCCGGGCCAGCTCTTCCGGCAAAAGGGCTTTGCCTGGAAAAAGTAAATTATGAAGATTAAATACTGAAATTTTGAGGTTATATTCTCAGGGGTGATAGGAAAAACAATTTTCTTCTTGTTTTTTCAAAAAGTCAAGGGGAAGAAGTTTCGTTTCTTACCCAAAATGTGTTCATAGGGGAAGGTGTTTTTAAAAGAATAAGTATTTTAAGTAAATATATTCCGCTGATCCTTGACAGTTGTTAGCTGGTGTTATAAAATTATCTGCGTGATTAAGACAGATATATAAGTGCATTAAAGAGTTTAGGAGGAACACAAATGAGCGCCAAAACTTATATGGCCAAGTCAAATGAAATAGAAAAAAATTGGTATCTTGTAGATGTAGCCGGCAAGCCTTTAGGCAGGGTGGCTACTCAAATAGCGCATATCTTAAGAGGCAAACATAAGCCTGAGTTTACGCCCCACGTTGATACGGGAGATTTTGTAGTAGTGATTAACGCGGAGAAGGTTGCCTTAACCGGTAAAAAAGCCACCCAAAAAATGTATTATTGGCATACCGGATATGCCGGTGGCATTAAGCAAAGGAGCTTTCTTGAAATGATAGAGAAAAAACCCGAGGAAGTTATTTATTTGGCAGTTAAGCGGATGCTGCCTCATAACAGTTTAGGGCGAGCAATGCTTAAAAAGCTAAAGGTATACCGGGGCAGCGATCATCCCCATGAGGCTCAAAAACCGGTAGAATGGAACGTTATGGAGCAACGGGGAAAGGAGGAATAAATATTGTCTCAGGTGCAGTATTATGGAACAGGCCGCAGGAAAGTAGCCGTAGCACGTGTTCATCTGGTGCCTGGTGATGGCCAAATTATGGTAAACAATAGGTCGCTGGGTGAATATTTTGGCACGGAGTCGATGAAAATTAAAGTTCGCCAACCATTAAAGGCATTGGGTGTGGAAGATAAATTTAATGTCAAAGCTAAGGTTGAAGGCGGAGGTGTTGCAGGGCAGGCAGGAGCTGTTAGTCATGGAATTGCCAGGGCATTGCTCCAAAGTAATCCGGAATATCGCACAGTTTTAAAAAAGAAGGGCCTTATCACCCGGGATCCACGGATGAAAGAAAGAAAGAAATACGGCTTAAAAAAAGCACGTCGTGCCCCTCAATTCTCCAAGAGATAAGAATTACTGCTTAATATAATATCTTTCCAAAATTAACAGGCACTCACAGCTGGCACAATCCAGGTTTGAGTGCTTTTTATATGTTAGAAGGAAACTTGATGTCCGGCGTCGCATTAAAAACATAAACAGGGAATATTGCTTAGGTTAGCGAAAAAGTAAATTCATAAACAGAGATATTTACAGGAGATAAATATGAATAAGGTATGTCTGGGTAGTCCGGAAATATTAGAAGAAAAGCTAAAAAATGACCTCAGCAGGTTGAAAGGGCAAGACTTTTTGCAACCGATTAAGATAGTAGTCCCTTCTAACCTGGTTGGTATTTATTTGAGGCGCATGCTGGTTTATCGGGGACTAAACCATGTAAATGTAGAATTTTGCACCTTTACGGATTTATTTCAAGAAATAACCGATTTATTTGCTGCTCGTTCCCCAAAAAAGTCTTTACCATTTTATGGTGAAGAAAGAATTATAAACATGATCACGAAAGATATTACTCCTGAGTCATATTTTGCGCCTGTCTCTAACTATAAAGGTTTCCAAAAGGCTTTAAAGCAAACCTTTCAAGAATTGAGGTGGGGGGGTGCCGAAGAATATTTACAAGACCTTGAAGGAGGGAAAGGTGAAGAACTGCGACGTTTGTTTTATAATTATAAGCAATTGCTAAAGGATTTTGCAGTTTCCTGGGAAAATTCCGGGGAGATTGACTGTATTGATACTGAAGAATATTCATTGCCGGCGATTTTTATGTTCGGGGTCTATAGATTCAATAACCTGCAGAAAGAGCTTTTAAAGAAGCTGGTTTCCTGTACAACTGTGTTAATTTATCTTCCCGAAGATCTTGTAAAACAAGGTAAAGGAACCAAAATTCTGCGCTGGTTGGAAGAATTGAAACTAGCTTGGGAAGAAGTGGGGAAGTCCTCTCCCGAAAGCTTACTAAATTCTTTGCAGAGTAATATGGCTCATGCTTTTTCTTCAACCCCTTTTGCGAAAACCTCAAAAAATTATAAAGAGAACTTGGTTGATCAAGCGCATGATTCCAATAGGATTGGAATTAATGAAGATAATTCCCTGGAAATATGGTCAACCCCTGATGAAGTGAAAGAAGTTCAAGGAATAGGGCGAAAAATAGTAGATCTTGTTAATGCAGGCTATCAGCTTCGAGAAATAGCAGTATTGGTGAATGATACGCATTATAATTCTTTGCTGAAGGAAACTTTTAATTCTTTGGGGTTGCCTTATTACCTTCCTGCCGAAATTTCCCTTGATTCCACTCGAACGGGCAAGGGGTTGCTAATGTGCTTGCAGCTTTGCCACAGTTCATGGACCAGGCGAGAGATAACTGACTTACTACATTTTGCTCCATTTGATTATGAAAGGCTTTTGCCCGATGAAAAAGAACCTGTGATAGCTCTCTGGGATTATCTTATTTCAAAAGCCGGTATAATTTCCGGGAGAGAAGAGTGGAAAACCAAGCTTCACGGACTATTAGATAAACTGGAAACGGAAATCCATTCTGTCGGCAAAAATGAGGAGAAAGCCTTTCCTGCGGCTGAGCTGCAACAGCAAGCAGAGCAACTTAATTTACTGCAATCATTTCTTTTCCTTTTGTTTTCTGAGCTGGATCGAGTAGCGGCAAAAGGTTCCTGGCGTGAAGCTATAGGCAGTTTGGAAGAATTTTTAAATCGGTTTTTTGTTGACGGAGAAGAACGAAAAGCAATTATCAATATTTTGCGTCCTTTGCAAAGCTTGGAGGAGTTGGAGAAAGAAGTAGATTTTATTTCTGTTCGCGAGCAAGTGAGTGAAGTATTACAAGAAAATTTTTTATCCCGGGAAATGTTTCAAAAAAGCGGCATAACTATTCTCCCCTTGAAAGCTGTACAGAATCTTCGTTTTCAGGTAGTTTTCATGCCCGGGCTTTTGGAAGGCAAATACCCTGTCCCTTTTAGGCAGGATCCCCTTCTCCTTGATGAAGAAAGAAATAAATTTGGGGCTAAATTATTCTTGAAAAGAGACGATCTTGAACTACAATCACTTACTTTTGCAGATGCTATTAATTCCGCCCGGGAAAAACTTATTTTATCTTATCCTCGCAGAGATAGCCGCAGCAGTACAGAACGTACTCCCTCTCCTTATCTTTTGAAAGTCGGCGAAGCTTTAACCGGTGAAATTCATGGAATAACAGAGATTAATAAAATTCCGGGCTTCCGATTTATATCTTCTTCGTTTTTACCTTCTGACGAAAAAGCGCTAAGCAGTCGCGATCATGACCTTTTATTTTTGAACCGGGAACCTATGGCGGTGGTAGATGAATATTTTTCCCAAAAATATCCCTGGTTCCAGGCTGCACGTCAGGCTTATCAAAATAGGGGGAATCCTACTTTTACAGCTTCCGAAGGATTATTGAAGGAGGAAGAATCACTGTCTGTATTGGCGGAGAATTACAGCCCCTGGCGGGGACCCATTTCCCTTTCTTATCTCGATGATTATATCTCTTGCCCTTATTATTTTTTATGTAAACGATTGCTGGGGCTTGCTCCTATGGAAGAACCGGAAGAGCTGCAGCGCATTGATCATCAGAGTAAAGGCTTGTTAATGCACCGCATATTAGAGGTTTTTTTCCGTCGGGGTGCTTATTTATTTCCTCTAGATCCGGTAAAGTTAGCTGAAGCCCGTCAGTTAATGGAGGAAGTATTGGTTCATTGTTTTACGGAAGCGGAAGAAGAAGGCCTAACCGGTTATCCTCTTTATTGGGAAGTGGATCGAGCAAATATCAGGTGGGATATGCTGGGGCTGCTGGATTATGAAGCAGAGCAGCCTTCTGAGGGAACGCCCTGCTATTTTGAGCTTTCTTTTGGAAGTCGTAATTCGGAAAAACTTCGCCGGGATATTTCTAAAGAGAATGTTGAAACCGAACTCGGGAATAGAGGAGTGGTTCCACTGCCGGTGAAAAATCAGCAAAAAATATACCTGAGAGGCAGAATAGACCGCTTAGATCTTTTGCCGGGAGGAAAGGCGCGAGTTGTAGATTACAAAACCGGGAAAGTACGGGTTGATGAAACAAAATTAAATGAGGGCATTTCTCTGCAATTAGCCGGATATATAATGGCAGCAGCGGAGATTCTTCATGATAAAGACATACAAGATGTTGATGCCGCATACTATTATGTTACCCGTCAAGAAGGCTATAAGCAAGTTGAGGTTACCGGAAAAGATTTGATAACAAGGATGTCTTTTTTGCAAAAAGTTTTGGAGGTTATATGTAAAGGTATTTTGGAGGGAAAATTTTTTCCTTATCCTGCGGAGGATGGAAAAAGGTGCTCTCGGTGTGAATACCGGGTAATATGTGGAAAAGATGTGACTGAAGTATTTAGATATAAGGCAGCAGACCCCCTTATTGCAGATTTCTTGGAAGTTGAGGAGTTTATCACTAGAGGTTAGCTTTACTATTTATAAGCCTTTATATAAGCCTTTATAAAATAATAGGGTTGCTTTTAAGAGAGGAGTACAGGCATATGAGCAATAATTATTACTCTTTTAATAATGATGGCGATCCCGTTGACGAGCCCGAGAGGCAGGCTGTACGGCATAATTTTAACACTACTTTCTGGGTAGAAGCCGGCGCAGGAACGGGCAAAACCCGCCTTTTAATTGAACGGCTTTTTAACTTGATAACTTGTGAAGGGGTGCGTCTGGACCAGGTGGTAGCTATAACTTTCACAGAAAAGGCAGCCGGGGAAATAAAAACCCGTTTGAGGGAAAAGCTCGAAGAAAATCGCCAGAAATGCAATTCTGAAATACTTTTGAACCGGATAAATTTTGCCCTGGAGGAAATTGAATCAGCGCCCATTATGACTATCCATTCTTTTGCGGCCAGAATATTACGGGAACGACCGGTAGAGGCGGGTATTGATCCTCATTTTGAAATTCTTGCTCAGGAAGATGCTGATATTTTTCGGGAAAAAGTTTGGGAAAAATGGTTTTTAAGTGAACTGGATAATAAAAGAGAGCCTTTACGTTGCGCTGTAAAATACGGGTTTAGTGAAAAACATCTCCGGGAGTTGGCATGGTTGATGCAAGATCATCAAGACTTGTTAATGGAAAGCAGTTGTGCTAATCCACCGGATTTTCCCGTGCAATCTTTTTTAGAGGAATTAAAAGATTATTATGAAAAACTTGCTTCCCTTGCCTCTACTTGTAAAAGTGCTGAAGATTTGGGCTATCTTCAGTTTGCCCGGTTGAAACGCTGGATTAATGCTGTTTTGCCCTTATCGGAAGAAGAACGGATATATTCTATTTTACACTATATGCCGATACTCAAAGCGAAAGGGAACAAAAACAACTGGAAACCTCCGGAAAACTGCACCCGGCAAAAAGATATATGTGAAACTATTCGAACTATGCAGGAAGAAAAAGTGAAAGTTCTCACGGGAAGGATCCTTAAAACCATAATTTTTTATTTGCATGATTTTATCAAGGAGGTGGCTGCGGAAAAAGATAAAAGCGGGATGTTGGAATTTAATGATCTTCTTCTCAAGGCTCGTAACTTATTAAAAGATAATGAAGAAATAAGGAGTTACTTCCAAAAACGCTTCCGTTTCTTGCTGGTAGACGAATTTCAGGATACCGACCCTCTCCAGGCGGAGATAATTTTTTTTCTGGCAGAAAAATCTCCCCGTGCTCACCGGTGGAATGAAGTAGAAATAACTCCCGGTAAACTTTTTATTGTTGGTGACCCTAAGCAATCTATTTATCGTTTTCGGCGTGCCGATATTGAAGTATATGAAGAAGCAAAGGAATGTGTGGAAAAACAGGGTGAGTTTCTGCAGATAGTGCAAAACTTTCGGACTGTTCCTTCCATCATTGAATGGGTCAATTTTGCTTTTTCCCGCTTGATAGTGCCTCAAACAGGCACCCGTTATCAACCTCGCTATGAAGAACTTTATTCTTATCGGCAGGAAGAAAAGTTTCCTGCTATGAAATTTCTTTCTTTTCCGCCGGAAGTGGAAAAGATGACCAAAAAAGAGAAGCGTAGTCAAGAGGCTTATGCAGTGGCTTCATTTATTAAGGAAGTAGTAGGTAATTGGGAGATTTGGGATGAAGAGAAGAGCACCAAGCGATTACTTTCTTATGAAGATATTGGCGTTTTATATCCCACTACCACGGGGTTAGAGCTTTATCAACAAGCTTTACAGGAAAAAAATGTGCCGTATTCTCAGGAAGGGGGTAGGTTGTTCTATCAGCGCCGTGAAGTCCAAAACTTTATTAACCTCTTAAAAGCTATTGATAACCCTTATGACAGTGTAGCTCTTGTAGCTATTCTTCAGGAATATTTTGGGGTTTCCCCGGAAGATTTGTTTTTGCTCAAGGAAAGGGGGGGGAGCATTAATTACCTCCATCATGAATTTATTCCCCCCGATTTTAAAATGGTCAAACAAATATTTTCGCTTTTGGCCGGTTTGCATGGAGAAAAGGAAAGGCTTCCTCTGCCGGAATTTTTAGGTAAAATACTCCGGGAAACCGGTATCCAAAACTTTTTAATGATTCAGCACCGCGGCGAACAGGCGGTCTCTAATTTAGAAAAAATCGTGGAAATCTCCCGTTCTTTGGAACATAAAGAAATATTTTCGCTGCGTCAGTTTATCCGCTGGCTTATGGAAAGAGATGCCAGGGGAAGTGAAGAGTCGGAGTTGATTCTTGCAGAAAAAGAAATGCAGGCGATTCAACTTTCTACAATTCATCGGGCCAAGGGGCTTGAATTTAAACTGGTACTGCTGGTTAATTTGATAACGGGGGATGGTGGGCGCAGAGAAAATTTTGTAGCGGATCGTTTGAGGGGGCGCTTTGAATTAAGAGGAGGCCCCGGCGGATTTACTACTTATGGCTTTAGTGAACTTGAAAAGATCGAAAAATTAAGACTGGAGGCTGAAAAACGTCGATTATTTTACGTAGGGGCAACCCGAGCCCGAGATTACCTGGTTATCCCCCGTGTTGAAAAGGAAAGACCCGCCGGTTTTTTGCAGTATTTACAGGAAGTTGAAGAAAATAATATTTCCCGGGAAATATCGGCAATCGTAGATAAAGAAACAGAAATGGAAGAAACTGAAAAAGAAGATGGGAGAAGTTTAAAATCATCTGCAAGTATAGAAATGCATGCTTTTAGAGAAGGTGAGGAAAAAGAAAAAAAATCAACAGAAGAAACAGGGCAAGAGGATGAAAAGGAGCAAGCCTGTTCTTCGGCAGAATTATTGGATCGGCGTGTGCAGAAGGAAAATGAACTTCGCTCAATCATAGAAAAAAGTGCACACCCTCTGCCTACTATTAATGCCGGGGAATTGGCGGAGAAAGTATTTGCAGGTAAGGTAACAGAAAATATCACGAAAGAACCCTCAAAATTGGCAGGAGGCGGCACCAGCTTAGGATCGGCGTTTCATCACATTATGGAAAAAATCAAGTTATGCGAACCGGCTTCGACAGGTTGGGAATATCATTTGCAGGACGCTGTTTCTTACTGGGGGGTCACTTTTGAGGAAAAAGAAGAGCTGAACCGGATGGTGGAAGATACTGTTAACAGTTCTTTAATCCAACGGGCCTGCAAAAGCAAGTTTTATCGAGAAGTACCCTTTACTGTGGAAATGGATGGTTGGATTTTGGAAGGCCTGGTTGATATTTTGTTTGAGGAGCCTGAGGGTGTTGTTATAGTTGATTACAAGACGGATGAAGTTACCGGCAGTGAGCTGGAAGTACGTTTTCAAACGTACCGTTTGCAAGCCTTATTTTATGCTTTGGCTGTGCATACGGCTACGGGCAAGAATATACAGGAAGTAAATATATATTTTGTAAAAACGGGCTTAGTAAAGAAAATTGAAAACCCTCCTATGGCGGAAATAAGAAATTTTCTCTCTAGCGCTTTTACCGGTTAAATAAATAATGATAATGATAACTACAGAAGATTATTTAAAAAAATAAAGATTTCAACTGCCGATGTACCAAATATGTGGCTGATACCATTGAAGCAATATTTATGGCATAAGAAATAAAAGGGAGTTTGAAAAGGGAATAGTGTAAAAAATGTATCAAAATTAGTAATATATTAGTTGTCAAATATATTTTGGTCTATTATAATATAATTAAATTAAGGTAAAAATATAAATTGGGATGTTGGGGTATGAACATTTTAGAGTATTTAAACAACAAACTTAATAAAGGGACTGTCCACATAACATTAATCGATCCTATGAGACAAGTTCCTGATATTGCTGTTCGCCTTGCTTACACTGCCCAAGAAGTGGGAAGCGATGTTATTTTTGTAGCCGGGAGTAAAGGTGTGTCTCAGAAAGGGTTGGTACAAACTGCCTCAGCTGTAAAAGAAAAAGTAAACATACCGGTTGTTTATTTTCCTGCAGGCGCGGAGGCTCTCAGCCTTGATTTTGATGCAGTTTTATACCTTAGCATGATTAATTCTCAAGATGCGCATTTTATTACCGGTGCCTATGCCAACACCTCCCTGGTTATGAAGAGATTAAATGTAGAAGTTATTCCGGTAGGGTACGTGGTCATTGAACCGGGTATGAAAGTGGGAGAAATAGGCGATGCAGATTTGGTACCTCGTGATAATTACTGGAAGGCATTGGATTATGCACTGGCTGCTCAATATTTGGGTATGAAATATGTCTACTTGGAAGCTGGCAACGGAGCTGCCCAGCCGGTACCGGCGAATATGATCAGGGTGGTAAAAAAGGAACTCAACATCCCCCTTATAGTAGGCGGAGGCATCCGAACGGCTATTGATGCCCGCAGGGTGCGCCAGGCAGGCGCGGACATAGTAGTAACCGGTACTATTATAGAAAATGCTGGTTACCGAGAGAGGTTGCGTTCCATTTTAAGTGCATTAAAAGAATAACCCTTGAGCTGTTCATGCTCCAATTGTATTAGTTAAAAAAACACCTTAAAAAGGTGTTTTTTTATGTAGTGGTGTGCCCGGCACAGGCACGGGGACGGGAGTCTGCGTGATAAATCATGTTTTCGGATTTGTAAGTGCTAAAAGTGGGAAAGCAATGCAAATAAAGTAGCCATATTAACATCACAATCCCTAAATTGTTTTATAAAATGAGGGGAGAATTGGGAATATATTTTTGATGCAAATTTATTACACAGCCTGACGGTTCTTTTACCTTAAGGCAAAAGAACCGTCCCCGTGCCTGCGTGTCTGTATTACACCTCCCTTTGAGTTTTTACTGAAAAGGATAAAAAATTAATCCCAGTACAGCTCCGGCGGCAATAATATGAAAGGGGCTTATTTTGCGTTGGAAAGAAAGAATAAAGAGGGCTCCAAAAATTAAAGCGGAAGGAGTATCAACCAACGAATCTTTGCCGATGAAAAATGCGGCTATAATAACAAGAGCAATAAATGCCGGCCGAAAACCCTTAAGAAGAGAGTTCCCGTGAGGATTCTCTTTCAGTCTTAATAAAATAATACTACCGAACAGGATTAATATCAGAGAAGGAGTTATGACTCCCAGGGTAGCTACCAGCGAACCGGGAATGCCGCCAATATTATAGCCGATGAAAGTAGCGGAGTTAACGGATATAGTGCCCGGAGTCATTTCAGCTACCGCTATAATATCAATAAATTCAGAGGTGGTAAGCCATCCCCTCCTTATTATTTCGGCTTCTATTAAGGGTAGCATGGTGTACCCGCCTCCAAAGCTGAACAATCCTATTTTCAAAAAAACCCAGTAAAGAGGCAATAGTATTTCCATTAGTCCTTTCCTCCCATGAGTTGATAATATATCCATCCTGTGAGACCGCTCGCTACTATGAGGATAATGGGGTGTATGGTAAAAAATAAGCCGGCGATGAGGAGGATAGGCAGAATAATAAAGGTAAATTTAGTCCGGATTAAATCTTTACCTATGTTGAAAGCTGCTGCTGCTATCAGTGCTGTTACAGCAGGCCTAATCCCGTAAAATGCTGCCTGTATATAGTAATGCTCCTGAATCAGCGGAAAAAGGTAAGCGGCAATGACTACAATGATCAAGATAGATGGAGTTATAATGCCCAGGGAGGCCATCACTCCCCCTATTACCCCTCTTATCTTTTTAGCTACCAGGAGGGAACAATTTAAAGCTACAGGCCCCGGAAGGCCTTGAATAAGAGCCAGAGTGTTATAAAAATCTTCTTTTTCCAGCCAATGGTTGCGTTCCACCAGTTCTTGTTTAATGATAGGCAGCATAACATATCCGCCGCCAATGGTGAAAGCGCCTATTTTTAAAAATACCAGGAGAATTTTAAGTAAAGAAACCTTGCCTTTGGGGTTTTCATTATTATTTCTCATTATATAGCCAGCCTTTGGCAGGAGATAAAAGATTCTACTGCTTAAGAATGATCATAAATAGTGATTTATTGCACAGCAGGCATAATAGTGTCCTTCTATGGATTTATTCCCCTTATCAATTGCTGACGCCGCGAGGGATATATTAACACCTTTAATACTGCGCTTGCACTTATTGTATCGAAAGAGAGCATGACTAACAAGAAAAAATGCGAGACTTTAAGTTTAAATGTGGCTTATTATTTATTATCAAATAATTATATTGCAAGTTTAGATAATTTTGGTAGGAAATAGCGAAAACGAAGAAGAACACATATAGTGAAGAAATATACTTTTAAGCTTTTTGTTAATGAATCCTTCTAATTAATAACAATAATCATCAGCATCAGGTTATAAAAAACCCCTTTGCTATATGTTGTTCCTGGTATGATTTTTGCCTGGCGGGTAAATTGCTAAAATTTTGCAGTAATGTTAACATAAAAAAGAAAGAGGCGTGTTCAATAAATCTAAGGAAAATTTATAAAGGGAGGGGTAAAAATGGGGATTGTATTTGCAGGAATTGCACCTCACCCGCCGTTGCTTATTCCTCAAGTAGGCGGAGGGCAAATTAAAAAAGTAGAAAAAACAGTGCAGGCATTAAAGGGTTTAAGCCGCCGGGTAGTTGATTCAGGAGCTGAATCGTTAATAATTATAACTCCGCATGGCCCTCTAATGTATGATGCTGTGGCTGTGACGGATGGCGACTCGGTTGTCGGCGACTTTAGCCAATTTGGAGCCGGGGAAGTACGGCAAAAATTAGAGATTGATGGTAAGCTAAGTGTTTACTTGTTGGAAGAAGCTAATAATGCCGGTGTGCCTTTAAAGTTTGTCCCTGCCAGTGATAATTATTCCCCTCGGCAGGGAACCGGCTTGGATCACGGAGCGGCTGTTCCTCTCTATTATCTCGAAGAACAAGGGTTTAAGGCCGGTGGTTTACATATAACCTATGGCTTTCTTTCTTTCTCCCAGCTCTATAGGTTTGGGCAAGTTTTGCGCCGAGCGGTGGATCGTCGGGGTTCAAAGGCGGCTATTATTGCCAGCGGTGATCTTTCTCACTGTCTTAAACCCGGAGCGCCTGCAGGTTATAATCCTCGCGGGGAAGAATTCGATAAAAATTTGATAGATTTGATTGCCGACTACCGGGTTGAAGACATTATGCAGATGGATCCTGAGTTAATTGAAGAAGCCGGAGAATGCGGGTTGCGTTCCTTTATTATAACCTTTGGAGCTCTGGAAGGATTCCACGTTACTCCGGAAATATTATCCTACGAAGGGCCTTTTGGTGTGGGATACCTGGTGGCTGCTTTTAATGTTTCGTCCGATGCTCATATTCACCAATCTCCCGGAGAGAGTCTGGAAGAAGTCATCCCCCTCTTGGCGCGGGATAGTATAGAAAAATACCTGGATAAGGGAATAATTCACTCACCTCCCGAGCATCTTCCTTCTGAACTCACTGCTGAAAAAGGCGGAACATTTGTTACGTTGAAAAAAAAGGGCGAGTTACGCGGCTGCATTGGCACCTTTGAACCTGTCCAATCTAACCTGGCAGAAGAGATAATTAGAAATGCGCTCAGTGCTGCCTTTCATGATCCCCGTTTTTCACCTTTGCAACCGGAGGAATTAGGTGAAATAGATATTTCTGTTGATGTGCTCTCAGAGATGGAACCGGTGGAGGATACTTCTGAACTTGATCCGCGGAAATATGGTATACTGGTTCGCAGTGACGGCCAAAGTGGTCTGCTGCTTCCTAATTTGGAAGGGGTGAATAGTGTGGAAGAACAATTAAATATAACCCTTCAAAAGGCAGGCATATCACCTCATCAACCCTACCGGATTTATCGTTTTACAGTGACCAGGTACCCTGAGCAGCGCTCTGGGGGAGGTGAATAAAATATTATGCAAAAAGCTCGCTTGTTTAGAAGGGAAAACGGCACTATTTACTGTGGAGTTTGTCCCCACCGTTGTAATCTAACTGAAGGTGAAACTGGTATTTGCGGCGGCCGCCAGGTTCAAAACGGCGAACTTTATGCTCTTAATTATGGTTACTGCGTGGCTGTGGCAGTGGATCCTATTGAGAAGAAACCGCTTTACCATTTTCATCCCGGCCGGGAAATATTATCTGTGGGAACCTGGGGATGTAACTTTCAATGTGAGTTTTGTCAGAATTGGTCTTTGGCACGGGGGGATGCCGATTCGGAGGTCGAAAGAGCCGTTAGATTGGAACCCGCAGAAGTTTTAGACCTTTTGCAAAGTAAATATCCTTCAGCCGTTGGGGTAGCTTATACATATAACGAACCCACCGTTTGGTATGAGTATGTTTATGATACTGCTCGGCTGATCAGCGAAAACGGCTACCGCAATGTTTTGGTTACTAACGGGTTTATTTCTCAAGAAGCTTTAAAAGAAATCACCCCTTACATAGATGCTCTCAATATTGATGTAAAAAGTTTCCGGGATGATTTTTACCGGCATTATTGCAAGGGAAACCTGAATGCGGTGAAGCAAACGGTGGAATATTGTGCCGCCCACTTTCATCTGGAGGTAACTTGTCTGGTTATTCCTACCCTGAATGATTCTGAGGCAGAAATAAGATCTCTGGTAGATTGGTTGGCAACTCTAAATCCGGATATCCCATTACATTTTTCCCGTTATTTCCCCCAGTATAAATTTTCCCTCTCACCCACCCCGGTAGAAACTCTGGTAAGAATTCGTGAAATGGCGCGGGAAAAAATGCGCTATGTATACATCGGTAACCTGTCCGGAGCAGATGAATATGTGAATACTTACTGCCCGGGTTGCGGAAACTTGCTAATTCGACGCAGTGGTTTTAAAGCTTATCCGGTAGGGCTGGAAGGTAAATTTTGCACTAAATGCGGTTATTTAATCTACATGGGAGATTAAGGAAAAAGTAGAAACAAAGTGTCGCCACTTCCGGGAAATTATGGGATAAATATGAATATAACGGAAGGCAATGCGAAAAGGTATTTCAGAGAAGAAAAGAATGTCAATATTATGAATTTTGTTGGCAAAGCTAAGAAGGTAATCAACTTTGTGGCAGCGAAATAATTATAGAAGTTAAAGTAAAATTTTTTTCATGAATTAATCCATAAAGCGAGATAAGCTTAAGAAAAAATGTCCTTCAATTATAGTTGAGTTTGGTACTTTCAAATGTTTTATGCATTTTTATAATTAATTAATGAAAGAAGGTCGAGGGATCATGGTGTGGAGGCAATTAACCAAATAATTGCGGGATTATTACAAGTAAATCTTAGCTGGCGAGATATAGTGGATATTGCCATTGTTACTTTTGTCTTTTATCGCCTCATCTTGCTTATCAGGGATACCCGCGCCGAGCAGTTGGTTAAGGGGTTAGTCATAATTTTAGTGGCTATGGTGGCAAGTGACTACCTGAGATTAGAAACTATGCATTGGATGCTTCGCCAGGTGCTCACTGTAGGACTAATTGCTATTCCTATTGTGTTCCAACCTGAATTGCGCAGGGCTTTGGAGCGTTTGGGGCGTGGCAAGATATTTCAGCGTTCTTTATGGAGTCCTAAAGAATTCGATTACTTTTTGAATGAAATCGTAAAAGCTATTCCCGTGTTGGTAAAAAAGCGTTTTGGGGCTTTAATTGTAATTGAAATGGAAACGGGATTAGATGATGTGGTGGAATCGGGCATAAAAGTGGATGGAACCATTTCGGCTGAACTCCTCATTAATATATTTTTCCCCCGCAGCCCCCTGCATGATGGAGCGGTTATAGTTCGCGGTAGTCAGGTAGTGGCAGCGGGATGTTATTTACCCCTTACTGAAAAACCGAATTTAAGTAAGGAATTGAGCACCAGGCACCGGGCGGCGATTGGCATTACAGAAGAAACTGATGCCGTTTCCATTGTTGTTTCTGAGGAGACCGGGATAGTATCCCTTGCCTATGCAGGTCGGCTTACCCGCTACCTGGATGAAAAATCACTGCGAAGCTTGTTGGAAGAACTATGTGCTCCGCGGACAGAAGAAAATAATCAGGCTGGTTGGCCATGGAGGTCTACTTAAATGTTTGCGAGATTTTTAAGAAGTAAAAAATTTGCTTTTATACTGGCTTTATTTCTTGCTGTAGCTTTATGGTTGACGGTTGTGGGTGGCGATCTACTACAGGTGTCACCACGCCGCAATGTTTTTGAGGATGTGCAGGTGGTTTGCATTAACCTGGAGGACAACGTGGAAGCCTCTTTGGAACAAGAAACTATTTCCGTTACTTTGGAAGGATTACCGGAAGTACTGCAGGAAACAGAATCAGATGACTTGGTAGCTTTTGTGGATCTGGAGGGAAAAACTCCCGGTAATTATGAAATGGAAATCAAGTTTAATCCGCCGGAAAGATTATCCGTCATTTCATACACCCCTGAGGAAATTGAAGTGTCTATCGGGGAACAATAAATAATACCAATGTATCTTTCCCCTTTTAGTAATAAAAAAAATTAACCCCGGTATTAATTTACTTACTACAGAAAATCGAACCATAAAAACGAATTTACTTCCGAGGAGTCGTTATATTCATTGCGGAAAGCCAGATTAATTAGTATAATCTATTGCAAAGATGAGAGATTTGCAAGATAATATATTGCTCTAACCTGGCTTGAAAAAATAATTATCAAAAAACGGAAAAATTCTGAGGTGAGACTGATTTGAAAATACTGGTAACAGGAGGAGCAGGGTTTATTGGCTCAAATTTTCTTAATCTCTTTGTTCCCCAATATAAAGATTATCATTTTATTAATCTAGATAAGCTTACTTATGCCGCTAATCCCTTAAATTTAGCAAAACTGGATTCATTAACCAATTATACTTTTGTACATGGTGATATTACTGATTATTCTTGTGTAGAAAAACTTTTTGATAAATATTTACCGGAGCTGGTAGTGCATTTTGCGGCAGAATCTCATGTAGATAGAAGTATAATCGGCCCGGCGGCATTTGTGCAGGTTAATGTAAACGGTACGTTTAACCTGTTGGAAGTTTGTCGTAAAAAGTGGAAAGAAAAGCGGGACAAACTTTTTTTACATGTAAGTACTGATGAAGTTTACGGTTCTCTTTCGGAAACCGGCTTTTTTACCGAAGATACTCCGTATTCTCCCAGCAGTCCGTATTCTGCTTCTAAAGCTTCGGCAGACCATTTTGTAAGGTCTTATTACTTGACTTATGGACTTCCCGCTATTATTACCAATAGTTCAAATAACTACGGCCCTTATCAATTTCCGGAGAAATTAATACCCTTAATCATACTTAATGCATTGTCCGGGAAGCAGTTACCGGTATATGGCACGGGCAATAATGTCCGTGATTGGCTCTATGTAGAAGATCACTGCAGGGCCCTTTGGGAACTGATCCAAAAGGGCAAATTGGGAGAAACTTACAATATAGGGAGCAATAATGAATGGAAGAATATCGAGATTGTAGAAGAAATTTGCCGTCTTTTGGCAGAAGAAACCGGGAAAGATATGGACGATTACCTGAATTTGATTGCTTTTGTGGAGGATAGGCCCGGGCATGATAAAAGATATGCCATTGATGCTTCTAAAATAAAAAACGAAACAAAATGGAGACCCCTGGAAGACTTCCGTACAGGCTTGCGAAAAACTATCAGGTGGTACTTAGAAAACCAGGAGTGGGTAGAAAAAGTAAAAACAGGGGAATATTTGCAATGGATGGAACTAAATTATAATCACCGCAGTCGTTTGAACTGATTTAGAAGAAGGGAGAACTGTTATGAAGGGCATAGTGTTGGCAGGAGGCGCAGGAACCCGCCTTTATCCTTGTACTACATTTATCTGCAAACAACTTCTACCGGTTTATGACAAGCCCATGATTTATTATCCTCTATCTACATTGATGTTGGCAGGGATTAAGGATATACTATTTATTTCGACTCCGGAGGATACTCCCAAAATAAAAAGTGCATTGGGTGATGGAAGTGAGCTGGGAATGAATTTTAAATATCAGATTCAGGAAAGCCCCGAAGGGATTGCCCAGGCATTTATTATTGGGGAGGATTTTATCGGCACTGATAAAGTATGTCTTATCCTGGGTGATAACCTCTTTTATGGGCACGGTTTTCCTGATGCTCTTCGCAGGGCAAAATCTTTTCAGGAAGGTGGCGCTATTTTTGGTTATTGGGTGAAAAACCCACAGCAATACGGCGTTGTTGATTTTGATGATGAAGAAAAGGTAGTTGATATTAAAGAAAAACCTTTAAATCCAAGCTCTAATTATGCCGTGCCCGGAATTTATTTTTATGATCATGAAGTAGTCGAGATAACCAGGAATTTGAAACCTTCTGCCCGTGGTGAACTGGAGATCACTGATGTTAACAGAGCATACCTGGCAAAAAGCAAGCTTAATGTGGAGTTATTGGGGAGGGGAATTGCCTGGTTAGATACCGGGACCCCTGATAGCTTGTTGGAAGCGGCGAGTTTTGTAGCTGCTATTGAAAGAAGGCAGGGTTTAAAAATAGCCTGCCTGGAAGAAGTGGCTTATCGCATGGGATTTCTTGATGCAAACCAGTTAAAAAAAGTAATTGAAGAGCTTCCCGAAGGAGATTACCGACAATATTTGGAGTATATAATTCCATACGGAGGATGATATTTTGAGTAATCTGAAAAGTTGGCAGCAGGGGAGAATTGAAGGGGTATTTACCAAAGGGTTAAAAAAGCATCTGGATAGGCGGGGCTTTCTTTGCGAAACTTTTCGGATTGATGAGTTCCCGGAAGGAATACAACCGGTGATGAGTTATATTTCTTGCACCGAACCCGGCGTTACCAGGGGGCCGCATGAGCATCATGAACAAACCGACATCTTTGCTTTTCCGGGCCCCGGCAATTTTTGTTTAAGGTTGTGGGATAACCGGCAGAATAGTAAAACCTACGGTGAATATATGGAGATCTTTGCCGGTAAAGATAATCCCCTCGTTTTGGTAATACCGCCGGGGGTTGTTCATGCTTATAAAAATATATCAAGCTCTGAAAGGGGTACGGTCATTAACTACCCCGATCGTCTGTATAAGGGCTGGGAAAAAAAGGAACCTGTAGATGAGATCAGGCATGAAGATGATCCCAGTACCCCTTTTAAGATGGAGGATTAAATTTGCAAAAGATTTTATTGTTAGGCAAAAATGGCCAAATAGCCTGGGAATTACGCAGGGCTCTGGCTGTTCAAGCTGAGGTAATCACTTTAAGTAGTCAGGACTTAAATTTAGAAAACAGCATGGCTATACGTGAAGCTGTAAGAAGCATTAACCCCCGGGTAATTGTAAATGCGGCGGGTTATACGGCCGTGGATAAAGCCGAAGACGAACCGGAGAAAGCAAGGCTTATAAATGCCGTTGCGCCCGGCATACTTGCTGAAGAGGCAAAACGCTGCCGGTCTTTACTTGTTCATTACTCTACAGACTATGTTTTTGATGGCAGTAAGGAATCTCCTTATACGGAAGAAGACCGGGTTGATCCCATAAATGTGTATGGCCAAACTAAACTTGAAGGGGAAAAAAATATTAGAGAAGTGGGGGCATCCCACTTAATTTTCCGTACGTGTTGGGTTTACGGATTGCGTGGTCGGAATTTTCTTTTGGCCATGTTGAAATTAGCCCGGGAAAAAGATGAGCTCAGGGTGGTGGATGATCAATATGGCTCGCCCACCTGGAGCCGGATGATTGCTCAATCTACAGCTCTCATATTATTTTATTCCCAAATGTTAGAAAAAGATTTTGCCGGCACTTATCATTTAAGTGCTCGGGGGCAGACTACCTGGTATGAATTTGCCCGAACTATTTTTGAACTCTATTTTACTTCGGAAAATGATTACGCTAACGTTATTCCCATTTCATCCAATGAGTTTATTACCAGGGCTAAAAGACCATCTTACAGCGTTCTTTCCGGTGATAAATTAGAAAAAGAATTTGGAATTGCCCTGCCATGGTGGTATTTTTCCCTGGCACAGGTGATGGAAAGATAAATTTCTAATTTTTTACTTTAGAGTGAAAGATAATTTATTTCTACATGAAAATATGAGTTAATTTGGAGGGGAAAGCTTCCGGAAAGTTTATTCTCCGATTTTTAAAAGGGAGGAGCCAGCTAAAGCTTTGAATAATAAAAAAAGCTTCCGGCGCAACAGTGAAGGCGAACAAACACTTGAAACAGAAAAGTTATTAAATTTTTTGCAGCGGATTGATTCGGAATTTAACAAGCTGTTGCAAACCCGCAGGTGGAAAATAGGCGGTTGGATTGTAAAGGGTTTTTACTTACTTTCCGGTAGGAAAAACATCCCGACTGATAGGGAAAAAAAGATAGAAAAGAAACTTAAAAATTGCCGTAAGCTAATGTCCCCCCGATCATATAATGCCGAAGCAGAAACTCTTGCTGATTGGATAGAAGAAATGGAGCGCAATTACAATATTATTAAAAATTCCCGCAGGTGGAAGATAGGAAACAGCATTGTTTCTTTTTTTAATGCTCTTTTATTTAGGAAAGAACAAGAAGATGTTACCTCCCGCCTGTCGAGTATATTCGCTGAATATCACCTTTGGAAGGGAAAAAACAAGGACGAAAAAACATCTGGTTTGGAACAGTTAGTAAAAATTATGGAAGGTTATGAGAAAAGGAAAAAAGAGGTGGATGCAAAAGGTGACGGCTTTGATGCCGGGGATTTTATAAAGCAGGAAAAGAAAGAAGAAACAATTCTCCAACCTAATTGGCAGCGCTTGATCAATTATTTTCGGGATTCACGCCATAAGTTACAGCCCATGAAAATATTGTGGTTATTGCAAAAACCCGGAGGAGGTGGAGGCGCGCATAGTGTGGTGCAGGAAGCCTCGGCGATGAATTTGTTGCCGGGAGTAGAAGCGGTGGTAGCCATGGAAAATGAAGAAAAAGAAAAGTGTCTCAAAGATTATGAGGATATACCTTCCGGCACCTTTTACTTTTACGATAGTGAATGCGAATTAATTGATTATGGCGGTTCATTTGATGTGGTGGTTGCCACCTATTATAAAACTTTTTCCATTTTGGAGAGAATTTATCGGGTGCCGGGCAGTGGGGTTTTGGCAGCTTACTATATCCAGGATTATGAACCATGGTTTATAAAAAAAAATAAGCCTGAATTAAGTTGGGAAGCGAGGACCACTTATAATGCTTTACCTTCGGCATTGTTATTTGCCAAAACTGATTGGCTATGCCAAATTGTAAATGAATTTCACGGTGTAAAAGTATTTAAAGTTTTTCCCAGCCTGGATACCAATATATATCATTACAAATATCGGCAAAAATATGATTATGGGGAAAAATTGCGTATCTCTGCTATGGTGAGGCCCCAAACTCCTCGTCGGGCACCGGCAGAAACCATGCGCCTGCTAAAAACAATAAAACAAGAATTTCCGGGAAAAGTAGACATAAATATTTTTGGATGCAGTCCCCATGATAAAAAATTTCTGCGCTTGGATAGGGATTTTGAATTTGGACACCTGGGCAAATTGAAGCGGCGTGAGGTAGCAGCTCTTTTTTCTATAACGGATATTTTTGTGGATTTATCAAATTATCAGGCTTTCGGGCGCACAGCTTTTGAAGCCATGGCTTGCGGTTGTGCCGTAATAGTTCCCTGTAAAGGTGGCACAGGTGAATATGCCGAGCATTTGTATAATTCCCTTGTGGTTGATACCAATGACCCGGATGAAGCAATATCGGCGTTAAAACAACTGGTGGAGGATGAGAAACTTCGTCATTACCTGGCAGGCAACGCTCAAAAGGTTGCCGAGGAATATAGCATTTGCAAGGCTGCCTGGTCGGAATTAGAACTGTTTTGGCAAGAAATTGCCCGCAGAAAAGTTAATATTGTCTTTTTTGCCGATAATAGGGATGCGAATGCTCATAAAGAAGTAAAAGAGAGCCTGGAAAACTTAATTTCACATACCCGGGGGCCTTATCGACTTATTATTATTAGCGATAAAAACCTTGACCACGATGATTTACTTCCACCTATTAAGCAAGCGGAAATAAAAGGAATTAGTGTGGAACAAAACCGGGCTGCAGGGGGAGGTGCTCATACCCTTAATGAAATTTCCCTCGAAAACGATGGCGATTTGTTGGTCTTAGAGAGCAGAATAAAAGTGACTGCAAATTGGCTGGAAAAAATATTTGCTACGGCTTCCAGCAGAGAAAAGGTAGCTGCAGTAAGCCCGGTTTCCACCAGTGATGAAGATATTTATGAATTAAACTTTGAAGAGACAGCCAATTTTGATAAGGGTGACAATATGCCCGGAAACTTAACGGGAGAAAGATTAGCCCGAATGGTAGAACAGGAATCTCTACGTCAAAGCCCTTCTATCCATTATGGAGAAGGGAAATGTTCTTATATTTGCCGGGAAGCGCTGGAAACTGTAGGCGGGTTTAAAGATATGGAATATTCTTCTCCTGCCCCTCTTATAAAAGATTTTTGCCTGCGGGCTCTCGATAAAGGATATGTTCATCTCATTGATGATGCCACCCTGGTGATTGATGAGGAAGGGGGGGAAATTGCTTCCGGGGAAGGAGGCGAGGAAAGGCTTTGTTTTCAAAACGTTTTCCGTAATGGTGATCATGCCGATTTTGCCGTTGAAGAATTAGAAAATAGCACTCTGCATCCCCTGCGAGAGAGAATAATGAAAAAAGTTGATAAATATAAAACAACCCATCCTCTCCGGGGCGTTTCAAAAGAAAAAAAAGGAGTAATACTCCATATAGTTTGCTCGGAAGACGAAGAGTTAAAGTTTGGCAACCGGGAAGTACTTCAAAGGGTGGGCGATTACTTTGATTATTATTTATTGGTGACCGGTTGGAATGAATGGCATCTTTACCATGGTGGGCGTAAAGGTTTAAGCTTGATCAATGAATTTACTTTTGAAAAAACTTGGCAAATTGATGCTTCTCTTGCCGGCGAAAGACTGAAAGCTATAAGAGAAACCTGTGAGCAGGTAAAGCCTGACCTGGCACACATTAAGCACTTCTTGGGCAACCATCCGGAAATAGTAAGGGTATTTAAAAGCAAGAAGATATCAGTCGTTAAGTCTTTTCTTGAGTATTATTCCCTTTGCCCGGCAGTGAATATTCTGGATGCTCATGCTAAATGCTGTGAAAACTTATGTGACAGCGCCGGCCAAAATTGCCGGGTATCCTCTATTAAAAATAGTTCCAGCTCACTGTGGAAAGATAAAGTTTCGGCAAACTTATATCTGTGTGATGCTTTTATGGTAAATTCTATTTCCACCAGGGATTTATTGCTTCGGCATTACCCCTATCTGCAAAAAGATAAATTTTATTTTATCAGAAAGGTAAAGGGTGAAGTGGTTTCTAATATTGTTATTGAGAAGGGCGCTGGCGAAAAAGAATTAAGTATAGCGGAAGATTTTTTGGATCTATTCCATTGGATAATGTTTATTGCGGAACCTCAGCTCTGATGTTATTAAAAACGCACTACCGAGTTGATTTCAAAAAGAGAAGGGAATAAAATTTGTAAAAAAACTTTGCATTCAGTAAAATAAAAGCTGAGGGGTGAGGAACCCTATTTTAGGGAAATAAGAAATTGGTTAACATGGTAATGGAGAAAAGCCGTTTTAAAATGGTAGTCGGGGTGGCCTGATAATTTGGAACATACAATCAAAACTGCAGAAGAAGCGATAAATAGAAAAGATTGGCCGGCAGCGATAAGGTGCTTGCAAGAGGTATTGGATGACCCTGTGGTAGCTGCGCCGGCAAGAGTGTATGTTAAGCTTTCCCAGGCGCTGCGCCATATTTCTGCTTATGAACATGCAGAAAAAATACTAAAGGAGGGGAAGAAAAAGTATCCGGGCGATACCGGTATTTTTACCGAGTATGCTTTAATAAATTTGATGCAAGAAGGAATGCCGGCAGTTATAGATGAATGGAAGGCTTTTCTTAAAGTACATGGTGAGCAACTGCAAGAAGATTCTGCTGAATTTTTTAAGGACTGGAAGGTGATAGCAAAAAAATACAAAAAAAATGAATTCGCGGCGGCTTATAAGCGTATGATTAAGGTTTATCGCAGATATGACCCTGCTGCGGCAAAGAAAATCGTGCAAAAAGGAATGGAAAGCCTCCCCCATGATGAACAGGATATATTAAAAGAAAGTGTGAAAATTAATACCCTGCTGGAAGATTGGGATGATCTTTGTTTTTCCTGGCAGGAATTGCTTAAAAAACACAATGATGACAAACAAATTCGAAAGTTTATTTATAAAAAAGATGCCCGCCCTGAAGATTTAGAGGTGCAGAAGAAATTATTTCTTTTTTTAATTAGTTTGCCCGATTTGGGAATTCATCACAAATTAAATAGTATCACCGCTTTTGCCTATAAATCCATAGAATCTGTTAGCGCCCGAGATGTAAACCATGCCAAACAATTAATAGAAAATAATCTCTATCTGGTGGAAAAACTAGAGTATGATGACAATATCAGACGCCACAAAACTCATGTTTATTATTCCATTTATTTGGCTTATTCCCATATTTTGATTTACAATAGTGAATTCGAAGAGCTGAAAAAAGTTTCCCGTTACTTATTTGATGAATTGTGCGCCTTGGATGTTTCTAATCAAACGAAAGCTTTTTATCAAACTTATGCATGTTTGGCCTGTTTGCTGGGCATATACTATTATTTGTCATTTTGTGACAAGGACTTTGAAGAAATGAAAAACATAATAGAGTTTTCCATGGAGTTAACTAAAAAAGTATCTTTTCATATAGACTATCATTTTGTAAAATACGTAGAATATGCTTATGCGGTGGGGACAATTTCCGAGATGTGCCCTCTGCAAATATACCTGGAAGAGGGTATTTATAAACTCGGCTATAGCGGCAATGATAAAGATTATTTTATGAACAGGTTTTTGCCCCGCTGCGTTCATGCCAAGAGAAAAGAAGAAATAATGGAAAGCTTTTTAAATTATTTTGAGCAAAAGCAGGCATATTTGCAGTAATTCTTAAGGATCTTCGAATCTGGTTAACATAAATGGCAGTAATCTTTTACCGTGCTTTTAAAGGCGGAGCTGGCCTTGCAGGTAGTAGCTAAAAGGTAGTCCTTGAAGTTGCAAAATACATTATTTAATTTCTTAGGGTGGTTACTGAAATGAAAATATCTGCTTCCATTTTTGCGGTAGAAAAGGATTTTATAGCATATGCCAACCGGTTAAAATATTCAGGGGTGCATTCCCTGCATTTGGACTACTTAGAGGGATGTAATGCTCCTATCAAATTGGAAGATTTGGCGGAGTTTAGCCTGGAAGTAGAATTACCTCTGGATGTTCATTTAATTCAGTCCTCATTGACTGAAAGGGATATTTATTATTTAAACAAAGCGTTGGTAAAGTATTTAACGGTTCAATATGAAAATTTAGTTGATAAAAAAGAGTTGGATATGCTCAATGAATTTAATGGTATTTGTGGAATTGGCATTACTTCCCGTACACCGCTGAACATTATCGAAGAATTAAAAGACAAAATCCAATATGTAATGGTTATGTGTAGTGAACCGGGAGTTTCCGCGAGCAAATTTGATGAAAGCAACATTGACAGAATTAAACATATAAGGAAACAATATCCTAATTTACCCATTCACGTTGACGGAGGCATTGAAAACATAAATGGCATAACCATGAAAGAACTAAAAGTAGATTTGGTGGTTAGCGGTTCCTATATTGCCCGGGCTAAAAATTTGTACGAAAATGTTTTTAGATTAAAATATGCCAATGATTGCAGCCTTAAAGTCTCACAAATAATGATAGAAAAACCTTCTCTGCCTATTGTAAGTGAAGAAGAGTCGTTTATTAACATTATCAGCCAAATTAACAAATATAAAATGGGTTTAGTATTTGTAGTTAATGCGAATAACCGTTTCAAAGGGGTTATTTCCGACGGGGACATTAGAAGAGCTTTTATAACCTACAACAAGGAAATATTTGATAAAAAAGCCGGGGAAATAATGAATGATGCTCCTTTTTATGTGAACGGTGAAATGACGGTCATAGAAATGATTAATAAAATTGCCAACGCTCAAAAGGGAGTGCTGGTAATACCGGTGTTAAAAGACAATGAAAATTTGGCCGGAGCGATAGACTTAAATAGCTAGCAAAAGAATAATTAAAATGAGGTGTAAAAAGTGGGGTTGTTAAGTGAAAGAGATGATAACACTTTAGAGCTTAGCATTGACTTGGACGATGGGATAAACATTAACACTAATAATTGTGTAATGATTGCCGGGCCCTGTGCAGTGGAAAGCAGAGATCAAATTATGAGATCCGCCGATTTTATGGCTGAGATGGGCGTCAAAATTTTTCGAGCCGGAGCTTTTAAGCCAAGGACTGACCCCTATAAGTTTCAGGGCTCCGGTAGTAAGGGGTTGCAGTGGCTTGAAGAAATCAGATCTCAATATGGCTTAAAAATTATAAGTGAAGTTACCGATTTTACAAACTTTAAGGAAGTTAGTGAAGTGGTGGATATTTTACAAATCGGGGCGAAAGCAATGTATAATCATGCCCTCTTAAGAGAAAGCGGCAAAAGCGCCAAGCCGGTTTTATTGAAAAGATTTTTTGCCGCCACTGTGGATGAATTATTAAAAATGGCGGATTATATTTTATTAAACGGAAACGAGAATCTCATACTTTGTGAGAGAGGCATCAGAACTTTCGAACCTTCAACAAGGTTTACTTTAGATTTGTGTGGAGCGGTGATGATCAAGGAAAGGTCGCACCTTCCTTTATTTTTAGATCCTTCTCATGCCATGGGAAAAAGTTTCGGGGTATCCCGATTGGCAATGGCCTGCGCTGCCATGGGTTGTGAAGGGTTAATGATAGAAGTGCATCCCGAACCGGGGGAAGCCAGGTGTGATCAAGATCAAGCCCTATCGCATGGTGAGTTTAAAGAGCTATATCCTAAGCTTAACAGAATTTGTAATGAAATTGGGAGAGAACTGGTATGAATAAAAAAATAATTGCTTTTGTACCCGCGCGGGGAGGAAGTTCACGGATTCCCAAAAAAAATTTACAAAAGATAGGGAGCGTACCCTTATTTTTAAGGGCATGCTATAACCTTGCCCGGGTAATTTCAAAAGAAAACATCGTAGTTGATTCCGATAGTGAAGAGATATTGTCAATTGCAGCCGAAAATGGCTTTCAACAATTAAGAAGGCCCCCGCATTTGGCCACCAATGAGATTGACGGAAACGCGTTTTTTAGGTGGGAAACGTCAAATTATCCCGATGCGGATATTTATGTACAGCACTTGCCTCCCATGCCATTTCTATCAAAAAGCACTATTGAAGAAGCACTTTATTTAATCTACGGCAGGGGTTTTGACTCCATAGTTGCGGTGGGAAGAGAAAAATTTTACCTGTGGGATCCTGAAGAATCCAGGCCTAAATATAATATAGACAGCATCCCGAATAGCTTCACCCTGGAAGAGACGGTTTATGAAAGTATGGGTTTTTATGTCATCGACAGGGACGCTCATTTCAAGACCGGGAGGAGAATCGGTGAAGATTATGCTTTTTTAAATTTGCCCAAGATTGAACAATTAGACATAGATTACCCCGAAGATCTTGAACTTGCATGCGCCGTTGAATCCGGACTTGCCTTTGACAGCCCTTATAAAAGTATTAATCTCTTATTGGGGGCGAAAAAAGAAATATTAAAAAATTGCCGGGCTATTTTTTGCGATGTAGACGGTGTTTTAACTGACGGCAAAATGGTCTATTCCGAGGAAGGGGACGAATTAAAAAATTTTCATACCAGGGATGGAATCGGTGCCCGGATGCTTAAAAAAGCAGGATATAAATTGGCCATGATTAGTTCGGGTATTAATGAACAGCTTATCCATAGGAGGGGAAGCTTTCTGGGGTTTGATGCCATAAGTTCGGGAATGGAACCTAAAGAAAACAGAATTACTGCTTTAACAAGTGAATTGGGCATTGAGCCCGGGGAAATTCTTTACCTGGGCGACGATATAAACGACCTGGACTTTATGAATGAATGTGGTTTTGCAGTTTGTCCTCAAGATGCGCACTACAAAGTTAAGGCAGCGGCGGATTTGGTATTGGAGAAAAAAGGTGGGGAAGGCTGCTTAAGGGAAGTAGCAGATTACTTGTTGGAAGGGGTACTTAAATGATTAACCATCAAAAATTGTGTGCGGGATTATTTTCCGATGCCCTGGATAAATTGGGTTATAAGAATCAGGTAATCACCGGTTTTAAATTAAATAATTCCGGATTAAGTGCTCTGGGAAGGGCGAGGACTCTAAAAATACATACCCTGGAAACCGACGATGAAAACTTACAATTAGGTTTATCTTTTTTAGGTAATTTAAGGACGGGGGAAATTTTAGTGGTAAGTGGCAGCAGCAAATTTGCATATTTCGGCGAAATGATGACCAGGCTTTCTTTACGCCGGGGCATAAACGGTGTTTTTATAGACGGCTTAACCAGGGATACTAAATTTACATGCCTTCGCTGTAGCCTGCCTATTTTAGCCAGGGGATATTCCCCCGTTGACATTAAAGGCAGGGGCAGGGTAAGTGAAGTTGATATAAGCGTTAAAATTGAGGGAGTAGAAATTTCTCCCCATGATCTGATCTATTTTGATCAAGATGGGCTGGCAGTTGTCCCTAAAGAAATCGAAAAAGAACTTATAAAAGAAATCGAATGGGGTCTTAAAGAAGAAGAAAGAATAATCGGCCTCATTAATAGAGGAGTTACCATAGAAGATATTTTAAAGTCGGTAAAAGAGTTTTAGTTAATTGGTGGGTAAAGGTTACTTTAAAGTTAATAAAACAGTTATAATTATTAGCATTTAGGGGATATTTTGGAGACAGTAAAATAGCTGCAGCAGCCATTAATCAAAAAAAATTGGCAGAGTGCACAGGGGTAAAGATGGATTATAAGAGCGCTTCCGAAAAAAAAGGGGAACATAAACAAAAGACCGTAGCGATAATCGTTTGGGATATCTCTCACAACGCTTTGGGGCGGGGTTACATGCTCGCGGATATCCTTTCCCGGGATTTTGAAGTTAAAATCGTGGGGTTTATTTTCGGCAAATACGGGTATTCTATCTGGGAACCTTTAAAAGATCTTAATATACCGGTGGTAAAGTATTCAGGCTGCCAGTTTCCTTATTTTACTTACTGCTTGGAGGCAATCGCTGAAGAAATAGAAGCGGACGCAGTTTTGGTAAGTAAACCCAGATTGCCTTCTTTGCAGTTGGGCTTACTGATGAAATACAGGTATAACAAGCCCCTGCTTTTGGACATTGATGATTATGAATTGGGTTTTTTTGCAAGCAGGGAAAAAGGCCCGGAAGAGGATGACATCTTCAGGCCTTATGGAGAAGCGTGGACCTGGTTTTGTGAAAGCCTTATGGAGCATGTTGATAAGGTGTTGGTATCCAATGCGGCTTTACAGGAAAAATACGGCGGGATTATTATTCCCCACGCCCGTGATGAAGAGGTTTTTAACCCGGAATTGTACAGCAAAGAAAAAAGAAGGAAGGAATTGGGAATACCGCCGGAAGATAAAATAATCCTTTTCATGGGGACACCGCGCAAACACAAAGGATTATTTGATCTTTTGGAAGCTGTGAAACAGTGTGGTGATCCTTCCTATAAGCTTTGTGTCATGGGAGATTTTTCCAGAAAAAAGCTAAAAAACAAGCTGCAGGATGCTGATGATGGCCGGCTTATATTGCTTCCCGATCAACCTTTTCAGGAAGTTGCTCAAAATATGGCAATAGCTGACCTCGTTTGCCTCTTGCAGAAAGAAGATAACCAGATTTCCCATTACCAGTTGCCAGCCAAGGTAGTTGATGCAATAGCCATGGGCGTACCGGTGCTGGCTACCAGAACGCCGCCTCTGGAACCTTTAATTAAAAAAGGTGTAGTTTATCCTACGGATCTCGATTCTTTGGCAAAAGATATCTCCGAAATTTTGAATGCCAGTGATTATTACCGGAACGCTCAACTGGAAAAAAGGAATATATTTCTTGAAGAGTATAGTTACGGCGCTCTTTATCCCCGGATGAAAGAAGCAGTTTTATCTTCGATGGAAAGCCCCGGAAAATTACCGGAAAGCGCCCTCTTTTTTCAAGAATTGCAGAAGCATTACCTGGATGATGTTGATAAGTTGCTGGCGCCTTTCAGAGAAAGAAACCTCGAGATGGAAAAGAAAGCTGCCGGGCTTGAGAAAAAATGGAAAAAGGAAAAAGCCAGGCGAAAAAGTTTGCAAAAGCAAAATAATTTTTCCCTAAAAAAAGGCAAGAGCTCCGGAGGAGATATCCTCACTTTCTCCAGGATCAAAAAATTTCTTAAGCGGGTTTTGAGCAGATCCCCTCTAAAATTTTTTCGGCGCCCGGCGAATAAATTACGGAGCATGCTTTTCAAGTCCTCCTCTGGGGAAAAAGGGAGGGAGAGTGAAAAGTCTTCTGCAAAAAAAACGCTTCCCACAAAAAAATCTGCGGAAAAGCTTTCTAAAAAGAAACCTCCCCGGAAAAAAAAGAAAGATGGCTGGGGGAAGGTTGAAAAACTCCAGTACCGCCTATACAGCCTGGGATTTATAGAAAGAGCCACGGCGGATTTGCACCAGATAGTCTTTGAAAGTAACAGTCAACCGCGAAGACGCTCTGCAGCTCGGGTGTTGGCATGTTGGTACGCTGGCCAGCTTACTGCGGAAGGTGCCCGGTATGCTCTGGAAATGTTGAAGGTGGCTCAAGAAGGGGAAACCAACCGACGCCGGCAGCGTCAAGCTGCAGTTATGGAAGCTGAGTGTTACCGGCTTTTGGAAGATAAAGCTTCGGGAGAGATAATTATAAAAAAATCCCTGCGAAAGGGAGAGGATGCGGCTTTGCGCCTGGCGGGGGCGAGCTTTGAAACCTCCCGGCAGAAGCGCCTGGCGTGGATCAATAAGGCCCTGGGATCTTACGGCATTTCTCCCATTTCCTGTGAGGGCTCTGCCGGTTCTTCTACTTTCTTTGAAAACTTAAAAGGTGAGCCTTCGCCATTGTGCGAAAGCCTTCCTTCCGGTGCGGTTCCCACTCTTACGGTGATAATGGCAGTCAGCGATGCAGAAAAGACGATTAAAACAGCCCTGGAATCGGTCCTTGCCCAAACCTGGCCTCAATTGGAAGTGCTGGTGGTGGATGATGCCAGCAGCGATGGCACTGCTTCCCTGATAGAAGAATACTGTCGCTCTGATGCCCGGGTCCGCCTGCTCAGAAGCAGTATCAAGAGCGGTCCTTATGTGTCTCGCAATCTGGCTCTGCGGGAAGCGAAAGGAGAGTTTGTCACCTGCCATGAGGCAGACGAGTGGGCGCACCCCCAAAAATTGGAGAAACAGGTAATGCACCTGCTGCAAACTCCCTGTATTATCAGCAATACTTCCGAACAGGTTCGCACAACTTCCGATTTAACATTTTACCGCCGCGGCGGATATGGAGAATATTTTTACCCCAACCTTTCGTCGTTGATGTTTTGGCGGGAGCCGGTGCTTACATCTTTGGGTTACTGGGACAGTGTGCGCTTTGGCGCTGATGATGAAATCATTCAGCGCATAAAAAAGGTTTTTGGTGAAAATGCCCACGTGGATTTACCCACAGGCCCGCTTTCCTTGATTAATTATCATCCCGCTCCTCTGGTAGAAGAATTGAGTTCTGGCACGGGAGGTTTTTTTGCGGGCGCGCGCAAAGAATACAGGGAAAGCTACCGGTATTATCATCAAAAAGCTTCATCACTTTATTATGAATTTTCCCGGGATTCCCGCCCTTTTCCGGTGCCGGAACCTATGTGGGCACAGCGGGAGGCAGGCGGAAAAAGACGGCGCCATTTTGATGTGATTATAGGTTCAGAGTTTCGCCTTCCCGGAGGCACCTCTTCTTCCAATGCGGAAGAAATAAAGGCGCAGAAGCAAATGGAATTACGTACCGGCCTTATTCAGATGCCCCGCTATCTTAATACTGATTTGGAAGTCAATGCAAAAATCAGGGATCTGATTGACGGCGAAAAGGTGCAGATGATAGTTCACGGCGAAGAGGTTACCTGTGATTGCTTAATTATTAAATATCCTCCCGTGCTTCAGGAACGTCAAATATTTGTCCCTGACGTGAAAGCAGGGAAAGCTCACGTGATAGTTAACCAAACTCCCCGCAGGCATTATGCGCCCGGTGCAAGCAATGTTTACTATATTGAGCAATGCCAATCACGCCTGTATGAGTATTTTGGCTTAGAAGGCATCTGGCATCCCATTGGCCCCCTTGTGAGAAATGCATTGCATACACACCATTCCGCGGAGCTGTCTGGTATTAGCCTGGCAGAAGAAGATTGGGTGGAAATCATTAATGTGGAAGATTGGCGCAGGGAAAACCGCCCGCCTCGCGGGGCAAGAGCCCGCATCGGTCGTCACTCGCAGGATGATTATTTTAAATGGCCTTCTACCCCCGAAGAAATTCTTTCTGCTTATCCCGCAGATGACGCTTATGAGATCCATGTGCTGGGTGGGGCGGAAAGCCCGAAAAATATCCTGGGATACCTCCCTTTTAATTGGCATGTGCTGGAGTTTAACGAGGTATCCCCCCGGGATTTTCTGGCTGGATTGGACGTGTTTGTTTATTACACGCATCCGGACATGGTAGAATCTTTCGGCCGTGTTATCCTTGAGGCTATGGCGGTGGGTGTGCCGGTAATTCTTCCCCCGCCATTTAGCAAGTTGTTCGGCGATGCGGCTGTTTACACAGAACCTGCCGGTGTTCGCGCTGCTGTGGATTCTCTAATAGCCGATGATAATTACTATCATTCTCAGGCAAAAAAGGCCCAGAATTATGTGGAAACTCAGTTTGGTTACAGCAAGCACCTGTCCAGAATCAAATTATAAAGGAATATTTTTCCTTAAAGTATATAGTGTTAAACTTATTCCAAAAATTAATATAAATTTAAATTTTTTTTAGCAGGAATATGACACATTATGTAGAATCCTGATTTATAAGCAAAGAAGGGAGAGATTATAATATTCTGTGAGTAAATCCAATAATTATAAAACTGTCTTCATATTCAAAATTACATATAATTTCCAAAAAAAGGGTTGACTTTTTATCTTAACTTTTTTATTATCAATTATGTGGTAATTGTAATAAGGTAATATTTTTCCTGTTTTAGGAAGCTATCATTAGCTATTTAATTAAGAATGATGGTTAAATATTTTTGTGAAAGGAGGGAGCCCAAGGCGGGTAAGCATCAAAGCTCTTGCGCAAAAGAGGGTGCGGGATTAAATTAAAAAATTATTTTAAAGGAGGTTGTATGATAACATGAAATTTAAAAGTAAGCGTGTATTAGCAGTATTTCTTGTTGTAGCCATGACTGTTAGTTTATTCGGCGGAGGACTGGCTGCAGGAGAAACCAATGATAACAACAATGAAATCGAAGAAGACATGATAACGCGGCTGGGGGGCGTGAACCGCTATGACACGTCCGATATTATAGCCCAATATGCATTTGATCCGGAGGATTATCCTGAAGGTGCCGATACTGTAATTATTACCGAGGGGTTGGCATTTGCAGACGGCTTGGCCGGTAGCGTATTAGCAGCTTATTTAGATGCCCCTATTTTGATGACAGCCACCGAGGAACTGCGCGGGGAAACTGAAAGCGCCATAGAATTCCTTGATCCGAGCGAGGCCATAATTTTAGGTGGCGAAGCTGCAGTTTCCGGAGATGTTGAGGGTGCTTTGGAAGATCATGACTTAGAAGTGGACCGGATTGCAGGTGTGACCCGCCATGATACTGCCCAATTGATTGCCAGGTATATTGCTGATGAAGAGGTAGCGGCAGCCGGTGGAGAGCTTGAGGAGGCAGACGTATTTGATAGTGTATTTATAGTAAACGGAGCGGCTCCGCCTGACTCCCTGATTATTTCCCCGGAAGCGGCGCGCAGTGGAGTGCCCATTTTGCAGGTGCGTGCGGGTGATATTCCTGAAGTTACCGAAGATGCCCTTGTGGATCTGGGCATAGAGAATGCGCATATTATCGGCGGCGATGCTGTAGTAGAAGATGCCGTGGAAGGTGAACTGGAAGATCTTTTAGATGGAGACGTAAACAGGACTTTTGGTATAGGCCGTTTTGAAACCAGTGCAGCGGTAGCCGAAGAGTTCTTCCCTGCGCCGGAGAACGTAGTTATTGCCAATGGTGTGGATGGCCTTGCCGATGCCATGTCAGGCGGATATTTCGGCGCCATGAAAGATGCGCCGGTCCTTTACGTTAACAGTATACCCGATTCCATAGCGAGTTATATTACCGATGCAATTGATACTCTCCAGCATGCTTATATCCTGGGTGGAGATACAGTTGTATCCGAAGAAGTGGAAAATGATCTCAGAACTCTTATGGAAGAAGTAGTTGTAGATTTGGAAGTTGTCAGTGTAGCAGCGGAATCCGTGCGCGTGGAAATGGGCACGGCGTTGGAAGACATTGACTTTCCGGAAGAAGTAAAAGCGACCCTGGACGATGATTCCACCGAGATGCTGGACGTAGATTGGGCCGAGGACTCCGAGCCGGAGTATGACGAGGACGCACCCGGTGAGTATGTATTTGAAGGCGAACTGGTGGATCTGCCCGAAAACATTACCAATCCGGATGAAATCAAAGCAGAATTTACCGTGGAAGTGGTGGAAGACTTAGCGGTAATCAGCGTTGCAGAGGAATACCTCCTTGTGAATCTGGGTACGGAAATGGAAGACATTGACTTTCCTGAAAAAGTAGAAGCAACCCTGGAAGATGATTCCACCGAGATGCTTTCTGTGGATTGGGCTGATGAATCCGATCCTGCATACGACAAGGATGAGACCGGCGAATATGTATTTGAAGGCGATCTGGTAGATCTGCCCGGTTACGTGACTAATCCGGATGAAATCAAAGCGCAGGTTACTGTGGAAGTAGGGGACTTTTTGGAAGTAGTTAGTGTGGCGCCGGAATCCGAGCGCGTAGAAATAGGCACGGCGTTGGAAGACATTGACTTTCCTGAGGAAGTAGAAGCGACCCTGCACGATGATTCCACCGAGATGCTTTCCGTAGATTGGGCCGAAGAATCCGATCCGGAGTATGACAGTGAGGAACCCGGCGAATATGTATTCGAAGGTGAACTGGTAGATCTGCCCGAGAATATAACCAACCCGGAAGACATAAAAGCAGAATTCACAGTGGAAGTGGCGGAAGAACTGGCTGTAGTCAGCGTAGCCCCGGAACTTATCGTGGTAGATGTGGGAACAGCATACGAAGAGATTGACTTCCCTGCAGAGGTAGAAGCGACCCTGGACGATGATTCCACCGAGATGCTTTCCGTGGATTGGGATGAAGAGTCCGAGCCCGCATACGATGAGGACACACCTGGTGAGTACGTATTTGAAGGCGAACTGGTGGATCTGCCCGGTTACATTAGTAACCCCGATGAAATCAAAGCAGAGGCTACAGTGGAAGTAATGGAGATTTACATTGAAAGCGGAGTTGCCGGATTTGTTTGGACAGGTGGAGCCCAGAACCTTGCAGCAACGGAACCTGGACCGGTAGAAGGAGTAACGGTGGAAGCCGGCGGCGTCAGTACCGAAACTGACGAAAATGGATACTTTGAACTGGAACTTGAGGCCGGTGAATACGAAGTAGAATTCACCAAAGCAGGCTGGTCAGACGTGACTAAAGAAGTAAAATTCGGCGAAAACCAGGTAGCCGGTATTACCATAGATGATTATGATCAGTTGGATGAAGCTAATATTACTGTTGCAGCCAACGTGCTTGATGAATCCGACAGTTCAGCTTTAGATGCTTACTCGGTATTGATTGAAAAGGACGGTGAAGAGATCTACTACGGTAACGAAGAAGATGATGATGAAATTGAAGAAGGTTCCTTCGAACTTGATGACAGTCATGCAGACTTTGAGTTCGGGGCCACCTACGAAATCACCGTAAGCAAAGCTTTGTGTGCAGACAACACCGATAATGTTTATGAGGAAGAGTGGAGGGAAGTTACCCTGGCAGAATCGGAAACCACTAACCAGTTATCGGCGTTTTGGTTGAGGCCGCTGGAAGCTCTGACCATTTCGGGCACGGTAACTGACTCCGTTGGAGATCCCGTAGATGGGGAAGATATAACCCTCCATTACCTGGATGAAGATGATGAGATGGTGGAATTAGCAGACGAAGGAATTGATGAGGGCGATTATGAGTTTGAAGAGTTGACCATGCCTACAGGCAGCTTTTTCCTCCAGGTGGATG
>CAZWVJ010000003.1:53001-58890 GCA_964636865.1 uncultured Syntrophomonadaceae bacterium
CGGTGTTCCCGCCGGTGAAGACTACACGGTGGAAGCGTCCCATGAAGATTATGTCACCGCAACTTCCGATGAGTTTGACGTAGAAGTCAATGATGATACGGAAGACATCGATGTCGAGTTATTGGGGGCTCACGTGGAAGTAGGAGGGAACGTGCGCGAAATTGACACAGCTAACCCCTTAGATGAAGCCACGGTAACTTACTATGCAGTGGATGTAGAAGGTTGGGAAGCCGGAGAGCAGGTGGCAACCGATACAACCGATGATGGAGAATATTCTGTAGATGAACTGTGTGCGGGTTCCTATGATGTGGTAATACGCCATGCAGAATATGAGACCTTTGTAGCCGGTGAAAACTTCGCCGAAGGTGACCGGTTAACCATCAACTATAATGAAATGATCCCCGGCGCGGATAACACCCTCACTCTGGAGTTCGACAGGGAGGTAGATTTCAGCTGGAAATTGTATGATGCCTATGCCTGCCCGGAAGAAGACGAAGGAGTTTGGGAAGGCACTGAGGAGCTGACCGATGAATTTGACATAGAAGACCTTCCCGACGGCGATTATACTCTGGAGCTGTGGAACATTGGTGATGGGTATGGTATGACTTTCGTAGATGTGGAAATGGATATTACCCTTGACGGCGACAAAACGGTACAGATCACACTGGAAGAAGAAGAAGACACATATGACGTAACCTTCGATATCCGTGACGATGACGCCATATATCTTGAAGGTGCCTTTGTAGTCATGAAGGGCGAAGTTAAACTGACAGATGATAACGGAGCAGCGGTATTTGAGGTAGCAGACGGTGAATATACGGCTGCGGTATATCACGATGGATTTCTGGTGGAGTACGTGGACGTGATAGTAGACGGCGATGATGTGGCGGTACCCCGGATAGAACTGGAAAAATATCCGGAGTAAGATTGCCCACAGGAAAAGGGAGGGGTAGCCCTTCCCGGGCCGGTCAATTGTGGCCGGTAAGATAAGAACCAATGAAACAGGAGGTAGGGACTTAGCGTTACCCCGCCTCCTGTTTTTTATATTTGTTAACCTTCGTTAACCCTCTCAAAAGTAATCAAGGGGGGAAAAAAGAACTTCTTTTTAAAGGAATCTGCCCCCTGCATGTAGAATTGCAACCTTATAAGTAGTTGGCATGATAAATTTTTCCCCGGCAGCCGGATTGTTTTGGCGGTTTTCACAAGTAGGGTTAATTTGTTTGAACCCCTGCGGGTTCTGTCGGCCTTTAAATAATGCACAAGAAAGGGTGTCTTTAGTGAAAAATAAATGGCTGGTTTCAGCACTTTTGCTTGTATTTATTATCTTGACTTCCACCGGTTTGGCGGCGGCGGTAACGGAAGAAGAACTTCTGGAGGAAGCCAAAGAAGTGCTGGATAATCATTACGTGGATAATGTCCCCGCAGAAGTTATGGAGGCAGAAAGCATGGAAGAGATGCTTTATTTGCTGGATGATCCCTATACCAATTATTTTACCGATGAAGAATTTCAAAATATTGAAGAAAGCATTGATCGGGATTATTCCGGTATCGGTGTGTCTGTTGAGATGGTGGATGAAGGGGCTGAAGTAATCACCGTTTTAGAGGATTCACCGGCGGAGGAAGAAGGGATCCAACCCGGTGATATTCTGCTTGAAGCTGATGGACAGCAGTTAGCCGGGCTCTCCATTGAAGAAGTAACCGCCCTTGTTAGGGGAGAGGAAGGCACCGAAGTAGAGCTAAAAGTAGACCGGAACGGGGAAATTATGTTTTTTCAGGTAGAGCGGCAAGAAATTACCGCGGAACAATTGGAAGGGGAATTGAGGAACGGTGTAACCGGTTACTTGCATTTAAAGACCTTTGGCAGCGATACTCCGCAGCTGTTTTCGGATATGTTGGAAGATCTTGCGGCGCGGGGGGCCGAACGCTGGATGTTTGATTTAAGGTATAACCGCGGAGGCAGGTTGATGGAAGCCCTGGAAATCGCCGGTCATTTTATCGGCGATAAAATAGCCATCCAAATGAAAAGTGTGCATGAAGAGAAGGAAATGCCGGCGTTTCCTTCGGAACCTTCTGTGGAACCCCCGGCAATTTTGCTTACCAACCGGGAAAGCGCCAGTGCTGCCGAAGTTTTGGCGGCAGCGGTGAAAGACCACGGCAAAGGTATTTTGGTGGGCAGCGCCACTTTTGGCAAGGGGACGGTCCAGAGCTGGCAAGAATTATCCGCAGGTGTCCTTTACTTTACTTCTCACCGCTTTTATTCTCCCCATGGAAACAGTATTGACGGGGAAGGAGTGGAACCTCATGTGGCTGTGGAAGAAGCCGACCCGGAAGTAATGGGAGACTTGCTCTTAAAAAGTTATCATCGAGGGAAAGAAGACGGATCTTTCCTGAAACTCCGGATAGATGATCATTTATTCCGGCTGAATACTCATAAAGAAGATGATCCTCTTTATGGAACTGCCTATGGGGAGTTAAAAAATATATTTGAAGATGATTTGCTTTCTGCGGAAAGAATTATGGGGCTCAACCGTTATAAAACTGCGGTGGAAATTTCCCAAAAAGGGTGGGAAAATTCTGGCACGGTGGTGCTTGCCCGGGGTGATGAATTCCCCGATGCCCTGGCGGGGGCGCCGCTGGCTTATTCCCTGGATGCCCCTATCTTGCTTTCTGCGCCCGCTCAATTAAGTGGAGAAACCCGCCAAGAGATTGAAAGGCTTGGTGCCAGTAAAGCAGTGATGCTGGGAGGGGAAGAAGCACTTTCCCAGGAAGTGGAAGATGAGCTTCTGCAAATGGGTATGAACTTGGAGAGAATTGACGGCGAAGACCGTTATGATACTGCCGGTCTCATCGCGCAAAGTATAGATCCGCCGGAGCAGGAAATGGCAGTGGTGGCCAGCGGTGTGAACTTCCCCGATGCCCTGGCAGTGGCTCCTTATGCGGCAGAACATGGTCACCCCATACTGTTGACTGACAAAGACAGATTGCCTTCGCCCACGGAGGGTGCTCTGGAGGGGGTTGATTCTACTCTGGTTATCGGAGGGGAGAACGCCGTCAGCGCACAGGTAATGGAAGAACTGCCCGAACCCGAAAGAATAAGCGGAGAAGATAGGTACTCTACGGCACTGGAAATATTTCGGGAGCTGGAATTTGCAGGGGAGTCAACTTTTTTTGCTCCGGGCACCGTTTTCCCTGATGCCCTTTCAGGAGCGGTTTTAGCTGCTCGGGAAAGCTCACCTGTTTTGTTGACAGGGGAAGAAGATTTTCCTTTAGATGTGCGGGAATTAATCGCGGAACGTAGGGCCGGAATTTTCTACCTTTTGGGAGGACGCATACCTCCTCTGTATCATCCATAGAAAATCTGCAAATTAGTTATTTCGGACAAAAGAGAGGTTTTTGTTTTTGTGCTAGTGTTTGAATAATACCGGGAAGCTGCGAAAATGCCTGTTTGGGATGGAAGGTCAATTGCTTATTTTATAAAAATTCTTTAATTTTTATATGAAAAGAAGGAATTAAAAGAATTATCAAGAAATTATTTAATATTTGTTATGTGCTATAGTTATTGGGGCCAATAAATTAGTTTATACTTTATTACTAGGTGAGAGAGGTGATGATTATATCGGGGATTTTGTAGTTGAATATGCCTTCAAGTCTGATGTCTCAATTAAGCAAGAGGCGGTATTAAATCAGAGTTAGAGGGGGCAAACTTCATTTGGTTAAATTTTAACAATGAATAAAGGAGGATGATTATGAGCAGTACTTTTAGTTTACGGAAAGGGAAAGTAAGGGTAGTTTCATTACTGGTAATTGTATGTATGATTATGGCCCTTTTAGGGGGAGTTGTTTTAGGGGAAGCGGAAGAAGAAGACGATCTGAAAGGGGACTTACAAAGATTTGAGGGAGCAAACCGTTTCGATACCGCTTATCAAGTTGCCACAGATAAATATGATCAGGCCGAAACAGTTATCATTGCCCGCGGTGATGATGCAGGGGATTTTGCAGATGGGTTGGCAGCCAGTGTCCTCTCCGGAGCTTTGGACGCCCCCATCCTGTTGACCATGCCAAATACCTTGCCCATTCACACCATTGTGGGTCTCAGGGATTTGAATGCCAAGGATGTGATCCTGCTCGGCGGCGAGGGGGCTATTTCGAAAGGCGTAGCGGATGAGTTGGATGTATGGGGCGTTAATGTAGAAAGGATGGCCGGTGATTCCCGGTTTGAAACGGCTACCATGATTGCGGAGAAAGCCGCGGAAGAAGGCACTATTGCTGATTATGCCCTTATCGTGAACGGGGTGGCAACCCCTGATGCCCTTGTATCCGGCACTGCAGCCTTCAGGGATCAGGCGCCCATTTTGCAGGTTAGGCAGGATGATGTACCCGAGGTAACCAGCGAGGCAATCGAAGAACTCGGTATTGATGAAGCCTACCTGGTAGGCGGTGAGGGCGTAATTGGCAACGAGGTAGCAGTCGCATTAACAATGGCAGGTGTAGAAATAAGGGATCGCCTGGAAGGTGTGGGCAGATTTGGCACCAGCGTGGCTTTTGCAGAGGAGATGTTCCCGGATGAGAAGGATCTGGTTATTGCCAATGGTGTAGGTGGCCTTGCAGATGCCATCGGTGGATGTGTTTTCGAGCTACCCATACTCTACGTGCAAGAAGATGAGATTCCCGGTGATGTGGAAGATTACATGAGAGAGGTAATTACCTGGGACAGCAAAGTTACAATCTTGGGCGGCTATGCTGTATTGAGTGAAAAGGTAGAAGATAAAATCAGGAATATTATGGGTGAGGCATTACCGGAAGATGCCACCATAGACCCGGCACAGGTAGATTTTTACCCGGATGACCCGGAAGATGTAGAAACTACCATTACCTGGAACGATGCCACGGAAGTGGAAGATATAACCGGGGAAGATATAGAAGAAGCAGATTGGGCGGTGGAAGAAGTAGATGAAGAAACAGCTAAGTTGACTATAAACGCTGATTTCTTTGAAGATTTCGATATAGGCGATAAACTGAAGTTTGATATTAGCTTTGATGTTGGTGAGGATGCGGTATTAAAAGTAAACATAGTGCCTACACCTTACGAAGTAACCTTTGCCGAGGCGAATGAGCTGGAAGGTGTAACCATTGAGGTATATGCCGATGAAGATCGGGAAAACAAAATAGGCAGCCCCTTGACCACTAATGAAGATGGAGAGGCTGTCAAGGAATTGGCAGACGGCGAATACTGGTTTACAGCCAGCATGGTAGGCCATGAAGACTATGAAGGCGACTTTGCAGTAGACGGGGAAGCCTTAACGGTAGAGTTTGAAATGGAAATGGAAAAAGCCCCCACTTATGAAGTAATCTTTATCGAGGCGAATGAGCTGGAAGGGGTTTCCATCCAGGTATATGCCGATGCAGATCGGGAGGACGAAGTGGGCGAGCCTGTGCTTACAGATGATACCGGAGAAGCTGTCAAAGAATTGGAAGATGGCGATTACTGGTATACTGCCAGCCGCTATAACTATGAAGATTATGCAGGCGATTTTGCAGTAGACGGGGAAGCTCTTGAGGTTGGTTTTGAAATGGTGGGGCTTGACACTTATGAGGTAACCTTTGCCGAGGCGAATGATCTGGAAGGAGTATCCATCCAGGTATATGCCGATGCAGACCGTGAGGATGAAGTGGGCGACCCTGTTGAGACCGATGAAAACGGAGAAGCAGTGAAGGATTTGGCAGACGGTGATTACTGGTTTACTGCCAGCTTAGATGGCTATGAAGACTATGCAGGTGATTTTGCAGTAGACGGGGCAGCTCTTGAGGTTGGCTTTGAGATGGAAGAGCTCTACGAGGTAACCTTTGCCGAGGCGAATGATCTGGAAGGAGTATCCATCCAGGTATATG
>CAZWVJ010000003.1:58990-116524 GCA_964636865.1 uncultured Syntrophomonadaceae bacterium
CCTTTGCCGAGGCGAATGATCTGGAAGGAGTATCCATCCAGGTATATGCCGATGCGGATCGTACTGAGGAAGTGGGCGACCCTGTTGAGACAGATGATACCGGAGAAGCAGTGAAGGACTTGGCAGACGGTGATTACTGGTTTACTGCGAGCTTAGATGGCTATGAAGACTTTGAAGGCGATTTTGCAGTAGACGGTGATGAAGAGACGGTAGGTTTTGAGATGGTGGATGAGTAAGTCTTAACAGCCGTTGATATTAACTCTAATAATTCTACCGAAGACGTATATTAAAGGTATCATTGACAGGGTATTAGCTCAAGTTTAGTTGATGATGCGGGCAAACTACCCCGGCGTTCAGCGAGAAGATCTTTCTCTGAAATGCCGGGGTAGTTTTTATTTAAAATACCCTGCAATTGCAGGTATAACGTTTCTGCTAATTTTTATATAAAGGAACAAGCAAAAAGTCTTGATGTTATAAGGATTAAAGGAAGAATAGATAAACAAATAAAAAGCACGGAATCCTCCTTCCCCTACAGGAGGCAGTTTAAATAAAATCGGCGAAAATAGTGGATTGCAGGAGGTATTTCTGGTGATATTTTTGAGCCAGGGCATAAAAGGTTTCAAGCATTGCAGGTAAATTATCCGGTGAACACCGGAAGTATTCATTTTTTTCTGTGGTAATTGCTTTATCTTTAAAATAACCCCATAAATGATCTATCAGGTTCTGCAGTGCTTTTTGAGTAACCGGTTTTTCAAGAATACCCATTACCAGTTCGATTAAGTTTATTTCCTGTTGGATGGGTAAATCCCTTTTTTCTTTTAAAAAAGCTTGCACTTCTTTATAAAAGTTATACCCCCGCGCCATTACCGAATACTTGTGATGAGACCAAAAATCGCTTCCCCGCAGAGGAAGGGGGATACGCCCTGCTGGAATTTGCTTTTCATCGTTTGTCGTGTATTTTTTTCGCAGGATCTCAAATTGGTCTGCCGGCTGATCCAGGTAGGTCAAATTTTGGTGGTTGTTTTCGGTGATGTTTAAATAGAAGGGACTGGCATGGCGGTATCCCCGTAATTTCATTTCTTTGGCGGTGAGTTCATGCTTCTCGCGCAATTTAGTTAGATTTTCTTTCCAGCGCATGGTCTCCGGGTGTGAAGCGTAACCTTTTTTCCCGCTCTCTATTATGTTTCTCAAAGCATGGATTTCGGCGTGCTGCCCCAAAAGGCTGTTGCGGTTGAGGTATCCCGGGTGAATATCCCAAACTCTCATTTGCCGTTCTGCCCTTCTTTAAAAAATATTAGATTCCTAAAATGGATAATTTATTCTACGCGGAAAAATGATTCTTCGAACTCCGGTCTCCCTTCGTAACGGGGCATGAAGTATCCGGGAAGGGCATCGATTTGTTCGAAAAGGGTAGGCTCCACGTTGATGCCCGCTTCGTGCAGTGCTTTCACCACTTCCTGCGGTTCCGGGGGGCATCCTTTGACGGGGATCATATTTTGGATGTTAGGATGATCTTTGTTGGCCCGGTAGATGCATTCACCGAGCAAAATAGTAGCGCTCATACCCGGGCTCGGTTCCATGGCTTTGCCGGTAAGGATTTCTATGTTGTCCCATGGCTCACCGGTCCAGGCATAACGGATGGCATTTAGCACCAATCCGTTATATGCAGAGCAATAAGTGCACATAGTATCGTCAAACTTCCGGTAGAAAATGCCTTTTATTCCCTGTTTTGCCAGCGGTACGGGCATTTCTCCCTCTTCATTTTTTTCATAGGTAAAGTCGTGTTCATGAAATGAGGATACTTCCTCAATATTTTCTCCTACCACTTCTACATCGGAAAGATCCGCAGGGCGGTTTTCTTTTTTTGCCGCATAAGAGAGGTGACTTACCTTTTCCGGGTTGTGCCCCAAAACTTTTGTGCCCACCAGGTCGGCGGCCAGATAATCGTTAGATGCTATGAGCAGGTTAGTCCGCTGCATTTTGCCGTCAAAGGCTGGCCCGCGTTCCAGAGAGTAAATGCCGTCTATTAAAGTGAACATGGGAGGCATAGGGTCTGCTATTTTGGATACGTGGAAGTGGAGGTTTTTCTCCGGATCCGGGCTGTGGCACTTTTTCCGGGAGGGAATATCAATAGTTCCTTTCAGGTTTTTAAGGCTCAAGCTGACGCCTGTCTGATTGTGGGTTTTTAAAACCGGCAGGTTTACTATAAAATCACAGTGCAATATATCCTTGTTGAACTTCAAAGTTATGCCATCGCCCAGGTCTACTTTTTCGAACGGGCGCTCCATGATGTTTATATATTTTACCCCGTAACGCCGGCGCAAATTTTCGTAACCCAGGGTTTCAAAAGCATGGGCGGGAGTTTCCGTATCCTTGGGGTCAGCTACAATCCCTTCCCCGATAGTGATATCTTCTATGCCATGTTCCTTTAGGAGCATAATTATGTCCTCGATTACCCTGGAAGTGGTAATTACTCCCCACTTGGGAAAGGCGGTGGCCTTGGTCCAGAATACTATGTTGGGCTTTATAAAAACGCGGGCGTTTGAAGGCATCTTTTCCAAGCCTCCACAGCTCAGGACCGCTTTTTTTACCGATTGGTAGGGTTCTTCATAGCGGGTAATGGAAACAGTTTTTTTGCTCATTATATTTCCTCCTCAGGTAAATTTTGATTTTTCTAATTATGATAATCTTTCTTTCCGAGACATTTTCGTATAATTTCTTATCTAAAAATATAACTTAAATAAGTATTATGCGCAACCACTACTAATTCTCATTTTCGATGTAACTATTCTTGTATATACTGCTGTGCAATAGGGGTTGATTTGGAGTAACCCCATGGCACAACTTGCCTTAGCCAGGTCTTATCCTGCTCTGTGCAGTTACTTTTATATATGCTTCCTTTTTTGAGGGGATTTTCCTGTGCCTACAAATTCCCGGAGGGAAATCCGGAGGAGAATTTTTTGGGGTCATGACCCTTTCGCTCCGGGTGATCCGGGGTGGGTGGTTCAAAATTTCGGCACGGGAGGTGACAAAACCGGGTGATTCTTATATTATTGAGGTGTATAATCGGATCAACGACACGGAAACAAGGAGGCCTCGTGATGAGAAAAAGGGGCGGGGGATCCGCCATTATATCTTTGGTATTGGGCATTATAGGCCTGGCGGCCTGGTTTGTTCCTCCCATTGGGTTGCCGATTACATTATTGGGCATGCTCCTGGGAGTGCAGGGGCTAAAATCGCACCGAAGGAGAGTCGCCCTGGCCGGAACCATTTTGGCAGGCATCGGTTTGCTGGCTTCGGCAGTAAATGCCATTATGGGAGCCTTTTTGATGATTTAAGCAATTACTACCGTGCCGGATTGCACCCGGAAGGCGGGTTTTCTGGGTCACACCCCGGAGGCGGACTTACCGGATTGCAACGTGCGGGTTTATCTTCTGCCCCGGGAAGGCGGGCAATGTAACCCCAATCACTGGGTTCGGGAAAGTCGGTGCTGATGAAGTGGGCGCCGCTTTGAAAGGCCGCATTCCTTCTCTCGGCACCAATTTCGCGTTCCCTTCTTTCTTCGCCGCCATCTGCTCGAGTTCGTATCAGGTACCCTTTTTCCACGTATTCCCGGATTTTTTCTTTATTATTATCCCGGGGATCATTAAGTTTAATGAACCCTGCAGACGGTTTGTCGGGTTTAGAACTGGTAAATAATATCCTTCCTTCCAGGGTGGGGTTATCTTCCAGGTAAAGATCTCTTATTCTGCATTCATTATCCAGCAAAAACATTACTTTGCCCCGGGCTTCTTCGATTGTGGGCCATCCCTTCTCCTGTAAGGCTTTGTTCAGTGTTTCATATTCACCGCGTACATCGTCCGGGATGATTATTTGATCTTCATGGAAAACCGAGAGGATTTCCTCATCAAGATCATCCATGTCCCGGGGTTCGGTAGGAGGAGGCAGGTTAACCGGAACTCCCACCAGGTCTGCCACAAACCTGCCTGCATTTATTATGAATTGCAGCGGCAGGGGAAGTTCTTCTAATTCATCGGATAAGTCTCCTTTTAATTCTACCAGCACGAATATGGGAAGGTGGCCGGGGTTGTCTTGAGACCAGTCCTTAATAGCTTCCAGGCCTTCTATAAATGTGAGGTAGTGCGTCCGATAATCTATATGGGGGATATGCATTAACTTGTAGCCCGGCTCTTCTAATTCCGGGATACCGGTGTAGGGATTACGAGTAAGCAGTAGTTTGCCTGCTCGGTGAGCATATCTTCCGCCTTCACGGTCTACAAAAATGTCCAGTTCCACCTGCCTTATTTGCTGGTCGTCGAATTGAACGTCCAGAGGTTCGTGAGTGTACTCAAATTCCCTGGCTATGGCGGGGCTGATAAGCCTAAGTCGGTTTAGCAGGGCGTTTTCGGGCTGGATGTAATAGCTGTTATGGGTGCCCAGGTACTGCAGTTGGTTAATTCTGGTTTTCCCATCAACGTCATCTACATCAAGGTTCAGGTAATCCAGGTTGTCCGTGTGGGGGTTAAGATTTTCCACACTGCATGGATTTGCAAATGCTTCTTCATCATTGTCTATTTGGGAAACATTGCCGGTGACTGCTGGTAACGACATAATCGTGAAAAATGCCAGCAGGCAAATTATTCTTACTAAATTTTTCTTTAAAGGCATGGCTTCTTTCCTCCTCCATGTAATGAAGTAACTTACTTAAGCAGAATAGGCAGGTTTTTATGGATGGATTTTTTTCAGGCTGCTATTATTATTTTACACCACTGTTTTATAATTTAAAAGGGAGAAAGGTTAAATCCCGGTCCTCTAAATTGAAGGAAGCAGTTTCTTTTGAGCAAAGAGGAGATTAGGATATTGTTCGATTTGAATAATTGAATTATATGCGTGCGTAATATTTAGGAGGTTATCCGGCAAAAGCCCGGTTTTATGAATAATGTTCCGGGGGTTATGCAAATACTTATTTAGCGGGAGGAAAGAGTTTGCTTTGGAATTGTTTAGAAAGTTTAACAGCGGCACAAAATTCGACTATGGGTGTTTATTCTTGCCCGGAGTTCTGTACACTTTATTGAATTTTTGGTATAATTATAGTCAATAAGAAAGCACTCAAAAAGGGCGGGATTTCCTCTATGGAAGGTGAATTAGTTAGCTACCTGAAAAATTTTACCCTCAGTGAGTTTTATGAGCAAAAATTATTTCCGACGGAGCAGCAAACAGTGGTTGACCGGAAGGTTTTAGAGGGAAAAAATATTCCGGTTTTTATCAATGAGTTCTGGACATCGCGACAGAGGCAGGCTGCTTCTCTTCATGAAATATCTTACCGGGCTTGTTTTAAGCCCCAATTGCCCCGGTTTTTTATTGACCTGCTCACGCAAGAGGGAGATGTTATTTACGATCCTTTTAGCGGCAGGGGCACTACGGCAATTGAGGCCGGCATATTGGGGCGAAGAGTAATTTCTAATGATATTAATCCCCTGAGCAATTCATTTGCTTTTCCGAGGCTTTCATGCCCCTCTCTGCATGACATTGAAGAGAGAGTTGAATCTATACCTATGGAGGTAAACCGGAAAGCAGAAATAGATTTGTCCATGTTTTACCACCCCCAAACTGAGTCGGAACTTGTTTCCCTGAAAGATTATTTGCTCCAAAGAAAAAAAGCCGGGAAGGAAGATAATGTAGACAGTTGGATAAGGATGGTAGCTACCAACAGGTTAACCGGGCATTCTCCGGGTTTTTTTTCGGTGTACACCCTGCCTCCCAACCAGGCAGTCTCACAGGCGAGGCAGGTTAAGATTAACCGGGAAAGAAATCAGGTGCCGGATTATAGAGATGTTAAAAATATTATTGTCCACAAATCCCGTAATCTATGGAAAAAATTAACGCCAAAAGAAGTTGAAAACTTACGTTCTGCAGCTCATTCAGCCCTGTTTTTGGAAAGAGATGCCCGCCACACGCAGGAGATTCCTTCGCGATCAGTAAAACTCACCGTAACTTCCCCTCCTTTTCTGGATGTGGTACAGTATTCCCTGGATAATTGGCTCAGGTGCTGGTTCAATGGCATAAGTACCACTGATATTGAAAGGAAAATTACTATAACGCGGGATATGGAGCAGTGGGAAAGTGTGATGGCAGAGGTGTTCATAGAATTATACCGGGTTACCGCTGTAGGAGGTTGGGTGGCTTTTGAGGTAGGTGAAATAAAAAACGGTAAGGTTAATTTGGAAGACCATGTTATACCCCTGGGGATACAGGCGGGTTTTGAATGCGTGGGGGTGCTTATTAACAGGCAGGAATTTACCAAGACTGCCAACATATGGGGCATAAAAAATAATAGCAGGGGAACTAATAGTAACAGGATTGCTTTGTTTTATAAAGAAATGTAATAAGAATGAAAAAAGAAAATGAGGTTTACAAGGAGGAAGGCATATGCACCATTATGACAAATTACAGCAAAAATTGGACCAACACCCGGTGGGCGCTCCGGCAAGCGAGTATTTTAGAGAAATTTTAAAGTATTTATTTCAACCGGAAGAACTAGATATAGCCCTTAACCTTGATTTCAGCCTTGAACCCGTAGATGATATAGCTTCTCGGATCGGTTTGGAGGAAGGGGAAGTTAGCCAAAAACTTGAGGCTATGGCTGATCGGGGGGTAGTTTTGGCTAAAACCGCAGGTGAAAAGACTTATTATGCTTTGCTCCCAAATTACCCGGGACTTTTTGAATACCCCATTATGAAAGGCATGCAAAAGGAAAAGCAGCAGGAACTAGGCCGCCTTTGGCATAATTACTACATGGAATCCATGGGTGAAAAATTGGCTGAAGCCGATCCTCCGTGGAATCGTATTTTCCCTGCCGAAGAGGCTATTAATGAAGAATATGAAATACTTCCTTATGAAGTAGCATCGGAAATGATGGAGCAATCTCGCACTATTGCCCTGGCTGAATGCCCCTGCCGAATAACCGGTGGGCAGTGTGAAAGTCCTCTGGATGTTTGCCTTTCTTTCGATGGTGCGGCTCAGTTTTTGGCAGAAAGGGGAATGGCGCGCTTGATAGACAGGGAAGAAGCCCGGAATGTCCTTAAAAGGGCAGAAGAAGCAGGTCTGGTTCATACCGGCAGCAATAATGCCGGAAAACTCCTCTTTATTTGTAACTGCTGTCCCTGCTGCTGCCATTTTTTAATGTTGCATACCCACTTGAGGCACCGTAAAGCACTGGCAGCCTCCAGCTATGAAGCCGAACTTGATGTTTCCAGCTGTACCGGTTGTGGAATATGCGCCGAAGAGCGCTGCCCAACGGGCGCATTGTCTCTTGATGGTGATATGGCCGTTTTAGACCGTGAGAATTGTATCGGGTGCGGGCTTTGTGTTACTACCTGCTCTGGTGAAGCCCTGAAGCTTGTAAAAAGGGAAGATCACCGGCACCCTCCCGAGTCTGTACAGGTTTTGGTGCAAAATATTGTGGTTAACAGGAAGAAGCGGAATGAATAATTGGGAAGAGATATAAAGGGGAAATACAGGTATATGAGGTCACATGGGCCTTAAAAAATCCAAAGCGGGTGAAGGCACGTTTCTTAAAATACTGAATAAAATTAATGCTATGAGCAGGATCCATGCGTATAGAGGGTTGAAACTTACATCGTAGAGGGAGCGGTCTTTGATAATTAGGTTGACCAGAAATACTCCCGCATAGAGGTAAATAGGTGTCAGGGCTATGAAGGGGTTAAGGCTTAACGCTTTTATAATTTCACCGTTGAAAAGGGCATTCAATGCCCTGGTGCCGCCGCATCCCGGGCAGATTAGTCCTGTGGTTTCGTAAAGCAAGCATCCGGGGGTTGATTTTAAAAAATCTAGGAGAGCAGTGTTAAAATAGAGATAAGCCCCCAAAGTAATAGATAAATAAACAAATAATAGCACAGTTTCGGGTTTTTTAAAGTTCAATAAATTTTTTATGGGTATCCACCTGCCAGTGTTTCATAAATAATTGCCAGATTGCTCAGGTAATAATGGTTGATAAAAACACTTTATGGCAGTTAATTCTGTTTTTATGTTTGATTTTCCTTTTTAATTTTTTTGATCGTTTTACTTAAACAAGGCATAATAATAAATATAATATATTTTAATTTCAGCATGCATGGAGGTTTTATGTTATGGAATTAAGTGAAAATGCGCGCATTGCTTATGAAAAGAGGTACCTTCTCAAAGATGAGCGGGGAAATCCCCTGGAAACTCCCGCTGACTTGCTCGGAAGGGTGGCACGCAATATTGCCGAAGTGGAAAAAGATTATGAGAAGTCCGATGCTGATGTGGCGTATATGGAAGAAAATTTTTTTCAGATCATGAAAGATAGCTTCTTTATGCCTAATTCTCCCACATTAATGAATGCAGGCAGGGAGTTACAGCAGTTGAGCGCGTGTTTCGTGCTGCCGGTGGAAGACAGCATGGAAGGCATTTTTACTTCTTTGAAACACATGGCCTTGGTACAAAAGACCGGCGGAGGGACGGGTTTTGCTTTTGATCGCTTGCGCCCCGGTGGAGACGTGGTTTGTTCTACCAACGGCGTGGCCAGCGGGCCGGTGTCATTCTTGAAAATATTTGATGCTGCCACTGAAGCGGTAAAGCAGGGTGGTACCCGGCGGGGCGCCAATATGGGTACCTTGAGACATGATCATCCTAATGTAATAGATTTTATTTGTTGTAAGGAAGATGAAACAGAAATCAATAATTTTAACCTGTCGGTAACTGTTTCTCATGAATTTATGGAAAAGGCTACCGGAAGTGACCCTGATCCTTATTTCCCCCTGGTTAACCCGCGTACGGGGGACGCTTACCTGGATTTAGCGTCGAGCGATACCCAATACGGCAATGCGGTAGAAATATTTAATTTAATTGTGGAAAAGGCCTGGCAAAAAGGGGATCCCGGCATAATTTTTATAGATGAAATGAACCGGTTTAACCCGACTCCCCATGTAGGTATGTATGAAGCCACCAATCCCTGTGGGGAGCAACCCCTTTTGCCTTATGAGGCCTGCTGTTTAGGTTCTCTCAACCTGGGTAAATTTGTTACTGATAAAGGGCAGATTGATTATGAGCAATTACGCGAAACGGTAAAGATGGCCACACGATTTTTGGATAATGTGATTGATGCCAGCGATTATGTTATTGAAGAAATAGCCCAAATGCACAAGCATGGAAACCGGAAAATTGGCCTGGGTGTGATGGGCTGGCATGATATGTTGGTTCAACTGGGCATTCCTTATGATACTGATGAGGCACTGGAAATTGGTGAAAAAGTGATGAAATTTATTCGGGAACAGAGCAAGCAGGAGTCGGTGAAACTGGCAGAAGAACGGGGGGTATTTCCGAACTTCGCAGGAAGTATCTATGATACCGGCAAAGATGAGGATCGGGTAAGAAATGCTACCCGAACCACCATAGCCCCCACAGGGACCATTTCCATCCTTGCCGGGGCCAGCAGCGGGATTGAACCGTATTTTAGTATTGCTTTTGTGCGGAAAAACATCCTGGATGGGGTGGACATGTCTGAAGTAAACCCGCTGTTTGTGGAAAGGGCCAAAAAAGAAGGGTTTTACAGCGAGGAATTAATGCAGGAGATAGCAAAAAATGGTTATATTCCCCCTGATGCCGATATACCCGACCACATTAAAGAATTGTTTAAGACGGCCATGCAGATAGATGTAAGCTGGCATGTTAAGCACCAGGCCGTGTTTCAAAAATATACTGATAATGCGGTGAGCAAGACCATAAACTTGCCCAGGGAAGCCACCGTTGAAGATGTAAAAAATGCTTACATAATGGCCTGGAACCAGGGGTGCAAGGGAATTACAGTTTATCGAGACAGTTCCCGGGAAAAACAAGTTTTAAACACCAGCGAATCCGGGCCGGAAAAAGAGTTAAAACCCACCAAGCGCCCCAAAACCCTGGTGGGGTATACTACCAGTGTGAATACTCCTTTGGGCAACCTCTTTGTAACGGTTAATACGGTGGAGGGTAAGCCGTTTGAGCTTTTTGCGCAAATAGGCAAAGCAGGAAGTGATGTGATAGCTTTTACGGAAGCTATTGCCCGCCTTATTTCTCTGGCCTTGAGGTGCGGTATCAGTGTAAATGAAATAACTACCCAGTTGGAAGGAATAGGGGGAGCACGTTCTGTGGGATTTGGCCCCAACCGGGTTTTAAGCGTGCCGGATGCTATCGGCAGGGCTTTAAAAGAAGTTGCTATGTCCAGTCGGGAAGAAAGCAGTTCCGGCAACAAGCCCTCTTTGGAAATATGTCCCGATTGCGGCACAGGAGCTCTAATCAGGGCCGAAGGATGTTCCAAGTGTGAGGCTTGCGGTTTTAGTGAATGTTAGAGCATTATGGTTAATACTTCATAAAACAAAGTTAAAATCAGATAGGGAGCTTAAGGAGAAAAGTCCCGGTGGGAAATCTCTAACTCTGAATTGTTTGAGTAGGTTTTTCATTAGGAGGTGGGGAGCTGATACTTCCATTTCAAATATCAAAAAAATATTTGGGAATTGTCGGTTTATTTATCCTTCAGCTTATTTCCCAAGGTCCTCTTTCTTTGACGAGAGTTTCTTATCGGGGGGTGAGATAACGGAATTTTAATTCAAAAAATGGAGCGGCCAAATTATTGTTTATTAATTAGGTTTTTAATGGGACTAGTACAACCCGGGAGTTGTTTTCATGATCTTTATAGGTGCTTTTATCATGGTATTTCTTGCAGAAATGGGAGACAAATCGCAGCTTATAGCCATGAGCCTGGCTACCCGTTATTCCATAAAAATGGTTCTGGTAGGTGTTGTCTTAGCTACGTTGGTGAACAACGGCCTGGCTGTTGCGGCCGGGGTCTATTTGAAAACCATGGTGGATTTGGAAATTATCCGTATTTTTGCCTCCGGGGCATTTATTTTTTTTGGCGTTTGGAAATTACTTGAGAAGGAAAAAGATGTTAGATCATCTCCTGCGGAATTTGAAAAATCCCTTTGGGGATCCCTGGCAACAGTAACACTGGTCCTTTTTTTGGCGGAAATCGGAGATAAAACCCAGCTGGCTACTCTGGCTTATGTAATTAATTATGGCTCACCCCTTCAGACCCTATTAGGGGTGGTGAGCGGTATGGTCCTTGCTGATTTGATCGGTATACTCGCCGGCGCTTATGTGGCCAGGGTATTGAAAAAAGAGCACCTGCTCCGGTGGATTTCTGCCGGAATATTCATATTATTGGGCCTTATCGGGCTGGGTTTGTATTTCTTTTAAGGTTTTTTTATCCCCCTAAAGGATAATGATATTTTCCGGGCAACCGGTAAATTAACTAGCTAATACCACCTATCTCATTATTTTGTAATCATGCTTTTAATAGCTTGTATAAAATAGTCGTCTTTCTCATGTGCCTAATCAAGAGGAGAGCTGTGGCGATTACATAGGGCTTTCGGGTCAACCTGGAAAATTATTTTAGCCGATGTCGGAACAGCTATTATATAAAAAGAAAGGATGTGGAGCGCTTGAAGTTTAGGGCAATTATATTCGACCTGGATGGGACACTACTTGACACTTTAAAAGATTTGGCCCTGTCCGTAAATGCAGTGCTCAAAAAACACGGCTACCCTGAACATGAAGTGGAAGATTACCGTTTTATGGTGGGAGACGGCGTTGATGTGCTGGTAAAAAAATCTTTGCCGGCGAAGGAAGGAACGTCAGATAATGTTGATCAACTGGTGCGGGAGGTTCAGGAAGAATACCGGACCCGTTGGGCGGATAATACCCAACCTTACCCCGGTGTTTCTGAACTTCTAACGAATTTGGAACAGATGAGTATTCCCAAAGCTATTTTTTCCAACAAACCACAAGAATTTACTACCATTACAGTTGATGCTTTGCTGCCTCATTGGAAATTTTCTGCTGTGAAGGGAATAAAAGAGGGTTTGCCGTGCAAACCGGATCCCACCGGTGTCCTTGCTATTGCTCGTGAAATAAATATTTCCCCCGGCGATTTTGTATATTTAGGTGATACCAACACTGATATGCAAACGGCTGTTTCTGCTGGAATGTATGCCGTGGGAGCCTCCTGGGGGTTTCGTCCGGTAGAAGAATTGCGTGAGAGCGGGGCTAAATTGATAGTGGAGGATCCCCGGGAAATAGAGTTGCTTTTTAAGTGAAAAGACTATTCCAAAATATGGATTGCAATAGCAAATCAACGAAATTGACTAAAATATGTAGCAAATTGATAATAATTGTTTTATAAGTATTGACAAGTAGTTTTTCATTTTCTATAATAAGAATTGAACAGGGGCTAAAGGGAATAGCTCCTGATGAGATAGATTCCTGAGGCAATGTAGAGTACTGCTTGCAAAGGAGGTGGTACCTATGTTGCTGAGGAGAAAATTCTGGCTAAAAGCGAGGGTGACGCTCATCCCATAGCCTTAAAAGCAAAGCTTTCTTAAGAACCCGTATGCAGTAAATTGGTCATCACAACTGTGAAGGGGGTGATGCCAATGCTGCTGAGGAGAAAGTTTTGGTTAAAGGCGAGGGTGACGTTAATCCCATACTAAAAACCGGTATTAAAACCGGTTTTTTTTAATATTAGCCCTTTTAGACGTCCGGAGAAAGCGAAGATGAATGGATTAAGAAGATTTTATTATCTGTATGACGAAGGGGTAGAGAAAAATACCTGTTTATTTGGAGATGCTCATTAACACTACAGCGAAAGATTATAGAATGAGTGTCTCGTAAGGTAAGGCAAGGGAACGGTTCCATTGCCTTGCGCGTGCCTTAAAAGATTTGCTGTTAGTGATAATACTTAAAATTGAATTGGTTTTTTGAGTGGTTCTGAAAAAAGTTTGCGGTATGAGTAATTATTTGTATCCTTTACCGCGATTTAGTAAAATGAAAGCAGGTAAGAATTAGTAAATATTGTGCGAAAAGCTTTTAAAAAGCACTTAACAATAAAAACCAGGAGTCCGGGTCAGATTTTTTTAAGGGGAGGTAACTTAATGAAAACAGCTGAAGAATATTTGGAGTCTTTACGAAGTTTACAATTAAAGGTTTATATGTTTGGGGAGTTGATTGAAAACGTGGTGGATCACCCCATTATACGCCCTTCCATCAATGCGGTTGCCAGGACCTATGAACTTGCCCATGATCCCGATCATGAAGAGTTAATGACGGCAGTTTCCAGTATTAGCGGCAAGCAAATAAACCGGTTCACTCATTTACACCAGAGCACGGAGGATCTCATCAGAAAAATCAAGATGCAGCGACTTCTGGGGCAGGAAACAGCTACTTGTTTCCAGCGATGCGTAGGCTTTGATGCTTTTAACGCTGTGGACATAGTTACTTATGAAATGGATGAAGCCCTGGGGACACAGTATCACCAAAAATTCAGGAATTATTTGCGATGGGTTCAAGAAGAAGACCTGGTGGTAGACGGAGCTATGACTGATCCCAAGGGCAACAGATCCTTGAGGCCTTCCCAACAGGTGGATCCTGATCTTTACCTACGAGTGGTGGAAAAAAGGGAAGACGGCATTGTGGTGAAAGGTGCTAAAGCTCACCAAACCGGAGCCCTTGCATCACATGAGATATTGGCTATGCCTACCATAGCCATGGATGTAGGAGAGGAAGATTACGCTGTTTGCTTTGCTGTTCCATCTGACAGTGAAGGAATAATATATGTTTATGGACGTCAACCAAGTGATACTCGCAAATTAGAAGGGGGCAGTATTGATGTGGGCAATTGCCAATACGGAGGACAAGAAGCCCTCATAGTTTTTGAAAATGTTTTTATCCCCTGGGAAAGAGTGTTCATGTGCGGAGAACAACAATTTAGTGGGAGCTTGGTAGAGAGGTTCGCCGGTTATCACCGTCAGAGCTATGGCGGATGTAAAGCGGGGTTGGGAGATGTCCTTATAGGGGCTACTGCTCAAGTGGCCGAGTATAACGGCATACAAAGAGCTTCCCATGTAAGAGACAAGATTATTGAAATGATTCACCTTAACGAAACTCTTTATGCCTGTGGCATTGCCTGTTCGAGTCAGGGAAATGCCACAGGTCCCGGAACATATTTGATTGACCTGTTGCTTGCCAATGTTTGTAAGCAGAACGTGACCAGGTATCCCTACGAAATTGCCCGCCTGGCAGAAGATATTGCCGGCGGTTTAATGGTAACTTTGCCTTCAGAGAAAGATTTTGAGCATCCCGAGGCGGGAAAATATCTGCGTAAATACTTGCAAGGCGTAGATGGAGTCCCTACCGAGAACCGGGCGCGCATACTGCGTCTGATTGAAAACATCACCATGGGCCTAGCAGCCGTGGGCTATCGTACTGAATCCATGCATGGCGCCGGCTCTCCCCAAGCTCAACGCATTTTGATTTCCCGCCAGTCTGACTTAGAAACCAAAAAAGATTTAGCCCGGCGTATAGCCGGCATAACATAAAAGGCATAAATAAAAGGTATTCAGGCCTTGATATTGACCCAAAAAAACAATTTAAAAAGGTGCCGGTCCTTGACCTTGGCATTAAAAAATTTGTTCTGCAAAAGACACCCTCATAATTAATTTGTCTCCATATCGAGGGTTGATATTAATGTTAAAATAGTCAGGACTTGATATGCACATAAAAAATTTTTTTCAAGAGTTGAAGCCTTATACTATATATGTGTTAATGACAAGTATCGGCACCTCCAATTTTAAATTTGTGTCAATGTTAAGGCATGATACCTTTATCTTGAAAAAAAGGCAGGTGTTCAATGGCTGATGTGCTGTCGGGATAATAAATTGGAAGGAGTTGTAAAGGAAATATACCGGGAGGGTGAAAAGGTCGGGAATGATTTTTACCGGGCGGTAGCTGCTTGTATGTGGGATAAAGAGGCTTCGGAGGTAACTGAGGCTGAATATCAACTGGTAAAAAGCAACCTTCAATCCGCTCTCGCCGGGGGCGGGGAAAATAAAACTTGATTTGACCGTCTATATAGCCCATGAAGCAAGGAAATCGGTTTGCTTCTTTTTAAATGATTCATTTATTTAATCAAGCGATGCCGCATTAGTATTTGAGGCAGGGGGAAGATGATCAGAATAAATATTACCAGCCATAGGGTGTGATAGATAAGGTCAATGCTTATCATTCCCGTAGTAAGTGAGCGCAACAGAACAACAACATGATAGAGTGGCAGGAACCAGGCTATTTGTTGAACTATTTGGGGCAAAACGTCCAGAGGAAAAAATACTTCGGAAAATAAAAACATGGGGGTAATGATCAGGGTGAAAAAATAAGCGAAATTGTCTATTTTGGGAACAATGCCGGTCCAGATCATGGCAATTTGAGAAAATACCAGGCCGTTTAAAACTAAAACAAAGGGAGCAAGAAAGGCCCAGGGTGAGGTTACCAAACCAAGGGCGGTTATTACGCCCATTATTACTGTCCCTGAAAGCAAGCTTTTGAAAGTGCCATAGAGAAGCTCTCCCACTACCACCTCCCGGAGGTTTATGGGGGTGGCTACGATAGCATGATATATTTTTTGGAAGTGCATCCGCACGAACGAGTCGTATGAACACTCCGCTGCTGAAGCCCACATGGCGGAAGTAGCCACAATGCCCGGAGCAATAAAAAGAGTATAACTCATGCCTTCTATGTCTTCTATTAGCATGCCTAAACCTGCGCCAAGGGCGGCCAGGTATAAAAGCGGTTCAATAAAATTAAAGGCAATACTGGTTCCCCAGGTTTTTTTAAATACGATTAAATTACGGGTAAAAACTTTTAAGGCCCAAAGGTTAACCGACGTATAATATGTGAATATTGTTTTTAGTTTTTCCATGGTCTTCTTATTCATCATAGGATTCTTCATCATTACTTAATCCACTTCCCGTCAATTTTAAAAAAACATCTTCCAGGTTGGAGGGGCGTACCCGGTATGTTTGCACTTCTTTGTAAGTGTTTATGAATTCCACTGTGGCAGTTTCATCAGTGGGGATAAACAGGTAAATGGTATTTCCGGCTATCTGGTAATTGCGGGTTAAATGTTCCACAGAGCGGAGAAAAGCGTATCTTTTTACCGGGCTTATTTCTACTTCAATAACCTTGGCTCCTACATGTTTGCTGATGAGCTCCGGAGGGCGGCCTTCTTCTAAAATTTTTCCCTGGTGCATAATAATGAGTTCATCGCAAAGCTGGCTTGCTTCTTCCAGGTAGTGGGTGGTCAAAATTAGCGTAAGGCCTTTATTTTTTAATTGGCGCAGGTGTTCCCATATCAAGCGCCGGCTTTGGGGATCAAGACCCGTTGTGGGCTCATCAAGAATAAGAATTTCCGGGGCATGAATGAGACCCCGGGCAATAGTTAACCTGCGTTTCATTCCCCCTGAAATTTGTTCAACCTGTTGATCAGCTTTAGAAGAGAGTCCAAAAAAGTGGAGAAGTTCGTCAGCGGTTTGTTTTGCACTATCCCGGGAAATACCAAAATACCCGGCATAAACCAGCAGATTTTCACTAACGGTAAGTTCCTGATCCAGGTTGTTTTCTTGAGGGACCACTCCCAACCTTGATTTAATGAAACGAGGTTCCGTTGTAACGTCTTTTCCCAGCACGTTAAGTTTTCCCCCCGAGATGGGATGGAAGCAATAGATCATAGCTACCACAGTAGTTTTGCCGGCTCCATTAGGTCCAAGAATGCCGAAACATTCCCCGCGGTGTATTTTAAAATTAATACTTGCCACTGCCTGAAAGTTATTATAATATTTTTGGAGCTTTTGAGCTTCTACTACTACTGTCAATCAAAATTTCCTCCCGGTGCTTTACATATTTAAAGGGCAGTATAGCTATTATAGATCATATATCTGACTTACTACAAGTTTTCCCGCGGCATATGAAAAAAGAATGACAGAATAACTTAGATGCAGTTACTTAACACCTTTACCCGCGTTGAAAAGCTCACATACCCTATTACCTTATTTTAAAATCAATTTTCCCGGAAGAAAAGTGAATATTTTTACCAAGTAAAGGATATATACAAATTTGTTTATTGCTTTATAGGTGATATGGCATGAAAGTAGTGGTATATTTAAGAAAATTTGGTCTAATTAGATTAGCTAAGAAGGTAAAAAAGGCTTGATTGAAGAAGTACCGAATTTAATTTCATCAAGTTAAAGTTTGATTTTTAGAATTTATTTATAGGTATGAATGATTAGTAAACAATTAGTAAACGATAAGATAATAGTTTGAGCAATTTTGTGGGAGGAAGAAAAAGGTTTAATGAAAAATGCCGAATATGAGTGGGATAATCTGGATGTTATTGAACTTAACCGCGAATCAGCTCGCAGTAATTCTATTCCTTTTCCTGATTTGGAATCAGCTGTAAAAGAAGATGATTCTCTATATTATCGGAGTTTAAACGGAAAATGGAAATTTTGTTGGTTTTCCAACCCGGATTTAGCCCCCCAGGAATTTTTTCGAGAGGATTACGATGTTATTGATTGGGATGAGATAGAAGTTCCTTCAAATATGGAGATAAAGGGGTATGGAACTCCTATATACCGAAATTTTGGCTATACTTACAGCTTGAAAAAATACCGCATCCCTAATATTGATTTCCATAGCAATCCTGTGGGAGCGTATCGACGTGAATTTAAAATTCCTTCTCACTGGCAGGACAGGGAAGTGTTTATTAATTTTTCCGGAGTAAAATCGGCATTTCATGTGTGGATAAACGGAAGGAATGTGGGGTATAGCCAGGGTTCCATGAACTCAGCGGAATTCCGCATTACTTCTTTACTAAGGTCAGGAATAAATACAGTGGCCGTGATGGTTTACAAATGGTCAGATGGAAGTTACCTGGAAGATCAAGATATGTGGCGTTTATCGGGCATATTTCGGGATGTTTACCTGGTAACTACATCTTCAGTAATGGTGCGTGATTTCTTTGCCCGATGTGACCTGGATGAAAATTATAAAAATGCAGACTTATTCATTAATGTCAGCATAAATAATCTTGGGGCATATGATGTATCTAACTACTTTTTACAGGTGAGTATGCTTGATCCCAACGGTCATTTTGTTTCTGAAGAGGTATTGGCAAAAGAAAAGGTTGATATAAACAGTGGAACTTCACAGAGCCTGGAGATAAAGATTCCTGTAAAGAATCCCCGGAAGTGGTCTGCCGAAACTCCCCATTTATATAAACTTCTGTTGATTTTACACAACGACTACGGAGAAATAATAGAAGTGCGTTGGTGCCGCTTCGGCTTCCGCAAGGTAGAAATACGTGAAGGGCGTTTCTTGATCAACGGCCTTCCTGTACTTCTTAAAGGAGTAAACCGACATGAGTTTCATCCTTTGTATGGGCATGCTGTTCCTCTCCATGTAATCGAAGAAGATATTAAATTGATCAAAGCTAATAACATCAATGCCATTCGCACCAGCCATTACCCTAACAACCCTGGCTTCTACGACTTATGTGATCGCTATGGGATCTATGTTATGGATGAAGCCGACCTGGAGACGCACGGTTTGCGCCATCGTATTCCGGGCAGTAAACCTCGTTGGAAGGAGGCCTGCATTGATCGCATGGCGCGTATGGTGGAACAGAATAAAAATCACCCCTGCGTGATCATCTGGTCTTTAGGCAATGAGTCGGGCTATGGAGATACTTTTCACGCCATGAAGGAAGCTGCCCTGCTAATAGACCTCACCCGCCCTATCCACTACGAAGGCGATCATGTGCTTGATGTTTCAGACTTTTTCAGCATGATGTATGCTAGTCCCCGGCAGGTAGAAAAAGTTGGAAAGGGTGAAGCTGTGCGAGCCGGCGTTTTGGAACAAAACAATCCCTGGGGTCGCGTGGTAAAGGAAAAACAGTACCGGAATAAGCCATTTATATTATGTGAATATGCTCATGCCATGGGGAACAGTTTGGGGAATTTCCAGAAATATATGGAGGCATTTGAAAAATACCCGCGCTGTATGGGCGGTTTTATTTGGGATTTTAGCGATCAAAGCATTCTTAGCAAAACCCAAGATGGGCGGAATTTTTGGGCATATGGCGGTGATTTTGGTGATAAGCCTAATGACGGGATATTTTGTGGTAATGGTATCTTGGCTGCAGACCGTACACCTCATCCTGCTCTTTGGGAAGTAAAAAAAGTTTATCAGGATATAGAAGTGCATTCGGTAGATATACAAAACGGCGAATTTCAAGTAGAAAACAAATATTATTTTCGCAATCTGGATTTTGTGGATATAAGATGGAAATTGATGATAAATGGAATAGAAACGGAGCGGGGTGAAATAAATTCTTTTGGCCTTGAACCACAGGAATATAAAAATATTACCGTGCCTTTTACCAAGCCGGAAGTACAAATAAATACAGAATATCACTTGCTGTTGGAGTTTATATTAAAGCAGGACGAACCGTGGGCATCTAAAGGACATGTGGTTGCCTGGGACCAATTTTGCCTTCCTTTCGAAAAACAGGTGAGGGGAATTTCTAAATCACGCCGAGAAAAGGGTCAACTTTACCTTGAAGATGAAAATGCATTAATAAAGATTTCCGGTGATAATTTTAGTATAGGTATCGAAAAAAATAAAGGAAGTATATTTTCTCTTAAATACCATGGAAGAGAGCATCTTATTTCTTCTTTGCAACCTAATTTTTGGCGAGTTCCTACCTGCAATGATATAGGGCTGGGTAACCACTTTCCCTTTTTGAAAAAAGATAGCTGCTGGAAAAGAGCAGGGGCAAACAGAAAGGTAAAAAGGATTAAACACCGCTGGTTTGGAAGCTCTGTAGTTGAAGTTAGGGTGGAAACATATATTTTTTACGGGCTGAAACCTCTTCTGACTGTTTATACAGTTTATGGAAATGGTGAAATAGATGTTTATAATGAGTTTACCCCTTTACGGGAGTTAGATCGTTTTGGAATGCAGTTAGAACTCCCCGGGGAATTTGACCACATGACCTGGTTTGGCAAGGGACCGCATGAGACAATGCCTGACCGTAACGCCGGCGGATTGGTAGCGATTCATTCCTGTCCGGTAGAGGAAGTTGCCCATAATTACCTTTATCCTCAGGAAAATGGCAACCGCTCAGAGGTGAGATGGATGGCTATGACAGATAAAGAGGGGCAGGGTATTCTATTTAAAGACGCGGGAGAAACCCTGCTTAATGTTAGCGCATGGCCTTATACCATGGAGGATTTGGACCGGGCTCAACATATCCATGAACTGCCCCCCCATATAAACACTACTGTTAATATTGATTACAAACAGAAAGGAGCAGGGGGTAATATTCCCGGGATGCTGGCCCTCCATGATGAATTCAGGTTAAAAAAAGGGATAAATTATCGCTATAGTTTTACTATATCTTGTGGCGTAACCCTGGAGGATCTAATTTAAATTTTCGTAATTAAGTAATGAGGGGACGTATCAAAAAGAGGAGCATATTAAAATGATAGTCAGGGACTCATTCTTCTACTGTAAGGGTTATAGATGCGGCGGGTGGTTGTATTTACCCCAAGACGCTGATATACCCCCGCCGGTAGTGGTTATGGCTCATGGATTTGGCGCTGAAAGTAGTTTTAAGTTACCTGCATTTGCAGAAAAGTTTGTCCAAAAAGGTATGGCAGTGTTCCTTTTCGATTACCGCAACTTTGGGAGCAGCGAAGGTGAGCCCCGAAACCTGGTAAGCCCATCCAGGCATGTTCGGGATTGGTTGGCTGCCGTGGAACATGTGCGAACTCTGGAAGAGGTCGATGCCGACCGAATAGGCCTTTGGGGCACTTCCTTTAGTGGTGGGCATGTTTTGGTGGTGGCGGCAATAGACAAAGGAATTTCGGCGGTTGTTTCTCAGATTCCCTTTGTGGATGGCATTGCAGCGCTTTTTTCTTCTTCGCTCAGCTATATTTTTACGGCCACTGCCAATGGACTTAGGGATCTTTTAAGCAGCATAATCTTTAAAAAGAGGCATTATGTGAAAATAGTGGGTGAACCGAGATCATTTGCTGTTCTGAACACTCCCGAGTCAATGCCCGGCTACATGGGAATAGTTCCGGAAGAAACTTCCTGGCAAAACAGGTGCCCGGCTAAAGCTTTGCTTGAAATGCCCGCCTATCGCCCCGCAAAGTATGCTCCTCGCATCAATTGTCCGGTATTAGTGGTATATGGTGAAAAAGATTCCCTCATTGCCGCCGGGGATGTGCGGAAAACTGTTCAGCGTATAAAGGAGGTAAAGGAAGTTCCTTTTTCCACAGGACACTTCGATTTATATTACGATGAAACGTTCACAAAAGTAGCGGAAATAGAAGCTGAATTTTTACAGGAAAAATTACAAGCTTGATTGTCAAGGACATGTACAGGAGAAAGGGGAGAAAAGGATGGTTAATAAAAGGGACCATTTTTTTGAGGGCAAAGTAGCAGTAATAACAGGTGCCAGTTCCGGCATTGGCAAAACCCTGGCCTTTGATTTGACGGAATCGGGGTGCAAAGTAGTGATGGTAGCCCGGAATAGAAAGAATTTAGAAGAAATAGCCGCAGAATTGAATACGGAAAAAACAATGGTTTTGCCTGCTGATGTTACTGACTATGACGAAGTATCCTCTTTGGTAGATCAAGTAATAAAGGAATGGGGAAGAATTGACATATTAATAAATTGTGCCGGTATTTTTAAAGCGGGAGGGTTGGGTTCATTAACGGTAGAGACTATTCAGGAAATCATGGAAGTTAATTATAATGGAACGATAAATTGCGTTAAAGCTTCTTTGCCTTATATGTTAGAGCAAGGCGGGGGTTCTATCGTATTGCTTTCTTCGCTTACTGGCAGGTTGGCTTTCCCGGGGTGTGCCGCTTATGGGGCTTCGAAATTTGCCCTCTATGGTTTTGCCAATATCGTAAGGCCGGAATTAAAAAAACATGGTATTCACATGATGGCCGTATATCCGTCTTTTGTAGACTCCCCTCTGGTAGAAGGGCATATAGAAAGGGTCAAAAATTCGTTTTTTTTCCGTATCAGCCGCGATTTTTCCCCGCAAAAAGTTTCCCGAGCCATAATGAAAGGAATAAAGAAAAAGAAAAGGGAAATGGTGCTACCTCCCACGCTCGGCTGGACCGCGGCGATTTACGGATTATGCCCCCGCCCCGTTGAATATTTTATAAGTAAACTTCATGGGGGTTGGCCGGATCCGCTGGAATAAAATTTGTTCAGGACGTGATATTTCTGTCTTTCATGTTTATCTCTATTTCTTTCTAATTCTTTATAAGATAATTTAAAACATTTTTTCCCTATTATTTTTTAGGGAAAGGTAGTCTGTTTTTGCATAATTACTTAATGAGTGAACTCCTGTTTTTGTTTATAAGTTAATAAAAGCAGGAAATCGGTAAACGCTCATAGAATGATTATTCGATTAATTAGATAACTAAATGGAGATATAAATATAATTATGATAAAAGCAGTATTATTTGATCTCGACGGAACTCTTATAGATACTTTGCACCTTTACTTGCAAACGTATTTTAAAACCATGGAGCACTTTCCTGAAGTAGAATTACTTGATATGAAACAAATGGAAGCATTAAACCCTACTTCGGAATATCGGGCCCTGGAAAAATTGGTGGGCGAAAAATTAGCGGAAAAAGCATTTAATATTTTTTTAGATAATTATAATCGAATGCACGCTGAATTATTTCAAGGAACTTTTCCCGGCGTTGTTTCCATGCTGGAAATATTGCGGGAAAAAGGTTTTCTTCTGGGCATAGTAACCGGTAAAAGCAGGCCTGCCTGGGAAATTACCAGCACCCAGGTAAATCTGGGGGAATTTGACGTGGTGATAACCGATAATGAAGTGCGCCATCCCAAGCCTCATCCTGATGGATTGGCTGAAGCCATGCGGCTGTTAGAGATACCTCAAGCAGAAGCACAGAAAGTAGTTTATGTGGGTGATTCCATGAACGATCTATTTGCGGCTAAGGAAGCAGGAATTAAATTTGCAGCGGCGACATGGTCATACTGGGCTAAAACTGATGAATTTTTATCGTGGTTGGAAAAGAAAGAGGAATATTTTGCTATTTTGGAGGTTACTGCTGATTTGATTGATTATCTTGATAACGAACCGGTGAGCTAACTTATTAAATTTCTGATAAAGGGGAGGCAATTTTATGGAGGAAAATAATAATTCCGCTGCTTATACGGAAGAGAAAGGAAAAAAAGAAAAGGGAATAAAAAAGCTAAATTTAAAAGAAAATGATGCAAGTTTGCTATGTTATGTTTTATTTTGGGTTAGCGGCTTATTTTTTCTGTTTGTGGAGAAGGAAAATAAATTAATTCGTTTTCATGCTATGCAGTCGGTTATGACTTTTGGGCTTATTACCATTGTCTTTTTGGTTTTTGCAGGCATAGACTGGATCGTTGTTTTAACCCAGGCCTGGGAACTTCCCGGTTTCTTTGTAATTTTGGATATAATTGATATTATTATTACCCTTCTTTATTTTGTTACTTTTATTCTCTGGGTGCTTTTAATGTATAAGAGCTATCAAGGAGATAAAGTTAAACTACCCATCATCGGCGATGCCGCCGAGGAAAGGATTGAAGATTTAACATAGATATTGCGAGGGGGTTTTATTTGCCGTTTACTCGAGTATAAAAAAATATCCTTAAATAAGCACGCAATTATCTAATTATAGGAGCATAATTGAGATAATAAAGGAGGAAACATGTATACTAAGTATCACCATATATTTAATGGAGCAGGATGGACAATAGTATTGAAGCAGGCCTATGATCCGGAAAAGCATAAACCAGAACTGAAGCCCATAGGTATTATACCGGGATATGGAATGAGTGCTTATATTTTTGGATATCATCCCCGGGATCTTTCCATGGAAGAGTATTTAATGAGGCAAGGTTTTGAAGTATGGTCGATTAATTTCCGTAATCAGGGTGAATCACGCTGTATTGGCGGTTGTACAGAGTATGCCATAGAGGATATTGTATTTAATGATTTAAAAGTGGCGGTTGATCATATTTTGGAGATGACCAAAAGCCAAAGGGATAAAGTTGATCTCATCGGAGGCTCCCTGGGGGGTGCCTATGCATATTTATACGCTGCCTTAATTAATCCTGATAAAGCGGGGGCGCTGGTAGGAATTGGAGCTCCTTTTAAAATGGTTAATGTCCACCCGGCATTTGTAATGGTAACTTACTGGCCTAAACTTTTGAAACAGGTAAAATTGAACCATACACGTCAACTGGCTAGATTAGCATTGCCGCTGGTATTAAGAATGCCTCGCTTAATTTCTATATATTTGCACCCCGAAATAGTTGATACCGGTGATCCCGAATCACTTTTAAAAGCAATCGAAAATCCTAATTGCCTTCTCAATTACCAACTTGCTTACTGGGTGAAAAATGAGGAATTATTTATACAGGGTAAAAGCTTTACCAGTTTAATGCAAAGGGTGAGCAACCCTATATTATGTATTCTTTCCAATGCGGATGGCATTGTTTCCAGGGAAAATGCCCTGGCTGTGCTTGATGCTGCTTCCAGTGAAGTAAAAGATTATTTTGTAGCCGGAGATGAAAACATTAAGATGGCTCATGCTGATCTTTTTGTTTCCGACTACTGCCAACAAATGGTTTTCGAACCCATGACAAATTGGCTGCTGCAGCAAAACTAAGTTAGGGGTGGCTTTACTTTTCGAAAATATCCCGGCATTCTTTCAACATTTCCCGTATGGGGAGGTTATAGGGGCATTTTTCCTCACACTCGCCGCAGTCTTTACAAGCTGAAGCTTTTACTTCTTGGGAATCATAACGGTCTTGAGCCCAGTTATAAAGTTTATATCGCTTCCAGTAGCCGAGCATTAAAAAGCAAAAGGTTATGTTAATGCCTTCCGGGCAGGGAAGACAGTATTCACAGCGGCGACAAAAGCGAGTGCCCAGTTCTTGTGCTTCTCTCAGCAGCTTTTCCTTTTCTTCTTTTGTCGGCGGAGGCATTTCTGCGGCCTTAATATTTTTCAATACTTCTTCTTCTGTTTGCATGCCCGGAATAATAGTGGAAACCGGGTAGCTCAGCAGATCTCTGGCCGCCACTTCGTTATTACTTAAAGACCCTCCACAAAGGGGCTTCATAACAATGGTTCCCACTTCCATCTTTTGGGCCAGGGGTAGAAGTTCTTCCGTAGCTTCCGGTTCCACTATATTAAAAGGAAATTGAACGGTATCAAAGTTTTCTTTCTGCAGGGCTTGAACCGCTATTTCAGGATTATGTGAAGTTATGCCTATATGTTTTACTTTGCCTTCTTTTTGGGCTTCTTTTAGAGCTTTTACACAATTATTTTCGAAAATTAGGTTTAATTCCTCTGAATTACTGACGTTGTGCAGTTGATAAAGGTCTATAAAGTCTGTTTGGAAATTATTTAAGCTTTCGTCGATATTTTCTTTTACCTTCTCATAGCTGCGGACTCGTACTTTTGTGGCTAAAATAATGTTTTCCCTGGGTATTTTGGCAAGCGCTTTCCCTATTTTGATTTCACTATCTGTATAGCTGCGGGCGGAATCAAAAAAATTTATTCCTTGTTCATAAGCTTTTTTTACCACAGAAACTGCTTCCGAAAACGACAGGCGTTGGATAGGAATCCCTCCAAATCCCACTGCCGATATTTTAAGTCCTGTTTTGCCGAGTTCCCTGAAATGCATGCTGCGAATCACTCCTTTTTTCCCCTGTTCATGCTCCGTTTTGGTTACTGCCTGTTCCCCTGTAAAATTTAAAGGGTTATATTTGACCTTACCTTTATATTACTATTAAAAGTTGCTCTGTTCCTTCCCCTTTGAATTTTATCTCGAAGGATGATACTTTCAGTGTTACTATGAATAAAAGGGGATGTTTTACTCCTTGTAGAACTTTGATATACAGGGGAAAAGGAAACTTGGTGTTTTGCTTTAGAAAAGTAGTCCGCGAATAAATATCTTTAACCCCGGAAAACCAATACATGAAAAAGCTGCTGAAAAATTGTTAGGGAAAATAATAAATATTATTAATACTAAATTTTCTTGTTACCGGGAAAAGGAAGAAAGGAGGAAATTACTTCAAAATGATTTTGAGTGATATAAGAGTGCTCGACCTCACCAAGGTGCTTGCTGGGCCTTTTTGCGCTATGCAATTGGCTGATTTTGGCGCGGAAGTGATCAAAGTAGAAAATCCACATACGGGAGGAGATGATTCCAGGCAATTTGGTCCTCATAGCAACGATACCAGTGTTTACTTCATGAGTATAAACCGCAATAAAAAAAGCATTACCCTCGACCTGAAATCTTCTCACGGGCAGCGATTATTTAAAGACCTTGTGCGTGAGGCGGATGTAGTAATAGAAAATTTCCGCGCGGGAGTAATGGATGATTTGGGATTGGGTTATGAAGAATTAAAAACAATAAACTCGGGCATCATCTATGCTTCATCTTCGGGATTCGGACACAGTGGCCCTTATTGGGATCGACCGGCTTACGATGCAGTTATCCAGGGAATGGGCGGTATTATGAGTGTAACCGGCGAAAAAGATGGTAGTCCGACCAGGGTAGGAGTTTCCATAGGAGATCTTGCTTCAGGGCTTTATCTGGCCTATGGAATTGCCCTGGCTCTTTTACATAGGCAAAAGACCGGCGAAGGACAGAAAGTTGATGTAGCCATGCTCGATTGCCAGGTTGCTCTGCTGGAAAATCATATATCTCGTTATTTGACTGCCGGAGAAGTCCCCGAACCCATTGGAAACCGACATCCTTCCCTGGCCCCGTTTGGTTCATTTCAAACGAGCGACGGTTATATAATAATTGCGGTAGGTAATAATCGGCTTTGGAAGGAGCTTTGCCGGGTTCTCGGACATCCGGAATGGGCTGAAGACCCTCGTTTTGCTACTAATTCATTAAGAGTGGAAAATTATACGGCATTAGAGGAGCTCCTTGAACAAAAACTGATGGAGAAGTCCCGGAGGGATTGGATAGAAATATTTGTAGAATCCGGCATTCCGTGTGGTCCTATCAATAGTATTCCCGACCTGGTTAAAGATCCTCAAGTGCAAGCACGGGACATGATTGTAGAGATTGAAAATCCTAATGATGGCCAGGTTAGTGTTTCCGGTGTGCCGGTTAAGTTATCGAATACTCCCGGTGACATTACAAAAACTGCTCCATCCCTGGGAGAGAATACTTATGAGGTTTTACATGCTTTGTTGGGGTTATCTGAAAAAGAAATTGATCGATTGAAAAACGAAGGAATTGTTTAAGGCGCGCCGGAAGAGAAAACGTGCTTTATATAATTTCCTGTTTGGCAGCAAATTTCCCGGATGGCCTGGCGGTCACTTTTTTGCATTTTTTCAATCACATATTCGGGCATAGATTATCTCCTTCCCGGGTGATAAATACTGATGGATCACGGATGATTTTACGGGTAATTTTACAGTAAGATCTTTGATTTTTACTAAAGAGGCTGCCAGAATTTCTTAGTTAGTTTTTAGATTCCTTTAAGTGGAGCCGGTATTGTCACAGTATAATATTATTATTTATTGGGTATTATATACTATTAATTGTGGTAATTTTCCTGCTATAATGTATATAACATATTATTAAAAACATTCTGGTTTTGTTCAATTTTTTTTAATGTAGAGTAAGGTAATTTAGATTAAACAGTTTTTCATAGGCAGGCCTATTATGCTTGGGAGTTAGTTTTTTCAAATGAGGTGAGGAAAGTGCAGGAAGTTTACTTACAGACAAAACCTGTGGCGGTAAAGGCATTTTTTGAGCCTCGGGAAGATTTGCAAACAAGAATTGGGGTTTATCAAGGGGTTAGCTACTGTGATGCGGTAAGAAGAGCGGAGCAAGATGAAGAGTTGCTTGTTTTGGCTGATTCCATATTAACCTGTCAGTGGTCTCCGGTGGTGTTGGGTTTAAAAAAACCCGCAAATAACTTTGAAAAAAGGCTGGCTCCCCGTATGGAAGGCGTTTGGGGGTATTACCTCTCTTCACTGTTATCTTTTTCTAAAAGAGGCCTGGAGCCTGATACCGTGATTATAAGGGGGAGTCCGCATCTCTTAAGGCTTATTCTTTCTCGAATAGGATGGCGTAATAGCGCCCTGCATTTAGCCGGAGAACTGGACAAAAGCGCTCTGGGTATTCTCGGCAACCATCGTTTTAGTTTGAAATCTACCTTGACCATAAACTTCAACAAATTATTTTATTCCCTAAGCAAGAAAGAATGGTGGATGAAATTCACCGAGTCGATATTTCGCTATCCTTTTGCCTGTGATGTTTTTGATCGAATTATTAACGCTTTCATGGCCGATATGTCTATTTGCCGTAATTCTACCGTTATTCCTTACCAAGCAGGTCTTGCTAATGTTTCTCACTTTTGTGCCGGAGGTATTGGATGGGGATTAAACCGACCTGATTATATGACTTCAGGGTTCCCTTACTCTTTGTTTAAATTTCTCAGGGAACAAAATACTGTAAAGTGGCAGGAAAGCAGAAAAGAAGTTTTCGAGCGGCCATTGGTGCCGGAAAGAGGTTATGGTTGTCGCTTAGGAAACTTTTGTGGTCATTCTGAAACCGGTAAAAACAACCAATAGAAAGGAAAAGTTCAAATGGGAAATAGTAATATAAAAGGAGAAATCAGACTGGAAGACATGTTTGCTTTGGAGAGATGCAATTATTGTGGGGAGTGCCTGGCAAAATGTGACTGGATTAAATGTACAGCAGAAGAAGGAAGGGATTTTATTGCCCGTTTGGTGGAGGGGGAGTATGTTCCGGAAGTAATGAATGTATGTACGAACTGCATGAATTGTGACAGTTACTGCCCTCAGGATGCTCGACCATACAGCCTTATTATTTATCGCTGGTATGAGAGGTATCAAAGAGAAGGAATTCCGCCTGTTTTTAAAAGGGCACTCCCCTTTCACGGTGAGATAAATGTATGGTCTAAACTGGAGAAATGGCTGAGCCGGAAAGAACGTAAAAATTTACATAGATGGAAAACTACTTCCGGTGCTGAAGAAATGCTTTTCCTAGGTTGTAATCAACATTATGATCCTTATATTGTTGATTCCCAAATATTTGCCGGGATTCCTGTTTTCAGTGATCGCAGTTACTGCTGTGGCGAACCTGCTTTCCGATTGGGGCTTTTAGATGAGGCCAGGCGTTGTGCTATTAATCTGCAGGAAAAGCTTAAAAGCTTGGGTGTGAAGCGGCTCCTGGTCTTTTGCCCGGCATGCTACAATACACTTACCAATCTTATACCCAATTCTTTTGGTATTAATTACGAAGTAGAGCTTGTGCCGATAGTTTCATGGCTTAAAGAGCGTTTGGAAGATGGGTCTATTCCTATAAAAAAATCGCTTAATGTGACCGTAAGTATACAGGACAGTTGCCATGGCAGCAGTTTGGGAAAAGAATATTTACAGGAAACCAGAGATTTGCTGGCTATGATTGGTGCTTCTGTCAAGGAAATGGAGAATAGTGGGGAGAATATGCGTTGCTGTGGGTTAGGCTATGCAGCTACCCGTTACAGTTTAGTGGATGTGGTTTTCAAAGGAGTAAAGCGATTGCGGGAAACCGGGCAGACGGGCTCTGAAGTAACAACTACCTATTGCAATGGCTGCTATTTTACCATGAATATGATGCGCATGCTTTCTCCCGGCTCACCTCAAGTCTATCATTTTGTAGAGCTCATCCAAATGGCCATGGGGGAAAAGCCGGTGCGGAAGATTAACAGTCGCCGGTATGCTATTGTGCTTGCTGCTTTAGAGGCGGCTAAATTTGAGGTATTAAAGCCGGGAAAGAAAAAAATCGAGGTTTAGAAGGAAAGGTTATGCGGCGAGTGTGTATTCCTGATATTAAGATTAGGAAAACAAGTAAAATTATACCCGGGTGTTAAAGGAGTGGATGAAAAATGAGTGAAAGCAAAGTAACGGTTGAGGCAGAGGGTCATGTTTTAATGATAGGGATAAACAGGACGGATAAATTAAATGCTTTTGATGTAGAAATGTACCAGGACCTTGCTCGGGCTTACGGTAAGCTTCACCATACTCGGGATTTGCGCTGTGGTTTGCTCTTTGCCCATGGGGAACATTTTACCGGCGGTTTGGAACTTATGAAGTGGGCGGGCAGTTTTGGAGAAGGAAATTTTCCGGAGCTTCCGGAAGGTTCCATAGATCCGCTGGGCCTGGATGAAGACAACAGGCTGGCAAAACCCATGGTAATGGCGGCTCAGGGGATATGCTTTACCATTGGCTTAGAGCTTTTATTGGCTACAGATGTGCGAGTGGCCGCTACAGATGTGCGTTTTGGCCAGATCGAGGTCAAGCGAGGGATATACCCGGTAGGTGGGGCTACCGTCCGCTTTTTTGAGGAGGTAGGATGGGGGAATGCCATGCGTTATTTATTGACAGGCGATGAAATTCATGCCGAAGAAGCGCTTCGCCTGGGGCTTGTACAGGAGATAACCGAGCCCGGCGAACAATTCGAAAGAGCGCTGGAATTAGCAAATCGGATAGCAAAGCAGGCTCCCCTTGCTGTTCAAACCTCTTTGCTATCGGCTCGAAGAGCCAGGGTAGATGGAACCAGAAAGGCAATATCTTGCCTTCTTCCTGATCTCATGCCTATTATGAAAAGCCAGGATGCGCTTGAAGGGTTACAATCTTTTAAAGAAAGAAGAGAGGCAGAGTTTAAAGGAGAGTAATTATCCATGCTACCCCAATATTCCTCATTATGGTAGTTAAAGCTCTATTTTTGATTGACGCCTAAATTAGGCCACATTATCATCCTTGTTAAAATGCTTTTTTATATTTGTTTTATATGCATGCGGCCTAAAGGGGCAGAAAACTTCCCAATTGTTTTTATGGATTTTTGCTTTAAATTTTTTAGGAATGAAATTTTGCCATAAATTTGAATGTTTATATATATTTTCTTATTTTGGGAAGGAATAAGTAAGGGCATTATAGAAATTAAAACTTAAAGACATTAAGAATCCTTCAAAAGCTGCTATATATCAAGGAGGATAAGGATAATCAAAAAAATTGAGGAGGGATTAAAAAGAAGATGAATAAAGTAGCTATAGTGGGGATAGGTTATACTAGTTTTAGAACTACCTCGCAGGATGTATCTTACAGGGAAATGATCTTTGAAGCTGCCCAAAAATGCTATGAAGATGCCGGAGGGGTTCACCCCCAAAACATTGATGCATTCGTAGCTTCTTCGGAAGACTTCATGGAAGGGGTCAGCATTGCAGACGAGTATGTGCCTGATCAGCTGGGAGCTGTCCTCAAACCGGTACAGAGCATAGCCGGGGAAAGTATGCAGGCTATTGCCTCTGCTATGATGCACATTCAAACCGGAGAAATGGACGTGGTTGCTGCCTCAGGATTTTCCAAAGCGTCAAATGTTTTGAATCAAAACAATGTGGTTTCTTATGCTTGTGATCCAATCTATGTGAGGCCCCTGGGCGAAAACCCTAATATTATAGCCGGCATGGAAATGAACCGTTATCTTTATGAAACCGGGACAACAAGGGAACAATGCGCGGAGGTAGTGGTGAAGAATAAATATAACGGGTTATTCAATCCTTCGGCAGCTTACGGTGCTAAGTTAGAATTGGAAGATGTGCTTTATGCCGATGAAATTTTTTCGCCTTTAAGTGAATTGGATGTAAGCCAGGATGTTGACGGTGCTATTGTGTTACTGCTGGCTTCGGAAGAAAAAGCCCATAAATTTACCCAAAACCCTATATGGATTAAAGGTATGAGTTGGGCTACGGATACGCCGAACCTCGATTATCGGGAAAAGGGCTGGGGAGATGCGGTATATGCTTCTCTTGCCGGTCAGAAGGCATATAGTATGGCCGGTATTAATGCGCCCGGTAAAGAGATTGATTTTGCCGAAATTGACGATACTTTTTCCTATAAAGAACTGCAACACCTTGAAGCGCTGAATATTTGTGGGCGCGGAGAAGCCGGAAGCTTGTTTAAACAGGGATTCTTCAGCAAAGAAGGTGAATTTCCGGTTAATGTTTCCGGTGGTAACCTGGGTGTAGGTTATCTTCATGAAGCTAACGGATTGCAAAAGTTTATGGAGGTAGTCCTGCAGTTAAGGGGTGAAGCAGGCAAACGGCAGTTAGGTAAGGTAAAAACAGGATTAGCGTTTGCTTGGCGTGGTATTCCCACTGCAACGGGAATTGCCGCTGTTTTAAGCAATGAAGGGTAGAGTCTTTATAAATATTTAGCTTTTTATCCAATCAAATAAAACGGAGGGTTGTGTATCATGAGAAAAGTTGGTGTAATAGGGGCGGGAATGACCAATTTCGTCCGAAGAGCTCAAGAAACGCCGAAAGAGCTGTCCTACGAAGCTACAAAGGCTGCCCTGGATAGTTGTGAGTTGAACTTGGAAGATATAGAATGTGTGGCGCACGGCACTGCTCCGGACGCTTTTGACGGAATTCACCAAAAAGGAGAATACCTTGCTGACGGCAGCGGAGGTTGGAATAAGCCTACTATGCGGGTTTTTGTTGGCGGCGCTACCGGGGTTCATGCTCTTGTTCATGGTTGGTATCATGTTGCTTCCGGCATGTTTGACACCTGCGTGGTGGTCTGTGAAGAGAAAATGTCCAGTGCCCTGCCACATGCTCAGGGTTTTTTCCTTACCATTTTTGATCATATTACGGAAAGGGCATTAGAGCCTACTTTGCTATGGATTTTTGCCATGGAAATGAACAGGTATATGCAGCGCTATGGTTATACCAAAGAAGATATAGCCCGTGTTGCTGTTAAAAATAAAAACCAGGGCAGAAAACACCCTGCTTCCCAATTTAATGAAGAAGTTACCCTGGAAGAAGTTTTAAATTCGGAAGTTATGGCTTACCCGGTAAGCAGGCTTGATGTGAGCCCTGTTTCTGACGGAGCTGCGGCAGTGGTGCTGGCTTCAGAAAACGTGGCCCGGCAGGTAACAGAACAACCGGTATGGATAGAAGGAGTAGGATGGTGTCTGGATACCGCTTATTGGGCTACTAAGGACTTATCTTATCCACGCTATTTGGAAAAAGCTTCGAAGATGGCCTATGATATGGCGGGCATTACCGAGCCCGCTAAACAAATTAATATTGCGGAGCCTTATGATCCTTTTGATTATAAAGCTCTGCATCACATGGAAGGTCTGCAGTTGTCACCGCGGGGCAAGACAGTGGAACTGCTGAAGGATGGTCATTTTGATCAAGATGGCAATCTTCCCATGTGCCCTTCAGGAGGGTTGTTGGGTGTAGGTAATCCCATCGCCGCTGCCGGTACTATGAAAGTTTGTGAGCTTTTCTGGCAGTTAAGGGGAGAAGCAGGTGAAAGGCAAGTTCCCGGAAATCCGAAATATGGTGTGTGCCAGGCTTGGGGAGACTTGATGCAGGTAAGTTCGGTAGCTGTAATGGGTGTTTAATTGTTTTTTAATTTATTATGGTAAATATTTTAAACAGGAAGGTGGAGAAAGACTAATGGAGCATACTAATTTCATCAGAGGCGGCACAGCTTTATCGGCTAAAGATGTAGAGCAAAATAAGGCGTTTTCGGTAGAAGATGAGCTGGCATGTAGATATGCGTGGGATACAGGAGTAGGTGTTGGAAGATATCTTGAAGAGCTTAAGGAAGGTAATATTATCGGTAAAAAATGCCGCAAATGTCACCGGATTATGTTGCCCCCTCGTCTTTTTTGCGAGTTATGCTTTCGCCCTGCCGATGAATGGGTATATGTGAAAGATACCGGAGTGGTGAACACTTTTTCCATTTGCCAGGTCAATTGGGATGCCAGTCGGGTTAAGCCCGGGGAAAAACCTCATTTGCCCGCAGTTATTGAAATAGATGGCGCTTCAAAGGGTATGGGGATTTTACATCGGTTAGGTGAAGTGGACCCGGAAGATATCAAAATTGGTATGAAAGTAAAAGCAGTTTGGAAGCCTAAGAGGCAGCGTGTAGGCTCTATAACAGATATCAATTATTTCAAACCTTACTAAGAGGGAGGATTATTTAAATGGCTATACTGGAAAGAATAACCAAAAATGTAGATAATAGGTACTGGGATTCCGGCGAAAATAATTTTCCCAAAACAGACCGTTTTCCCGTGAAAAACCGCTATACAGCCGGAATTGCCGGGCAAAAGTTTTTGGAAGGAATTAAGGAAGAGGCTAAAATTTACGGAACCAGGTGTGAAAAATGTAATGTTACTTTTGTGCCGGGAAAATTGTATTGCGAAAGGTGTTTTGAGCGTCTTTCTGATAACTGGATAGAAGTAGGCAATTCCGGCACCGTCCACACTTACACTGTAGCCTGGATAGAAAAGGACGGAAGCGCCAAAAAGAAACCTTCCATTATTGCTACTATTAAGATTGCCGATGGGTTCATTCTACACCGGTTGGAAAATTGTTCACCGGATGAAGTAAAAATCGGCATGGAAGTAAAAGCCAAGTTTAAACCAAAAAATCAACGTAAAGGCCATCTCATGGATATTTCCGGTTTTCATCCGGCATAAATGAAATGCCGGCCGATTCTTTTTATAGAAAAGGGAATATTGTCAGTATATATTAAAAGAATTTTCTCCTGAGGTTGCCTAAATTAGCGGTGGGAAGAAAATTCGTACCGCTAATTTATATTTTAGGGGCTTTTCTTACGAGAAAGGGGAAGATAATGTACACTGGTTTTGTGTTAGCTGTATTATTATTGATTTTTCTTGTTTTCTTCTTAAATAAAATGAATATACAAAGAGCGGGCAAAAACAGGGCAGAGGAAGAAATTAAAAACATGCGTTTTGCAAAGCTTTCCCCTTTCGGGACCGTAAAAAACCTTTCTATTCTTCCCCTGGTTGATTATTATGCAGAGAGGGATGACTTAAAAACCGAGCCGGGAGTTTCTTACCTGGTGAAAGCTGACAATACCACCATACTTATGGATGTTGGGCGGAACTTGGAATCCGAACATCCTTCCCCTTTGTTGACAAATATGGAATTATTGGGTGTAAAAATTGAAGATATTGATATCCTGTTTTTTAGCCATATACACCTGGATCACGTGGGTGGAATGGAAGAACAGAAACAAGGCACTTTTAGTATTTCCAAGGGAGAGGTAAAATTAGGGGAAATACCTGCTTATGCCCCCGCAGATATATCACCTTCATCCTGGAATCCGGGGCCAAAAGTTAATACTATCAGGGAGCCCACAGTATTAGAACCCGGTATAGCCAGTATAGGAGTTCATCCTCGCTATTTATTTTTAATGGGTTACACCCTGGAACACAGCCTGGCAATCAATGTAAAAGGAAAAGGTATTGTTTTGATTGTAGGTTGTGGACATCAAAAAGTAGAGAGAATAATAGAAAGGGCCCGGGAAATATTCCATGAGCCTATATATGGTATTATCGGCGGCTTGCATTACCCTATTTATGGAGGCAGGCTGATGAAAGGGCCCTTGGATCTGCAGTATTTAACTGCTTCCGATGACCCTCCCTGGGAAGGCCTAAAGGAAGAAGACGTAAAAAATGCCCTGAAAACAATAAAGAAAGTAAATCCTCAAGTAATAGCCTTATCTCCCCACGACAGTTCTGACTGGACCCTTGAGCAATTCAGGCAAACTTTTCAAGAAAAATACGTTGATATTAAAGTAGGCAAGGAAATTATCATTTAAAGGTGCTAGCGGTATTTAACACCCACGTTAGCTAACTCTTCCACAATGTATTGGATGCAAGGCTTGTCTCCTAAGGGCAACATTTCTTTAGGTTGTGTTTTGGTTAACGGCAACATCCGAGTTCCCAGGCCGGCTGCGGGAATAATTGCTTTTTTTATCAAACATTTCTTCCTTTCTCTTTTAAATTGTTTTTATATAAGTTGAATTTCTGTTTGGTTGAGGTTAATTCCTCCTTTGGGTTTTTAGAGGTTTGTTGATTGTCTGTCTCAAGGTTAACAAGGGTAAGATGATAATATGTGGTAATTGTCCCGGTTGATCTTCACTTAAGAAGGTTTTAAAGAAGATGAAAAAGAAATATATCTATTATACATACTTAAAATAAATGCATGTTCAAGTGTAAATGATAGACAATAAATGTCTGGTAATATTAAAAAATAATACCTCCCCGGGTGTTAACTTAATAATAGGAAAAAGAAAAATGACCATAAAATATTGGAGAAAGAGTAAATGATAAAAGCAGTAATTTTTGATTTCGACGGAACTTTGGCTGATACAAAAGATGTTATGGCTAATGCTTACCCTAAATTAGCGAAAAAACATGGTTATGAGGTCCTTTCCATGGAGGAACTGGAAGAGTTGAAGCATTATCCCCTACATGAACGAATTAAAAAATTAGGGGTTCCTCTTTATAAAATACCGATACTTATTAGAGAAGGCAGGGAGATGGTGGGAGAATTCATGGCTACTTGTTCTTATTATGAAGGAGTGCCTGCTATGGTCCATGCGCTTGCCGAAAAAGATTTATTTTTGGGGATTATATCTTCCAATTCCGAAAGCAATATTAAAAAATTTTTAGATGCCCACAACTTGAATTTATTTCATGATATAGATAACACCCATGGTTTGTTTGGTAAATACAGGGTAATGAGAAGATTTTTAAAAAAACACGGCTTTAGCCCGGAGGAAGTAATTTATGTAGGAGATGAATTAAGAGATATAGAGAATTGCAAAAAAGTCTTTATAAAAGTAATTGCCGCAACCTGGGGATATGACGGTTATGATTTGCTAAAACAAGGTGAACCGGATTATATGGCCAATGAACCTGAAGAGATAACGTCTATAATTGAAGAATTACTGTCCCAATAGGCTTTTAAATTGTATTCTGTATAATCTAATGAGAGAAAAAGTGCATATAATATATCTAAACCTCCTACGGAGAATTTTTGCAGGAAGAGATAAATTGGTATAGAATAATAAGAGAAATAAATTATTAAGAAGCTGATTTATGTAAGTAATGCAAAAAGTTAGTTTAAAAATCTTCCTTTACAGGGTATAAAGTATGAGGAACCTTTTTAAACTTTATTTTAATAGACCGGGAAATTTTTTAAATTTTGATCATGAGAGGGTGGTAATTATGGAAAAATCGGAAATTAAAGAAGCTATTATGGAGAAATTTAGAAAAATGGAAGCCAAACCCAAGCAATCTTTAGATGTTCAGTGGTATTCAAGTTTTTTAAATGAAATGAACGCGGAAGATAAGCAGTTAGCTCAAGAAGCAATCAAAGAACTTGAAGAAGAAGGTTTAATAAAAAAACAAGCTATGCTTAGTGCAGAAACAATAGTGTTAACCGAAAAGGGCTATGAAAATTTATAACTACAGCGAAACTTTTAAAGGCACATAAGGCACGGGGACGGTTCTGTTGCCTTGTGGCCTTCGTTCGCTACGGGACGCTCGAAACTTCTACTTGGCTTGCGAGGCAAAAGAACCGTCCCCGTCCTTGCCTTACGAGACACTCATTCTATAATCTTTTGCTGTAGTATTATAAGGAGGAAATAATGGACTTACAAGAAAAACGGGTGATAATCACAGGTGCTGCCAGCGGCATTGGCTACTGCATGGCCGAAATATTTGCCGAAAGTGGTTCGGAGGTGATTCTTTCCGATATAGATGGAGATAAATTAAATGATGCTGTGAAAGCATTAGAAAATATAGGTTCGCCTATCCGCTCTTACATAGTGGATGTAGCAAATCAAGAAGAAGTTCAAAAAATGGCTGATGATGTTCTGCAAAATGTGGGCCATGTAGATATTTTGATCAACAATGCAGGGATTGGATACAGTGGTGAAATTGTAGAGACTTCGCTTGATACCTGGAAAAAACTAATGGATGTTAATTTTTGGGGCGCTTTATATCATATTTATGCTTTTTTACCTGCTATGGTTGAGGCGAAAAGTGGACATATTGTAAACATTTCTTCCGGTCAAGCATTTTTCCGTCTGCCAACATGGGGACCATATGCAACTACTAAGCTTGCTTTAGGTGGAGTTTCCGAATTAATGCAGTTTGAATTTAAGAAGTTCAACATCAATGTTACTACTGTTTATCCATTCATGATAAATACCGGTTTTTATGATGATGTGGAAGGAGATACCTGGGGAGCGAAGATGTCCATGCGCCTTTTACCTTATTATTCCATGTCTCCTGAAAGTGTTGCTAATAGAATAGTAAAGGCAATAAAGAAAGAAAAATCGGTGGAAATGATAACAGTTATAAATAGCCTTGGCTCTGTGAGCCGAGCAATATCTCCTCTTTCGAACATAATTAGCGCTACTTCTTTATACTTTTTGGGTAAAGATCCGCAAGCTTTGAAAGATGATTTGGAAGGATTCTAAGATTAAAATGTGATAACTATATTTTTATCTTTAACAATGTTTCATATAGAAGAAAGGAATGATTAAGTGATGGGAAGAGTAGAAGATTTGCAAAATATGATCAAGGAACGCCGTGTTGGTTTTCAAATAGAAGAACTTATGAGCGGTGAACATGAGTTTGAAACAGGCATGGGCCCGGAGGGGAAGTACCCCTTTGAGTTCAAGGTAAAGTGGGGCCCTAAAAATATTTCCGCATGGCTTAATCCTAAAAGTGAAGAGTTTTTAACTCAGCCCCTTTGGGGAACTGTTACCGCAGGGGGGTTATGTTATGACGCGCCTTGCGAAGGGACTCTTGAACTTGCTTATTTTAGCGAGCGAAAGATTCGATATACTTTTGATTTCCAGGCATATGCTAAGGAATATCATTTTGTAGGAGAAAAAGTAAATATTTTACCGTGGAACCTTCCGGTTTCACACACTACCTGCTTTGGGACAGTAACTGAAAAAGATACCGGGAAATTGGTATCACGTTCTGTAACTTACTTCAAGTGGTGGACGGCTCCATTTTTTATAGCGAGTTTTCGCCTGGCTTAAAAAGTTCGGTGAATTAGTCGGTGGAAGAAAGTTTCAAAGTTTACCTGTTCAATCTAGTTCAATGTTTTCAAAAGATAAGTATGAGGAATGAAATAAGAAGTTAAATAAAAAAAGAAAGGGACTGATAAAAATGAAAATGTGGCGTTGTGAAGTTTGTGGTTATTTGCATGAAGGAGAAGAGCCCCCTGATATTTGCCCAAAGTGTGGAGCACCGAAAGAAAAATTTGAATTACTTGATGATGAAGAGACCCAAATGATGAAGGATGCTTTACAAACAAAGGAGAAATACAAGCAGATATTGGAGAGATTAGAAGAAATAAACCGCATGGCTGAAGAAGGAGTTGCTCTTGATTTGGATGATGGTTGCAATAAAATATTTAATAAAACCAGAGAGGATATTTCCGAAATTCATAAAATGATTAAAGAAGAATTAGAAAATCATGCTCAAGAATGTATTTGGGTTAAAGTGGCAAGTGACGGGGAATTGCCCTAATTTGCTTCCCATGGTACATCTCATAATGCATATTTGATGGTTGATTCAAGAATAAGGTAGATACCGTGAAAAGTTTCTTGTCCTCAGATATGCTTTTTGCGCATTAGTGAAGTGCTGGTAAGACAAAAAGGAGAACAACCGGAAACAAGTTTATAATGAGAAGCCGGAATGATTGAGAGGCATTTCTGATGACTTAAGATAATTTGTTTAGTTTATGTTAATATGATGATAGGTGAAAACGGCACTCAAGTTAATAAGGGTGTCGTCTTTTTGATTAAAAGGTTAGAGCAAAAGTTTTAGATATGTTATTATTTGAAAAAATGTAACTTTTTATTAGTAATTATTTAACGAAAGAAACAATATAAGAAAAAGTTCAAGTAACTGGAAAGGCGGCAATAATATGGACCTGGGAAACATAGTCAAGGGGTTTACTTTTGAAGGAGAATTTTCTGGGGCAGAAAAATATACTTTTGGGCATATAAATGATACTTATATTGTTTATTTTACTAATAAAGGAAAAAAGGAAAAGCGACGTTATATATTACAAAAAATAAACCAAAATGTATTTAATAACCCTGAACAAGTAATGGAAAATATTGAAAAAGTAATCCGTCACCTGCAGGATAAAATAATTGAAAATGGTGGTGATTTAAAACGCGAGACGCTGAATATAGTTCCTTCTGTAGACGGCAAATGTTTTTATCGATGTTCCCGGGATGATTTCTGGCGGGCTTATGAGTATATCGAGGGCAGCCGCTCATATCAAATAGTAGAATCTCCTTATCACTTTTACAGTGCGGGGAGAACAGTAGGTAAATTTCAAAAACTGCTCCACGATTTTCCTCCGTCAGCTCTTTATGAAACTATACCCGGATTTCATGATACCCGGAAACGTTATGAGGCTTTTTTGGAAGCGGTTAACAAAGATGTTTTAAATCGGGCTCAAAATGTGCGTGAGGAAATTGATTTTGTTAAACACAGGGAAGATAAGGTTTCGCTGCTGGTTAATATGCTCCGGGAGGGCAAACTGCCGCTAAGGGTAATACACAATGATACCAAATTTAACAATGTGCTTATAGATGATCAGACGGGGGAGGGAGTTTGCCTGGTAGATTTGGATACAGTTATGCCCGGCCTTTCTCTTTATGATTTTGGTGATGCTATACGTTATGGTACCAACTTGGCTGGAGAAGATGAGCATGACCTATCAAAGGTTAATATGGATGCAATGCTTTATGAGCAATTTTGCCGGGGATACCTGGAGACTACCGGAGATATACTTGCTGAAGATGAAGTGAAATTATTGCCGTTTGCAGCGTGGTTAATAACCCTGGAATGCGGTATGCGTTTTCTTACTGATTACTTAAACGGAGATGTTTACTTCAAGGTTTCGCGAGAAGGCCAAAATTGTCAACGGGCTCGCACTCAATTTAAATTGGTATGGGATATGGAATCCAAGTATGAGCTTATGAAAAACATAGTAGAAAAATACAGGAAAAATTGAGGATAAAAAATATAAAAAAGTTAAAATGCTATGACAGGCTTTGAATAACCGTGTTTTAAGGCGTGTATTAAATCAGAGAGGTTAGATACAGGAACGGAAAACTCGGTATAACAGCGGCCTATTTCTTCGATGCGATGGGCATCGCTGCCCCCGATTCCCGGCAGATTCATTTCTTCAGCTAATTCCAGGGCATTTTTGTTTTCTCCGTTACGGTTGCCTCCGTTATAAACCTCAATAGCGGTTAGCCCCAGCATGTTTTTAACCGCCCTACCGCCATAACCAAGCCCGAAACGATAGGGATGAGCGCAAATAACCACGCCGCCAACTTCATTAACTTTATTTATAAGATCTTGAGCGTTATAAAGAGCGTGGGAATAACTATTCCAACGACCTACATCTTCACTGAAAACCAAATAATGCCCGTTTAAAGTTGGAACTTCAGCTCCGGCAAAGACGTGCAAGTTGTATTGAGAAGCCATGGATAAAAAGATTTCGGTTTTATGGTAAGAATTGTGCTCAGTGATGGCAATGCCGTCTAATCCAATTTTTTTAGCGTGTTCCAAAACTTCTTCAGGTGAACCTGAGGCATCGAATGAATGATTGGTATGCACATGTAAATCAATTTTCAAGTCTATTGCTCCTTCAAGAAAGCTTGTCTATTAGTTATTACTTTATTATTAATTATCCTATACTATTGTATGCTTTTAATTTACATTTGTGAAGCTAAAAAAGTATGTTTTGTCAAATATTTTTTGCTCAATTTGATTTATTCAAGGCCTACAGTTTCTTCTTCTGGCATATTCTCTAATGATTCGGCTATTTCCTCCCATTCTTCATACATGTTTCTGATTTTTTGCTGACAGGTTTCCAGTTGTTCATTCATTTCCCTGATTTTTTGAAAGTCATCGTAATTTTGAGGATCAGCTAATTGATGTTCCAGCTGTGATTTGTTTTCTTCTTCTTGCTCTATATCTTTTTCCAGGCGGTGGAGATTTTGGTTGAGTATGCGTTTTTGTCTCCTTAATTCAATTATTTCCTGACGCTTCTTTTTTTCTTTTTCCCGTTGTTCCCGGTGCCATTTTTTAGTTTCCTTTTTTTGAGCCCGTGAGTCTGAAGCCCCCCCTTCTTTTTCTTCTTTTTTTGCCCCGGGTAGATTCTTTTCCTTCATTGCCAAATATTCTTCATAAGTAGTTTGTCGGTATAGATTTATTTCTTTATTATTTATTTCCAGGATGCAATTAGCCAGGCGGGAAATGAGATAACGGTCGTGAGAAACTATCAGCATTGTTCCCGGATATCCTTCCAAAGAATGTTCCAGCTGTTCTCTGTTGCCGATATCCAGAAAATTGGTGGGCTCATCCATAATGAGAAAATTGCTGTCAGTAAGAGTTGCCTTGGCCAGGGCCAGGCGGCTTTTTTCTCCGCTGCTTAAGTCACTTGCCTGGCGGAAAACGTCTTCTTTGGTAAATAGGTATCTACCCAGGTATTTGCGGGCTTCGGATTCTGTCATATCGGAATATTCCATAATGTTTTCCAAAACAGAGCATTTGAGATTAAGTCCCCTGTGTTCCTGATCATAATAGAGGGTTTTAACACTGGGGCCCAATTTAATTGTGCCCCCGTCAGGTAATTCTTCGGAGACAACCAGGCGTAAAAAGGTGGTTTTCCCTGATCCATTAGGGCCGATTACGGCTGCCCGGTCACCCCAGAATAGTTTGAATGTTACATCGCTAAAAATTGTGGTATGGCCATATGACTTGGTGACATCGTTACATGAGAGCATAATGTTGCTTCCCCGTCCCGTATAGTCAAATTTTGGTTTCATGTTTTTGGAAGAAGATAGTTCTTCCACAGGTTTAGTCTTTTCCAATTGCTTTTGGCGGCTTTGGGCTCTTCTAATTTCATCGGAAGAAGCATTTTGAATAAATTCCAGGTCTTTTTGCATTTCTTGATGTTGTTTCTTTTGGGATCTTTCTGTGGTTAAATCCTCCAGATCTTTTTGGTTTTTAAAAGCGGAATAATTACCCTTATAGCATTTAATTTTATATTTTTCTAACAGAGCGATCTTGCTGGCTATGCGGTTTAAAAAGTATCGATCATGAGAAACCACTAAGAGAGTCCCTTCCCAATTATCCAAATATTTTTCCAGCCACTCCATGGTCTCCACATCAAGGTTGTTGGTGGGCTCATCCAGCAGTAGCAGATCATAATCTTGAAGTAAAATAGAGGCGAGTTGAGCCCTGGTTTTTTCTCCCCCGCTAAATTCTGACATTTTGCGAGCCATATCTTGTGAAGAAAACCGCATGCCTTCAGCTACTTCATTCATGTGTTGTTCCAGGTTGTATCCCTCCCTGGCTTCATACTTCAAAGAGAGGGAACCGTATTCTTCCATTAAACTTTCCAGCCGAGATTTATCGTTTTGGATGTGAGGGGAAGCCATTTCTTTTTCCAAAGCCTTTAGTCGTTCTCTTATAGCAAAGAGATCGCCGAGTGATTCCTGTAAAAACTCTTTTAAAGTGGTGTGAGGTTGAATAGTTGGTTTTTGGGTAAGATAACCTATTTTTAAATCCCTGGCCCGGGAAACCTGGCCTTCGTCAACTGTTTCTTCTCCGGTAATGATTTTTAAAATAGTAGTTTTGCCGGCTCCATTGTCTCCTACAAGGCCGATTTTTTCTTTAGGGTGGATCTGCATAGAGGCCCCGGACAATATTATCTCTTCGCCGTATGATTTATAAATATTGTGGAGATCAATTAAAGCCATTTCTATTTTAACCCTCCAAAGCGGGAAAACTAATCTTTCACACCCTCATTTTAACTAAACAACAAAAAAATTAAAAGCTTTCTTTGATTGAAGAGGCCTTCTTTTATTATAAAAAGGATTATAATTACTCCATACAGAATAAAAAAAGTGTCAGGCCTCGGCATTGACACAAAGATAAACAAAAAAAGATTTTTGTCAAAAAAGGGTGTCGGTCCTTGACATTGACACAACGAAAAAGGGGATATAAAGATCCCGATCCTCTACATCGTAAAGATTGAGAGCATAATTATTTGTTCGCTATAATTATTACTTAATCAAGGGAAAAGATAAAAAAATTGTTTGAGAAATATCAAAAGAGCTGATTGAGCATAAAGCTAACAAATATTATTTATGAGGAGGTTCATTTATGGTAAAGATGATTGATTTAAGTGATACTATAGAAAATGGCACTGTGGAACCCTTACCCCACGAAATTGATTATGTACCTCATGAACAAGGGGCAGAGCAGGCAGCAGCTTTGTTTGGTTTAGAAGTCGATGATTTTCCGGAGGGGAAGGCTTGGGCTATGGAGTGGGTTAAATTAGGCACTCACTCCGGGACTCACCTCGATGCACCCTATCATTACGGCCCGGCATCGGAAGGGCAGAAGGCTAAAACCATTGATGAAATTCCTTTGGAATGGTGTTTTAGTGACGGGGTTGTTTTGGATTTTAGCCATTATCAAGCGGGAGAATTAATTACCGCACAGGCTGTCCGGGAGGCTTTGAAGAAAATAGATTATTCTTTGAAAGAAAGAGATATTGTTTTGATAAGGACAGATGTTTGGAAAAGGTTTGGTGAACCCGGTTATCAGGATTTGCATCCCGGTATGAGCGAGGAAGCGACTTTATGGCTTGTTGATCAGGGCATAAAAGTTATGGGCATTGACGCATGGGGATGGGATCGTCCTTTTAGTATAATGGCTCAAGAATATAAAGAGGGAGAAAAAGGAAAACTCTGGGCAGCTCATTTTGCCGGCAAAAAAAAGGAATATTGCCATATTGAAAAATTGACCAACCTTGATAAACTGCCGCCATTTGGTTTCAAAGTATCTTGCTTTCCCGTGAAAATAAAAGATGCCAGCGCCGGTTGGACCAGGGTCGTGGCAATTTTTGAAGATTAGGTAAAGAAAGGAAAGCTATCCTTTATTTTTTATTTCAGCTATTAGGAATTTGTGTCAATGTCAAGGATCGACACCTTTAGGGAAGGTAGAGTTGTGATTTGGAGGGCAGGAATGATATTTTTTTCATCGAATATAATCAATCACGCAGGTAAAACTTTGTGGATTTGAAGAAAATATTGTGGTACACCAATTCTTCTGATGAATAAATTTTTAATTAATCATAAATGGGGAGTGTGAGATATGAAATACAAAGTAGCCATTATTGGAGCAGGTCCGGGTGGGGCTGTTTTAGCCAGGGAACTGGCTCAGAAAGGCATTGATGTTACCATTTATGAGAAGGGTTCCTATGAAGAATTGGGACACGACTGGTCTGATGCCGTAGAACGTGTAGCCTTGGAATCAGCAGGTTTGAATATGCCCGAGCTTGTAGGAAATGAATGGCATGGGGATTTGGTAAAAGAAACTCCACATAGTGAAGGGGTTTTTGAAAAACATGCTATACCCCGGCTTAAACTGTATTCCCCGGGTTATACCAGTGTTAAGGATATTGAATTTAAAATGATTACTACCGATCGCCGTGTGCTGGGGCAGATGCTTGTGAAACAGGCAGAAGAAGCCGGCGCACAAATTAAATATGGGCATGAAGGTTTAGGCCTTCTCTACCATGAAACCGGCACTAATGGCCCGGATGGGGTGGAAGTGTATGGGGTTAGCGTTAAGAATCTTGAAAATGATGTTCGGGAAGAAATAACAGCTGATATTGTGATAGAATCTTCCGGTTTCCACTCTGTTTTACGCAGGAGCCTTCCTGATTATACCGGCCTGGCTTCTGAGTTTAAAGGCAATGCGTTTGGCTTTGTTAACCGGGAAGTAAGGGAGCGGGATCCGGAAAAGGCTCGAGTTGACATAATCCCCGACCATTATCGCTATGGTTATCATGGAGGTTATCAATGGTCTCACATTCATAACGCGGAAAGGATTGATGTAGGCGCAGGAGTTAAAAATGATCCGTCAAAACCGGATCCCAAAGATGTAATAGAAGAATTTATTGCCAAACATCCTTCTATCAAGAATGAGAAGTTACGTGGAGGTAGGGGGCTTTGTATTGTAGGTCCTTCTCTTTTCAATTTTGTAACCAACGGCTTTGTAGTTATTGGCGATGCGGCATCCACTTCAGTGCCTACTACGGGATGCGGAGCCGGTTCGGCTGTTTTAGTGGGCCTTTGGGCCGCAGAAGTTATCTCAGAGGCGGCAGAGGAGGGCAGGAATGATATGGTAAAGCTTTGGGATATTAATAAGAAATTTTACCTGGATAATGATCGGGGGGCATCGTTTGCGGCTCTTTCTGCTTTGAGAGATGCCTTGCAGACTCTTGATCATGACTATTTAAATTTCCTTTTTCGTCAGGATATTATGAATGCAGACATCCTGGAAGAAGCGGTAAACGGGGTTTTTCTACCACCGGCGGTTGAAACAAAAGTTAAGTCTTTATGGCGGGGCATTTCCAAACCATCTATCCTTGCCAAACTCAACGAGGCCACCGGGAGAGGAAGCAAAATATATAGTCATTACCGTAACTATCCTCCCCATTGGAATCCTTCAATTTTTGCCAGGTGGCAGGAAGAAGCGGAAGAGCTTTTGCAAGCTGACAGGTGAGAAAATAATCTTCATAAATACAAATGAGTCGTGAGCAATTGAAGATTATATTAACATGAATTACTCTCCAAAAATGTGTTAACTTCACTTATATATTCATTCCCCGGGTTTACTAAAAATCACGCCGGGGTATTATTTTTGCCACACACTCTACATGGCTGGTGTGAGGGAACATATCTACGGGTTGAATTTCTTGAACGAAAAAATCTTCTTCTTGAGTGAGATAATTCAAATCACGGGCCAAAGTGGCAGGATTGCATGAAACATAGATAAGGCGGGAAGGTTGAATGTGCCCAATGTTTTGCAGTAGTTTTTGTTCACATCCTTTACGGGGCGGATCTACGATTACTACTTCGGGGTAGTTCTTATCCCCTTCAAAAAGGTTTAAAATGTCTTCCGCTTTGCCGGCGTGGAATTCTGTATTATTAACATTGTTTTGGGCTGCGTTGATACGAGCATCTTCTACGGCGCTGTTAACGGATTCCACGCCTATGACTTTTCCGGCTTTGCTGCTCAGGTAAATTGAAATGGTTCCCAAACCGCAGTAGAGGTCTAATACTGTTTCTGTTCCTTTTAAGTTTGCATAATTGGAGATAACCCTATAAAGGGCTTCGGTTTGGGGAGGATTGACTTGAAAGAAGGATTGGGGGGAAATTCTAAAAGAGTAGCCTCCGATAGATTCCGTTAAATAAGGTTTTCCCCAAAGAATTTTATTTTTATTCCCCAAAACCACGTTCCCATCAGAAGGATTAATATTTTGCACAATCCCGGAAAGTTCTGTTAAGTGGTTGCGCAATTTACGAATGAGGCTTTCCTGATGTGGAATGGGAGAAGAATTTGGGGTTACGAGCACAACTACTACTTCATTAGTAGCCAGGGAAGATCTGGCCATAATATGCCGGATAACACCGCTTTTATTTTTTTCATTGTAAGCCGGAATTAGTAATTCCTGTAAGGCAGAGCGAGTTTTAGCAATTGCCCGGTTATTTGCGGAATGTTGAATAAAGCAATTATCCAGGTCTACAATTTTGTGGCTGCGTTTTTCATAAAACCCCACATGGAGGGTATTCCCTTTTTGACGTACCGGCATCTGGGCTTTGTTACGATAATACCAGGGGTATTCCATGCCCAGGGCAGGCAAAATGTCGGTGGTGATTCTCCCGATTCTTTCCACTGCATCTTTAACCAACTGCTGTTTATAACGCAGTTGGGCATCATAGCTTATGTGTTGAATTTGGCATCCTCCGCAGCGAAGATACTTTTTGCATGGCGGTGAAACTCGGTCTGGCGAATGCTGCATAATATCTTGATAGAGAGCGCGGGCATGATTTTTTTGGAGAGATATTATACGGGCGGATACTACATCGCCGGGAACCGTGTCAGGCACAAAAACGGTAAAATTGTTTATGCGGCCCACGCCAGCCCCCTCATGACTAAGCCCTTCAATTTTCAATTCAACTTGCTGGTTTTTGGAAACCGGTGGCTTTCTTTTTTGCATGTACATAAGTATATCATAAAAAAGTTTCCCTTTTCAGAAGTAAGTTTGAATATAGATCACAAGTATGCAAGGTTGGCAAGGGCACGGTCAAAAAGGAGGACATTAGCTATGATTTAAAGAAGGATCAATACCACAAGTATTTTTATTTATAGGAGGTGAACTAACAATGGAAAAAGCGACCTTGTATGTGAAAGACGGCTGTCCCTATTGTGCTAAGCTCATAGATGAGCTTAAAGAAAAAGGAGTAGACTATGAAGAAAAAAACGTTTCTCAAAGTAAAGAAGCTTTGCAAGAAGCAAAGGAAAAATATAATGCAAAAAAAGTGCCCGTTTTAGTTGAGGGATCAAAAGTAACAGTAGGCTATAAAGGACAAGGCTGAGGCATCTAAAAATGATGAACCGTGAGTTCATTAGAACAGGAAAAACTTTATAAGCCTAAATTGGCAGCGTGACTTATAATTTCCTATGAACCGCTCCCCGGAATAACGGGGAGCGGCCGACTTTTATATTGTTTCTCTCAAATTGGCTTTTTGGGAGAAGCCATTAATCATATCCCTGATGCTTTCCCGCAAAGTACCGGGTTTGTAACCGAGTTCTTTTTGTGCTTTGTTGCTGCTATAGCTGGCGTTATCAAATATGGTCTGCAGGGAATAAGTGGTAAAATAGGGAGGTGCTTTACTAAAACGACTAAGTAACTGAGCAATATGTGCTCCGAACAGAGCCAGTCTTTCGGGGATGGTGATATAAGGAGATTTCACTCCGGCTTCCTTTTGGGCTATTTGAAAAATTTCCTCCAATTTTTTATTTTCTCCGGCCAGTATATATATTTCCCCCGTGCGCCCCTTTTGAGCGGTGAGAATTAAACCTTCTGCTACGTTACGCACATCGACAAAATCAAAAGCGCCTTTTACTAAAAAGTGAAGTTTTTTTCGGGTGAAGTCTTTTATAACTCTTCCCATCTCTGAGCCTGCATAGTCATGGGGGCCGATTATACCGGTGGGGCAAGCAATAACGGCATCTAACCCTTTGTCCACTAATTTAAGGACTTCTATGGTACCTCTGGCTTTAGTTTGGTCGTAAACTCCCGCCGGATTATTTGGATCTAAAGGGGTGGATTCGTCCATTGTAATGCCATGCGGTTCTCGTTTAAGGGCATGGACAGAGCTTGTATGTATCATGCGGCGAACACCGGCTTTTAGGGCGGCTTCCGCTACATTTCGGCTGCCTTCCACGTTAACTTTTTCCATGAGGTCTTCCTTGCCGGGAACGATGGAAATGACTCCGGCCAGATGATATACCAGTTCCACATCTTTCATGGCATTATCCAGCGATGCCGGATCACATACATCTCCTTCCACGCATTCTACTCCCATATTGTGAAGAAAATCACATTTTTCTCCCGGTAGAACCATGGCCCTTACCTTTTCCCCCTCTGCTAAAAGTTTGCGGGTCAAAACATTGCCCAAATGACCTGAAGCTCCGGTAACCAAAATCATAACTCATCCCTCCTGGTTTTGTTTTAGTCCCTCTAAAAGAAATTTTATGCTATCGGCAGCGGCTTTTTCCCAATCGGCACCTTTGGGGTCCATTAAGCCTTGTAAAAACATTCCGCTTGCCAGGGAAAGAATGGCCTGGGCAGCCGAATCCGGATCTACGGGCTTAAGTGATCCTTCTGCTATTCCTTGCTCTATTAACCGGGTAAATAACTGTCTGTATTTGCGATAGGGTAGAATGGTGTTCTGGCGAATATTTTCATCACGGCTTGCTCTAATCCATAATTCCAAAAAAAGTGGTTTTTCTACGTTTTCTGATTGAAGTGCCGCCTGGAGCATACCAGTCATATTTATTAAAGTTTCAGGTACAGGGCTTGCGTCCATGGCTATGTTTTCCAGGGATTTTTCCATTTCTGATAGCCAGTTATTGATTAATTCCAGAAAAACAGCTTCTTTGCTCTGAAAGTGGTAGTAAAAGGCTCCCTTACTTACACCGGCTTCTTCGCATATTAAAGCCACTCCTGTACCATCGTAACCTTTTAAAGCAAAACAATGTGTGGCTGCATTTAAGATGCTGTTTCGAGTTTCTTGACGGCGCTGTTCATTTTTCAACAAATCATTCCTCACTGAAGAAACAAATTTTTAAAAACCGACTGGTCATTTTGTTTTATTATATAATGGTTTTTTCTGTTTGTCAAGAATGTTAAACGGAATAATTTTAATAATTTATAATTTATTCCGTTAGTGAAAAGCGGGTATACTTTATAATTAAAGGGAATGGGAAGATTATGTAGAAAATTTAACATAAACAATAAAGAAAGGAATGATTCATATTATGCCTGCGGATATTAATTGGAAAGGTAAGACTCCGGAATGGTGGGAAAAGGCGGTTTTTTACCAGGTTTATCCCCGTAGTTATATGGATAGTAACGGGGATGGCATTGGCGATATTAAGGGGATCATTGACAAGCTTGATTATTTAAATGATGGAACGCCCAACTCGCTGGGGATAGATGCAATTTGGTTCAGTCCTTTTTTTAAGAGCCCCCATTATGATTTTGGTTATGATATTTCTGATTTTTGCGATATAGATCCTTGCTATGGCACTCTTGAAGATTTTGATCGCTTAGTAGAGGAAGCCCACCGGCGTAACATCCGGATTATGCTCGATCTGGTAGTAAATCATACCTCTATTGAACATCCATGGTTTCAGGAGTCCCGCTCTTCTCGCGATAATCCCAAGCGGGACTGGTATATTTGGCAGGATGGAGTGGGACCTCGCCGCAGGCCTCCCAATAATTGGAAAAATAATTTTTTTGGCTCAGCCTGGGAATGGGACGAACACACGGAGCAGTATTATCTGCATTCGTTTTTGAAAGAACAGGCTGACCTTAATTGGTTTAATCCGGAAGTAAAAAAGGCTGTTTTTGATGTAATGCGATTTTGGTTTGACCGGGGTGCCGATGGTTTTCGCCTGGATGTAGCTCATCATTATTGCAAAGACAAGCAACTGCGGAACAACCCTATTTTCTTTTTTAAAGATGATGTGCCGGATAAAATGCCTTCTTATGATCGCTTGCCGGCGATGAACCTTTTTTATTATTTATGTTTGCCGGAGTTTCAAGTTCCCAAGTATACCAAGCATCAACCGGAAACTCACCGGATATTAAAAGAAATGCGTCAACTTATGGATTCTTATCCGGAGAAGACAAGCGTGGGAGAAGTAATAAGTGAAGATCCCCGTACTACGGCATCTTATTATGGAGATAATGACGAACTGCATATGAATTTTTATTTCGATTTGATGTTTTGCAAATGGAAGGCCGATGCTTTTAAGCGTTGTGTAGATAGATGGGAGCGCATTATTCCTGCAGGCGCAAGGCCTGCATATGCTTTAAGTAATCATGACCAAACGCGGGCCTTAAGCCGATATGATCAAGGAGCAAATGGAGATTGGCGGGCCCGGCTTATGGCACTCCTGCTTTTAACCTTGAGGGGAACTCCTTTTATCTATTACGGAGAGGAAATAGGAATGAAAGAAGCTCAAATTCCCCGCCATCTGCTTCAAGATCCTCTGGGAAAAAAATGGTACCCGTTCTATCCCGGTCGTGATGGTGCAAGGACACCAATGCAATGGGAGGATCGTTCGGGAGCAGGTTTTACTACAGGGGAGCCTTGGCTGCCAATAGGACCTGAACTGCATTCACGAAACGTGGCAAAGCAAGAAAGGGATCCTCATTCTTTATTAAATTTTTATAAGAGGTTAATTTGGCTCCGCAAGGATTTGCCGGCGCTGCAAATCGGTTATTACCGCAGCCTTGAAAAAGGTGTGCCTTATAATTGCTATCTTTATTTGCGCGAAATTGGTGAAGAAAAGCTGTTGGTGGCTTTAAATTTTTCTTATCTAAAAAAGACTATAAACCTGACTCGTGAAGATAAACCCTACGAAGTTCTTATTTCTACTGATCCCCGGCGTCAAGAGAAGGCCGTGGGTAAGGATTTTGAATTGGCTCCCGGTGAAGGGTGTTTGCTCAAAATATAAAAATTCAAAAAGGCTGTATAAGAGGACATTTATGCAAAAAAGGATTTTCTTAAGCAAAGGGTGAGAGTTATTTATGATGAGGAAGAAAAAGCCCGAGCATCTTGTTTTTTTTATAAATATAATGATATAATGACCAAAATTATTGAAGGAGAAGCAGGAAAATCATGAAATCACAAAAAGTAGGTATCGGGTTACTGGGAATGGGAACAGTAGGCGGAGGAGTAGCCTCCCTGCTTCAAATAAATGAAGAATCTATTCAAGAAAAAGCGGGGGCTGAACTGCAATTAAAGAAAATTTTGGTGCGTGATTCTGCAAAATCCAGACGGGTTGAACTTCCGGCGGCTTTGTTTACAAGTGAAGTTACCGATATATTGGAAAATCCGGAAATTGATTTGATAGTAGAGCTCATGGGGGGTATTGAGCCTGCCCGGCAGTACCTGGAAAAAGCATTGAAAAACGGTAAATACGTAGTTACTGCTAATAAAGACTTAATGGCGCGATACGGAACTGATCTTTTAGAGTTGGCCCGTCAAAGCGGAGGCGCCATTTTTTTTGAAGGCAGTGTGGGAGGCGGCATACCTTTAGTCCGTCCTTTAAAGCATTGCCTGGCAGCTAACCGCATTGATCGCATTATGGGTATAATTAACGGCACTACCAATTACATATTGAGCCGTATGAGTTTAGAGGGTATAGAATTTCAAGATGCTCTTCTGGAAGCACAGGAAAAAGGTTTTGCCGAGGCTGACTCTTCGAATGATCTGGAAGGATGGGATGCTGCTTATAAGCTGGTAGTTCTTTCCAGGCTGGCGTTTGGTAATTCTGCCGGCATGGAAGATGTATATGTGCGAGGCATTAACAACGTTACTGCCCAGGATCTTATGCACGCCCGGCAGTTGGGGTATACGATTAAATTATTGGCTGTAGGTGAACGGGTGGACGGGTTTATTTCTCTCCGCGTTTTTCCGGCCCTTTTGCCCTTAAAACACCCTCTTGCTTCCGTCTATAATGAATTTAATGCTCTCTTTGTAGAAGGGAATGCAGTAGGGGAGGTAATGTTTTACGGTAAGGGAGCGGGTGCAATGCCCACAGCAAGTGCGGTTGTTTCTGATATTATTGATGCTTCACGTTGTTTGAGTTATGAAATAGAAGATGGTTTGATGGAGGTTCCGTTGAAGGATGTTCCGATTATTTCCGGGGAAAAAATGGTTTCCAGTTTTTACTTGAGGTTGCAGGCCGAAGATAGACCGGGTGTTTTTGCGGCTTTAGCCAATGCTTTTGGGGATGAGGATGTAAGCCTGGACATGATATTGCAAGATCGCAGCGAGAAAGGTGTTGCTGAAATTGTTCTGGTCACCCATGATGTGCGGGAAGCTAATTATTTCCGGGCATTGGAAAATATAAAAGAAATGCCTTCTATTCGGCAGATAAATGGGGTATTTAGGGTCATCGGCAAGAATAAAGAAAGTCTTTAGTTTAGGATCATTCAAGAAATTTTTTAGTTAAAACTTAATGATTGAAGGTGATTTTAGTGGAGGTCTCGCCTTCGTCTTTTCGTCCTACCTGGACAGAAATAGATCTTGATGCCATAGCACACAATATTCAGGAATTTCGCCGTCTGCTTTCAGATGAGGTTAAAATTATGTTTGTTTTGAAGGCTGATGCTTATGGGCATGGAGCTATGGAAGTAGCTGAGGCTGCCGAAAAAGGAGGTGTAGATTCCTTTGCGGTGGCTTTTTTGGAAGAAGGGATAGAATTACGACAGGCAGGCATAAAAAAGCCCATTTTGCTTATTGGTACCACTCCTCCAAACCAGGTTCCGCAAGTTCTGGATTACAAACTAACCCAAACAATTATTTCCCGGGAAATAGCAGAGGCGATTTCTGCCGAAGCCAGCAGGCGTGAAATGGAAGTCCCCGTGCATGTTAAAGTTGACACGGGGATGGGACGGGTAGGCGTGCTACCCGAGGAAGCAGTCTCTTTTATTCATGATATTGCATCCCTTCCCGGCATAAAGATAGAAGGGATCCTGACGCATCTTGCCTCGGCGGATGAAGAAGATCTTACCTATGTTCGTGAACAGGTAAAAACTTTTAATAAAGTAGTCGAGGCCTGTGAAAAATCAGGCCTGCATATACCTCAGGTGCATGCAGCAAACAGTGCGGGAGCTATCAATGTTCCCGAAGCCCGTTATAACCTGGTCCGGTTAGGCATATCTTTGTACGGGCAATATCCGTCAGAAAACATTAAAACTGAATGCATGGAATCGGGCAGGGTAAAATTGCAGCCTGCTCTTTCATATAAAACCCGGGTAGTGTTTTTAAAAAAAGTACCCCCGGGGACTTGTATTAGTTACGGGAGTACTTTTGAAACTTCCCGGGATTCATTGATTGCCACGGTTCCGGTAGGATATGCTGACGGTTTAAACCGTTTATTGTCAAACCGGGGACAGGTCTTGGTGAAGGGCAGGCGAGCACCTATTGTAGGAAAGGTTTGCATGGATTATAGTATGGTAGATGTTACTGATATTGAAGGCGTGGAAGTAGGAGATGAAGTTGTGATTTACGGCAAACAAAAAGGGGAAGAAATTACCGTAGATGAAGTGGCGGGCCTTTTAAGCACAATTTCTTATGAACTGCTTTGTGCGGTGGATAAACGTGTATCCCGTTTTTATATTCGGGAAGGCGAAGTGGTGGCCTTTCGCAATTTACTTAGTAGAAGTTGCATAACCGGCAACCTGGATAAAATATCAACCGGGAGAAACTATCCGGTTTGAATATTTTGCAGCGTAAATATGTTAACTTAATTTTTCACTTTAGAAGCTTAAGAAGTTGCCAACTGATTCTGATCCTATCAAAGAATCCGGCTTTTGACCTTAAATTACTCATTCTAATAAAAATTTCCCCAAACTGTTAAAAAGAAATAAAGGTAAAGGTAATAATTTATTGAATTATTTAAAAAAAAGAGATAGGAGTGTGATGATATGGAGAATGTAGAATTTGCGGATGGAGCTGAAGAAACAGCTTTGTGTGTTATGCTCGGAGATATTATCAAAGGCAACCTGGAGAAAAGTTCCCAAAAAAAATTATTTTTTAATTTTTTAAAAGGGGACATTTTTATAGAAATATATGATGTGGAAATCGAGCTCATGATGTCTTTTCGCAGAGGAAAGCTTATTATATATGATTGGAAAGCACGGAGGCCTCAAATTACTATCCGTACTGATTCATCAACTTTACTGGATTTATCTAATTTGCAGGTTAAATGTGGTATACCCTACTTTTTTGATGAGATGGGAAAAGCGACTATGCAGAAGTTTTTTCAAGGTCAGCTAAAAATAAAAGGGGGGATTTTTTATTTGCCAAAGTTGATTAAGTTAACTAATATTTTATCGGTAGCAGATAGATAAAAGTGGCATTTTATTTTGGTAGGGAAAGGGCTTATTCCTTTTGTGAATGATTAATGCCTAACTTGAGGAAAAACATTGCATAATAAACCTAAAAAAGAAAAGGAGAATGTGCAAAATGTCATTATCTTACGGAACCGAAGAATGGGAAAAAGAATATCAAGAATTAGTAGAAGAAAGATTAGCATCTCAGCCTAAACCTTATATCATGGGAACACCCGAGTGGGTGGCTACTTTTGAAAAAAAGATTAAAGAAGATGATAAATATAAAAAATTAGCTAAAAAATGGGAAGGGTCTGTAGTTATACATATATTAGCCAAACCTGAACTGGGGCTTGATGAAGATCTTTATCTCTACCTGGACCTTTGGCACGGTGACTGCCGTTTTGTAAGGCTGGTTCCCCGGGAAGTTGGGGTAAAGGGAGATTATGTTTTGACTGGAGAATTTGAAAGGTGGAAATCTGTTATGAAAGGAGACTTGGATCCAATTAAGGGATTGATGCAAGGCAAGATAAAATTAAAAGGATCACTTACCACTATGGTTCGTTACGTAAAAGCAGCAAGCCGATTGGTAAGTATCGCCACTGAAATAGATACCAGGTTTCCCGATGAACTTGATGCGGAAGAGTTAGAAGAATTCAAAAACTGGCTTCGGGAAATACGGCCAAAATTTGGAATTTGATCGCTGCCATTAAAACATTAATCATAATTTATTTTGAAGCAATGATGTCCTTCATGTAGGCAAAGGAGAACTGCGCATGCTTTATGATGATACTTTGTCGTTTGATTATTACAATCCCACCAGGTTAGTATTTGGAAATAAAGCTATTCAAGATACGGGAGCGGAAATTGATAGTCTGGGAGGACAACGAGTTCTAATTGTAACGGACAAAGGGGTAAGGGAAGCAGGATTAACGGATCCTGTTGAAAGGGTGTTGGGCAAAAGGTGCGTGGGTATTTATGATGGTTGCATACAAGATTCAGGGGTGCATATTGTAGATGAAGGGGCGGCAATTGCCAGGGAAAAAAAGGTTGATGCCCTGGTAAGCGTAGGAGGCGGGAGCGTTATTGATACAGCTAAGTGTATGGCTGTTCTTATCACCGAAGGTGGAAAATTGGATGATTATGAAGGATTGCAACTTTTGGATAGGCTTCAGGCATCCCATGTAGCTATTCCCACTACTGCGGGAACGGGAAGTGAAGCTACATATGTAGCTATAGTTAAGGATTGGGAATATAACGTTAAAAAAATGATTGTTGATTCTAATATCATTCCTCGCGTAGCCATCCTGGATCCAATGATGACGGTTGATCTACCTCCGGATCTTACTGCAACCACTGGTATGGATGCTTTTACCCATGGAGTAGAAGCAATTCATTCTCTTCAGGCAGCGCCAATTTCTGATGCCATGGCCCTTCACGCCATTCGCTTAATAAAAAAGCATCTGCCGGATTGCGTGAATAACGGTGAAAATATTGTGTCACGCGGTCAGCAGTTGATTGCTTCTTATATGGCCGGGGTGGCATTCGGAAATGCCCAGGTGGGGCTGGTGCATGCTCTGGCTCACTCTCTGGGAGCTCTTTTCGGAGTTCCGCACGGCAAGGCCAACAGTATTGTCCTGCCTCACGTAATGAAGTTTAATCTTGATAAATGTCCCGAAAAGTATGCCCTTATTGCCGAAGCTTTGGGCCTTGAAATTGCTAATATGAGCAGTATGGAAGCCGCAAGGTTAGCAGTGGAGGATATACAAGAGATGACAAAATCACTGGGTATCCCTCAAACTCTGCGGGAGTGTGAAGTTCCGCGGGATAAATTGGAAGAAGTAGCATTGCAATCTCTCTCTGACGGTTCTATCGTTTACAACCCTAAATTTACTATGGATATAGATTTGGTGCTTCCAGTGCTTGAAGAAGCTTGGTAAGCAAAGAATAATCCCATTAGTCCCTATCGGGTATTATTAATAGCCCGCATAGAAATTTCCTATATTATATTTCATTTCATCCAAAAATCTTTCGACATATTTTTGCATTATTTTTCGGGGAAACCCCGTTGCCTCAAAAAATAATGCACTCGAAATAGGTTTCGTTGCTT
>CAZWVJ010000004.1:0-111955 GCA_964636865.1 uncultured Syntrophomonadaceae bacterium
AAGGGCGCCTACCGGGCAAACTTCCACACAAATGCCACAAGAAATACATCCGGCATCTTCCAGGGTTATTCTGCTTTCATCCCTGCCAAAATCTACCCGAGAATTAACCCCATTTTCATTTAAATCAAAAACAAACCGGTTGGCTATCTCACGGCAAGCTCTGATGCAGCGTCCACAAAGTATACATTTGTCAGGATCACGATAGATATAATAATCTGAGTCGTCAATAACCGCATTTCTGTCTGTACCTACCGGATAAAACTCTCTGGCAGAATTTAATCCGGTTTTGTAAGCACCTTCTTGCAGTTGGCAACTGCCACTCTCTTCACAGGTAAGGCATTCTTCCACAGGGTGAGTAGATAAAAGAAAAGACAATATTTCCCTGCGGTTGGCAATTACCTCCGGGGTATCCGTAGTAACTTTCATACCGTCAGTAACAAGTGTGTTACAAGATGTAATCGGCCTCTTAATCCCCTCTACCTCTACCAAACAAATCCGGCAATAACCCAGCGGACGCAGTTGTGGGTGATAACACAAGGTGGGGATGAAAACCCCTATTTGCTCCGCCGCCTGGTAGATAGTGGTTCCTTCGTCAACATAAACCCGTTGCCCGTTTATGGTTAAACTTACTATCATGGTTATTATTTCCCTCCCCTAAAAAATTTGTAAATCATATATCTTAATCTAATAAAGTTATGATATTCAACTACTAAAAAGTACTATTCATCTGTTACTGCCAATAACACACGGTAACAGCGCAGGCACCTCTCTGCTTCATCTAAAGATTGAGTATTATGCAACCCGTGACTTACTTCTCGAAAATCTCCCAGCCTTTGATTTACGGGAATAAGCCTTTCTTCCTCACGCTCATAACCTCCGGGCTGATCTACGTTTTCTTCCGGATCGTAAACTTTCAACTGGTCTAACAGTTGCTGCATCAGGTCTTCTTCTCTAACCTGCACTTTTCCTTGCTGCAGGTATTGGTCCATGTAATAGGCCGCACGATTGCCGGTAGCGATTGCTTCTATTACAGTATTTGCGCCATACACTGCGTCTCCACCGGCAAATATTCCAGGAACAGCCGTTTCACAAGTAATAGGATCGGCCTTAATGGTGCCTCCTTTACCGGTTTCGATACCGCTTTCCTCTGAGATAAAATCAAAATCGGGGGCCTGACCTATGGCCGGCACTACTGTATCTACATCAAGGATGAACTCAGAGCCTTCTATAGGAACAGGTCTTCTCCGACCACTCTCATCCGGCTCTCCAAGTTTCATGCGAACGCACTCCAGGCCGGTTACTTTCCCTCCCTCGGCTATGAGCCTGGAAGGATTAGCCAGGAAGTGATAAATAACGCCTTCATCTTCCGCATCTTCGATCTCCACGTCATGAGCCGGCATTTCTGCCCTTGAACGACGATATACGATATAAACTTCTTTTGCTCCCATACGGAGAGAAGAACGCGCACAGTCGATAGCAACATTACCTCCGCCAATTACGGCCACACGCTCGCCAAGCTCCATTTTTCCACCCAGGCTGACATTGCGTAGAAATTCCACCCCGGGTATAAAACCTTTGTAGCCTTCTTTTTCACCTTCAACACCCATATCGGTGCTTTCATGCAAACCGGCAGCTATAAAAATTCCTTTGTACCCCTCATTTTGAAGCTCCTCCAGGGTAACATCATTTCCTACGTCAGTATTTAAGCGTAATTCAACACCGGCTTTTGTAATCATCTCCACTTCCCGGTTTAAAATATCCCACGGCAGCCGGTATGAAGGTATCCCTACCGCCATCATTCCTCCGGCCACCGGTAATTTTTCAAAAATCGTAACTGAATACCCCAAACGGTTTAACCGGTCTGCTGCACTCAATCCTGCAGGGCCGGAACCAATAACTGCAACCTTTTCTCCGGTTGACTTTTCCTTTTTTTGAGCTAAATCTTCAGGTTCTATATCTAAATCAAGCTCGAAATCAGCCACAAACCGCTTTATGTTCCTAATAGAAACGGGGGCATCCAGTTGATTACGACGGCAATTTTCTTCACAGGGATGCACACAAACCCTTCCCAATGAACCAGCCAGGGCTGTTTTTTCCCTGATTGTAGCAAGCGAATCTTCAAAAGCCCCTTCCCGCAAGCAACCTATATAACACGGAATGTCCACATGAGCCGGGCAACCATTCAGGCAAGGCGCCGTCACTTTGGTGTGGTAATTATACGAAGGAACTCCGGAAGAATAGGGCTTACTTCCGTCTTCTTTTTCTCCTTCTTCTTCTGAAATCAAGCGTTTTTTGAAATCTTCGGCATAATACTGGAGGGCATCCAATAAAGGCTTGGGTGCAGACTGACCTAATTCACAGAAGGATGTATCCCTTATTAGGGCTCCCCAACGCTGCAGAGAATCATAATCTTTCTCTTTGCCCTTTCCCTGAGTAATCCGTTCCAGTACCCGCTCAATCATAGCTGTTCCCACTCGGCAAGGAATACAGCGTCCACAGGATTCTTCCTGAACACGCTGAAAATACTTTCGCATAATCTCCACAAGGTCTACTTCAGGATCGTACACTACCAAGCCATCCCACCCTACAATAGCTTTGAGGTTTTCATTTGCCAAAGATGAAGGAAGTCCTAAGTCCTCAGCTTCTGGCCATTCTTCCATAGGCTGACCACGATTGTCTTGAAAACTACTGTTCCAACTGTTAAAAACTACCTTTCCCATCTGATTTATTCTCTCCTCCTTCATCTCCCGGGGGAGATAATATTTATTATAAATTATTACTTACGTGCAGATACAATATTCGCCACAACTTCTTTATGATCCTCTAAAAATAATAGGAAAAGCATTATTTGTAAATTTCGAAATTTACTGCTGATTCAGAAAATGTAGATATCGAGGTAGCGAGTGGGGTATGAGTTAAATTTACCTTTTAATTGAAAAAAAGGCATTTTCTTACTATATATGATCAAAAGTTTGCCCTTCTATTTCGGCAGATTGAATTTGATTATGGACTACCCGGTCTAAAATGCCATTAATAAAAGCGGTGGAATCAGCATCTCCATATTTTTTGCTCAATTCCAAAGCTTCATTTATGGTCACTGCCGTGGGTATCTCAGGCATATGCAAAATTTCAAAAAGAGCCATGCGCAAAAGGCAACGATCAACAGAAGCTAAACGGTCCAGTTTCCATTTAACTAAGTAATCGCTAATAATATGATTAAGCTCCTCAGTTTTTTGGATAACTCCCAGAAAAAGTTTTTCCGTAAAAGAAACTTCCTCCTCAGTTAAAAAAGCCCCCTGCAGAGAATAACTTAAAGCCCTTCCCGGCTTAATATTTCCTACATCTACCTGGAATAATGCTTTAAAAACTACTTCCCGAGATAACCTTCTACTCAATTCACTTCCTCCTGGACCATATATGATAGTCCCAAAAACAGGGGATAAATACTTAGCCGATATATATTAAAAACAAAAGTAACTTACCTTCGACGAAACTTATCGATAAATTCGTCCCAGCCTTCTTGATCGATGACCCAACCAATATATACTCCGGCGGCAATACAAATAATTAAAAAAAGGCCGGCTAAAAAACCAAAAGATATAAAAATTAAGGCAACCAGCAAGCCGATTAACCCACCTGCTATTTTACGCCAATGTCGATAAAGTAGCTCCCTTAATTGCCTCTCTTCCAAATCTCACACTCCTTTTTAGCTCTGAAGTTATTCGGCAATATGTCCATTATTTAAGAACGGCGTTTCCCCATTTCATCCACTACAATATTTTCTACCGAAACACTTACTTCATTAACAGGCATGCCGGTTTTATCTTCAACATATTCTTTGATTTTTTCCTGCAGTTCCGTGGCAAGAGATGGAATTTGCATATCCGGTAAAACTTTTGCCCGAAGTTCAATCACCATACCCTGTTCGGTAACAGAAACTTTGGTTGAAGTTTCTTTGATACCATGAATATCACGAGAAACTCGCAGGACCATATTTTCTATAGCCTGAAAAGAAATATTTATTTCGCCTTGTTCATTATACTGGAGAATAGACTTTACTTTTTTTCCTTCTTCTGCATCTGTTCTTTTAAAACTTATCCCCAATATGGCAAGCCCTACAATTAAAAAAACCAGGCCTGCAATAGCAGACGTTTCCTGGCCGGCAAAATTAGCCAAAGTAGTTCCGGAAACATCAATTAAATTTAGATAGATGCCCACGCTAAAGAGACCGGCCGCTATAATCAATATTCCACAGATACTCAATGTAATACGTGTCCCCCATCCCATATAAGGTGCCTCCTCTATTTTAAGCAAAACGCTTAGTAGTTTCTATATATTTTATTTACAACTATAATTAAATAACTACTCAAATTTATTTCAGGTTTATACCCTCGCGTTCTTCCGATTCTGCAGGTGCCTTTTTAGAAGGAAACAGAACTCCTTGTACATGGATGTTAACTTTTAATACCCTCAAACCGGTCATTTTTTCAATGGCGTTTTTAACACGTTCTTGAACCCCAAAAGCTATATCAGGTATGCGTACTCCATAGTGCACAATAAGGAAAATATCTACTATAGTCTCTTCTTCTCCTACCTCTACCTTTACTCCTCTTGAGAGATTCTTTCTCCCTAATGCTTCGGCAATGCCTCCCGCTATACCCCCACTCATACCGGCCACTCCTTCAACTTCGGTTGCCGCCAGCCCGGCAATAATAGCAACCACTTCATTGGCAATACGAATAGTGCCTATTTCTGAAGGCAAGCTAGAAGTATTGGTTTCATTCTCTCCATCTTCTGCCGGTCTTTTTTGTTGTTCATCTATCTCTGACATAGTTCTTCCCTCCTTTATCTTTATTCCAAAAGTCACATTAAATAATCAATATTCCTTTAAATAATGTTCCTCACTTTTTTATTCATTTTCATCTACTATTATGTCTTCTGCCGGAAAATTTTCTTCTGAATCCATTTCTTCCATTAAGTTTTTCTCACCCTCTTCACCGTCACTAATGAGAACAACTTCTCCGCAACTTGGACAAAGTATTTCCAATTCTTCATCTTCGTCCAGCACACTGTCGTCTACATAAATTATTTCACGGCACTGAGGGCATTCAAAGCTAAAACTGCCTTCCTGGTGGGCTTCTTCACCATAATAACTGTGTTCACTATCTTCCTCATAATAATCATCTTCGAGTTCCATCAGGTCCTCATCGATGGTTTCGGCATACTCGGCCAAATCTGCATAACTCTCATCAAGGTCGAGCAAACTATCTGTTATTTCCTCCAATACTTCCACAATGCGGAGCAACACTTTACCTTCCTTGGGTGACTTTTCCAAACCCAAACCCTCTATCAAACCTCTAATATGGCCTACTTTTGCTTTCAAATCATGCATAGTTTGCCTTCCCCCCTAATGTAAGTTATATTTCCCGGCAACCAAATTAAAAGATCCTAAATCATTTGCTTTGCCAGTAAATACTAAAAAACAATATGCCCGTATTTAAGTCATCTATTACAAGGATTTAGTAAGTAGTTTCAGCAGTTAAAAAATGAGTTTTGTTTAGTTTGAATAATATCAGAAGGGTATTTTAAAATCAAGAGCACAACATTGAAAGAATATTTCTAACACAGAAGCATCCGGCCAACAATCAGGCCCGCTCAACATAATTGCCGCTGCGGGTATCTATCTTTAAAATATCTCCTTCGTTCACAAAAAAAGGAACCTGGACAGTCAAACCACTTTCCAAAGTCGCCGGTTTACTACCACCGGAAGCAGTATCGCCTTTTACACCGGGTTCAGTGTGCACTACTTCGAGCTCCACTGTGTGAGGAAGCTCCACATCAATTATTTCTTCGCCGTATAAAAGGAAGTAAAGACGCTGATTTTCCTTAAGAAATTTTACTTTTTCTCCCAGCTGTTTAACTGCTAGGGGTACTTGCTCAAACGTTTCCACGTTCATAAAGAAATATTCATCCCCTGTATTATACAGATATTCCATTTCTTTGCGCTCAAGGTGAGCTTTATTTATTTTTTCACCCGCTCGAAAAGTTTTTTCTGTAGTTGTTCCAGTACGCAAATTTTTAAGTTTAGAACGGACAAAAGCCGCTCCCTTACCGGGTTTTACGTGCTGGAATTCTACTACCGTATAAATTTCTCCTTCTACCTCAATGGTAAGACCAGTCTGAAAATCATTAGTAGAAATCATTTAAGTTTTCCCCCTCCGTATCCATTTTATTACAAAGCTTTCTGGTGGAAAATTTTCTGAAATCAATCATTAAACCGGGATTGATAATTTGTGAAAATGCTCTGCAACCAAACAATATCTTGGTATTGATAATCTCTAAAATGAGGCCATTTCCCGCGGACTTCGAGTCAAAATTTCACATCCATCATCTTTTACTAATGCCATGTCTTCTATGCGAACACCGCCCCATCCTTTAAAATAAATACCCGGTTCTACGGTAACCACCATTCCGGAAACCAGTTTTTCTTTTCCTTTAGGAGACAAAAGCGGTGCTTCATGGGGCTCAAGCCCTACGCCATGACCCAACCCATGCCCAAAATTTTCACCCCATCCTTTTTTTTCTATGACCTCCCTGGCCGCAGCATCAACTTCTGCCCCATTAACTCCCTGACGCAGGATATTCATAGCTGCTTGCTGGGCTTCCATAACTACCCTCCAAATTTCCAGGTGCTTTTCATCCGGCTTTCCCACAAAAAGAGTACGGCTCATATCTGACGCATAGCCCTCAAAGATAATCCCAAAATCAAAAATTACGAATTCCCCCTCAGCTAAATCTTTATCGGAAGCCACGCCGTGAGGGCGAGCACTACGCGATCCGGAAGCCACAATATATTGAAAAGCAGGGCGTTCCCCACCACTCTTTTTTAATATGTATTCCAACTCCGCAGCAAGATCTTTTTCTTTGATGCCGGGGCGCACCTGTGAAGAAATACTCTCAAAAGCCTTATCAGTTAAGCCGGCAGCTTGTTTGATTAAATTTAATTCCCCTGCCTCTTTTACGGCTCTAATTTTTTCTACCTTTTGCCGCAAGGGTATTAACGGAACTTTTACCCGTTCGGCCAGCCATTCATAATTATAATAGGAAATATGTTCTCCTTCAAACCCCAAGCTGCTCCAGCCCTCACGGTTAACCAGAAAAGCCACGGTTTCACTAATGTGATTTTTCATGGGATATATTTCCAGGTGCGAAGCCTGCTCTTCCGCCTGCTCCAAATAACGAAAATCAGTAATCAGGATTGCCTTATATTTTCCTACCAAAAGAAACCCGGCTGAACCATCAAAACCACTTAAATAATAGCGATTGGCAGGTCCAGTGATAAGGAAGGCATCAATATCCTGTTCTTTTAGTTCCTGGCGTAATTTTTTTAAACGCCGTGAATAATCAGGCGAAAAATTTGAAGCTGTTTTTCCCATTGTTACCTCATTCGCTTTCGTCCAATAAGTAAATTAAAGCCTCCAATCCCAGAAGATAACTCTGAGGCCCAAAACCACTGATTACTCCCTTTACTACCGGCGAAATAACAGAATGCTGTCGAAAAGTTTCTCGGCTGTATATGTTAGAAAGGTGGACTTCCACGACTGGCAAACTTAACGCCTGCAAAGCATCTCTCAAAGCAAAACTGTAATGGCTAAGAGCACCCGGGTTTATTAAGAGCCCGTTATATTTAACCTGCGCTTCCTGCACCCAATCTATTAAATCTCCCTCATGGTTTGAATGGCGAATGTCTATTTCTATGCCCAGGTTGAAAACCTTTTCTTGAAGCATATTATTAATATCATCCAGGGTTAAACTTCCATACACCAGGGGTTCCCTATCTCCCAACATATTCAAATTGGGCCCATGCAAAAGCATTATTTTTAGGGACATCACTATAACCTCCCTCTGAAAAAATATCAAACCGTTATTGCTTTTCTACCTAAATTGTTTCATTTATTTTCTTTGGCCCTAATTCCCTTATTTTCAAGCAATTCGCAAATTTCTCGGGCAACATCCTCCGGAGGCTTACCATCCGTATGTATAGTAAAATCTGCAAATTCATTATAAATTGCCGCCCGGCGATTTAATAACTCTTCAATTTTTTTTTGCGGTTCACCCTGCTGCAGCAAAGGTCTGTCTGTATGCCCCACCCGCTTGAATATTTCTTCAACAGAAGCGGTAAGCAAAACAATAAATCCTCTTTGACGCAGCAGATGGCGGTTTCGCTCCCGCAACACAGCGCCACCGCCTGTAGCTACTACCAAAGAGCCACGGGCATAATTTGCCAGCCCTTCAATAACTTCCAGCTCCCACAAACGAAAAGATTCTTCCCCTTCTGTTGCAAAAATCGAAGCTATTGTTTTACCTGCAAACTGCTCTACAACCGCATCAGTATCCACAAATGTGCGACATAATTTATCCGCAAGTTTTTTTCCGGTATCAGTTTTGCCGGTACCCATAAAACCCGTTATTATAATATCTTCAGCATTCCAGCTCATAAATATTACCTCAGCTCACTTTATAAAAATAATACCATTTTTTACAGAAAAATGATATTTAACTAATACATTTTTTCGAGGTTATAATTCCAAAATCCTGTTTTTATTTACCAGCTTTCCGGAGGATCCGGCGAAATTCTTATCCGTCCCGTAGCCAAATAGACAATAATATAAATGCGATCGCCCCTATCATTACCCAGGCTTATAGTTCCGGCCCTGTTCGGGCTGCCGGTGCGATTGAAAGACAACCTGCGAAAAATACCCCCATCATATAAAGGAAAATTATTGTAAGCAATAAAAATACCCTCCGGTAAGCTTACATTTTTTCGACCACAGGGCGTATAAATTCTGTAAGCTTCCCTATGCAGGTAAAATAAAATATAGCTAGTTTTTCCCGAAGCCAAGGCTGTCTGCTGGACATAGCGGAAATCAGCCGCCATTAGCCGCGCTTGTTTTTCCAATTCACTTTCTCCACTTAGATAATCTATTGCCGGAACGGCTGTTATAGCAATAATACCCATTATTCCCAACACTACTAAAATTTCAATTAGGGTAAATCCTTTTTCAAAAGGCGGTTTTAAATTCCCAAAATTTTTCATTCCTTATCTATAATTCTCCTTTATCCACTGTGAAAGTATATTTTAAATGAAACCTCCAGCTGCATTTCTTCTGATCCTTTTTCTCTATATATAGACACATTTTCTACACTTAAAGGATGATTAAATTCTTCCATAACCTTTAAAAATTCCAATAATTTAGTGGGATTAGTAGTGTTTGCCCCATTCACCTCCAGTTTAAACCCAATAGAGGTAAATTTGTCGTTTTCCCCGTATTCCCGGCTTTCAGTTCTAAAAGAAGAAATCTCCGGCGGGGCATTTCCCAAGAGTATATCCAATTCCCCAAAAACTTCATCCAATTCTCTTTTTAGAGGAATTTCATCTTTTTGCATTTTTTTTCTTTCCTGCCATATAGTCCATTCTTTTTCCACTGCTTTTTTATCTGCAAGGAGTTTATCTTGCTCCAAATTTTTTTGCTCCCAAAATACTTTACTGTCATTTAAATCACATATACTTGCAGCTGCCGGGTAAACCCAAAAGTAACTTGCCAGTATAATTAAAAAAATGTTGATAATCACGATAAGGAGAAATATCGGGTTTCCCCCCAATATTTTAATTAATTTTCGCATATTATTATGCCTCCTCCGGCGTAGCAGCCTTACTTGCCTTTTGTTATTCCTAAACATCATCACAGCGAAGCTTTTATAAAGGCACGGGGACGGTTCCTTTGCCTCGCAAGCTACGTGGACGGTTCGAGCGTCCCGTAGCGAAGCAAAGGCCGAAGGGAAGGCAATGCAATCTTTCCCCGAAACAACGGAACCGTTCCTGTACCGTGTGCCTTCAGGCAACAGAACCTTCTCCTTGCCTTTTATTCCTATTCCTGATAATCTTTTGCAGGTAACTCACATAATACAGCATCTATACTATATTCATAATAATTAAGACTTGATAAATTGCCCGGCACAGAAATAGATAAGGTTGATTCAGACGGGGGAGAAAAAAATATATCGGAAAGTTTTACTTCTTCCAGAAATTCCAAACGCTCCAATGCAAGGATGAAAGCAGCAATATTTTCCAAATCTGTTGCCTGGCCTTCTATCCTGAGGCAACCTTCATAAGTAGTGTTTATGTAATCTATATGCAAAAATTCCCGGGCAATAGATTTTACTTCCGTTAAATATTCGCTCCAACTAATGCGGTATTTTTGCATATCCTTCCATATATCAGCTTCCGCTTTCATGGAATCAATTTCACTTTGCATTTTTTCCAGGTGTTCCAAGTGATATTCCTTTTCCATATAACTCTCCTGAAGAACTGTTGCCTGTTCGGAAAGGCAATCACCATAAGAATGAATAAAAATAACTCCTCCTCCCATAACTACCAATGTTAAAATTAAAGCCAATATACATAATGCCCGGTATAAAAATATTTTGGTCGCCGGTAAAAAGCCTTCAGGAAGTAAATTAATATCAGTTTTCATACCGCCTTCCACCCCCTTAAAGCTAATCCACCGGCAGTGCACAATCGGCTTGAATCTTCGGCAGGAGTATGATTGTTCTCCATATTATCCCGCGAGTCTAATAAACCAAAGGGAGATAACAACTGTGATTCCAAAGTTAATGATTCCGCTATAAAATGATCAAGTCCTTTCACGTTTGCTCCTCCACCGCACAACACAATACTTTTAAAATCAACTTCGTTATCCTGAATTCGCTGCACAAAATATTCCAATGAACGCCGGATAAGCTCCACCAAATCAGCAGCTATTTCTTGAAACCCCGGCAAAGTAAAAGGATTCTCACCAACAATCAGGCTGGAGGCAGTTGAATATTCTATTTGGTTTATCTCTGCCACATGGCGGCATAAATGGTTTATCCCGGAGCCCAGCGTGCGGGAATAAACATAAGCGCCCCCTTCCATCACAAGAAGGTTGCTGTATTCCCCACCTATATCCACCAACACTATTAGGGGATCATGAGGAGAAAATTGCGTGGGAGGACTATATAAACGGAAAATCCGACTAAGTGATAAAGGCTCAATTTCCACCTTTACCGGATTTAATCCGGCTTTGCTTACTACCTCTATATACTCGGCAACAACTTCTCTATAAACTGCTACCGATAATATTTCCAGGACCTGCTCTCCGTTTACAATTCTTTCTCGGTCAAAAATATAATCTGTGATGAATTCTTCTGCCGGAATAGACAATTGCCTCTCCATTTCCCATTTCACTGCCGCAGATATCTCTTTCGAAGGCATTATAGGAAGGTTTAAAGTACGCAAAAATATGCTCTGGCTATTTATAGATATATTCACATCCTTTTTCTTTATGCCCAGTTCCTCCACTATTTTTTTTAAATGTCCGGCAAGCGTTTCGCTATCGCTTATCCTTCCCTTTTTTATATTTCTCCCAGGGTAAGGATATATGCCGTAACGATAAAGTCTTGCGCCTTTTGTTTCTCGCTTAAACTGGACTAACTTTATGTGCGAACTTCCCAAATCCAGGCCAAGGGGAGAGAAGCTTGTTCCCCAAAAGCCCTTTATTACTGACATCATTATAGCTTAAAGCCTCCTTCTCTATTAATTTTATATTTCACTCAAATAAAAATATATTTTTCCGCCTCATATGCTCCCCTACCTTCACCCCTTCCCTATCAAGGCTGCATTACATATGGCTTAAATAACTGCCGCAGAAAATATCCCCTTGCCGGTAAATATTCGTTATATTCCGGAATTAGGTGATTAATATCAGCATGGTATGCTCGAGTATGTTCTCCCTGTAAAATTAATTCATCTGCCAAAGCCGTTCCCCATAATACTTTATGATTTTCTTGATCCACCGATTCTCCGTTTTCCTTCTCTTCATTTTCGCCCATATTCCCCATATTTAAATTATGCCGGGCTATCATTAATCCCTCCATTTCCCACCGGGTAAAAGATTTCTTTCCCGGGAAATTATTTAAGGCCGGGACGGGCAAATTCTCATAAATAAATATAATTTCATCTGCCATAATTATCCCCCGGTAATTTTGCCTGCTTCCCGTTTCTACCTCTTCTATCCCTTCCGGCAAATGAGGCAGATGAAAGCTAAGAGTTCCTTCCACAATAATAACTCCATCAAAAAAAAGCGGGAGCAAGGCATTCTTTTCCGCATCTAAAGAATTTTCCACCGTAAGGTTACCATGCACCCGTGTTACTTCTTGCATAAATTGATGAATGTTTTCGTTGTTCCAAACTTCGCTGCCAAAACGCTCTTTAACAGCTCCCTCCCCATCTGTAGCCTCCACTCTGGACAGCAATTCTTCTTTAAATAGATCATAGTCAAATATTAAAGGAGGTATTTCAACAAATCCGGCGCTTTCCGGTGTATTTCCCGTACACCCGGGCTTCGGATAAGTAAGGTAGTACCGCCCGGGCTCTTCCGGCTCAATTCCCGGTAAAAATATACTCCCCGGTGTCTCTTCACTTACTTCCACAAACAATTTGGAGTTTGGCGTTTCATTACTCCAAATACTCAGCGGCTCAAGGGGAACCGGAGTACTGTAAGTAAGCAAAGGCATTTCAGAACAGCCTGCCGGCCTACGAATAAAGGTGCGGCTATCTTCCCCTGCAAATTCCACCAAAAGACGTCGTCCGGCATACACGTCACCATAAATGGCAGAGCCTTCAATATTTATATCTTCTTGCCCGGTTAATCCCTTCAAATACAATAATTCCTGGCCAAGCAAGGCTTTATTAAATAGAGGATTATATTCAACCAGTGCCCAGAGAGTTAGCCAACGCTCTTCTCCCTCATAGTTAACCACCCCTTGAGATTTTAATAAAACTTCATGGGCAGAAAGTTGGTCAAGGTGGTCATATCCCCGAGGGAGAGATTTTTCGTCATCCCAATCGCTTTCCCGATCATAAAAAGATACTCGAAAAGAACCCGCATCCGGTTCTTCCGGATCTAAAAAGCCCTCCACCGTTTGCCGGTAGGAAGGAGAGGTATTTAATACAGCTATTCCATACTCCAAGCCCGATTCGGTTACATAGTGAAGATCGCGAGCAAGTTTATATTTTCCCACCGTTTGGACTTCCACCCCGGCAATCCTCATTAACCCTAAGGATAAGACAGTAACAGCCATTCCCAAAATTAAAACCAGCACTATTACCGAGCCTTTATGGGAAAAATGCAAATTTGAAAATACCTCAAAGAAGCTTCCCATCAATTTACCTTTCATAAGAATAACCGGTTAAATTCCGGAGATAAATTTTATTTTGAAGTTCTATTTTTTCCATTTGATCAATGCAGGTAATGATGGAAATCACTATAATTTGATTATTGTTATCCTCATAACTAAATAAAACTTCATGTAAGTTGTCTGACAAAGGATAAGGGGCGGGATTAATGTAGTAAGTGTTGTTTAGCTCCGTCAGCAAAACACTTTTTCTTAAATAGAGGGTATTGTTTGGAGCCAACCAAATACGATAAAAAACAAAATGGGGCCTGCTTTCACCATCATATTGTTCTCCATAAAAACCGTAGTAAATCTCTCCGCTGGGAAATGATTCACTATAAGATTTATCATTCCAATGCTGTTCCCAGTTTTCGCCCATCCAGATCCATCCGGCATAACTAATATCTGCTTCCAAGCTGCGCATGGCCTGGCGGAGGTTTTGCATATTCTCTTGATAAATGACACTTTTTTCCCATGTGCCTAACCCTGTATAAGAAAGAGAATAAATACCCGTTACCACCAAACTTACTAAAGCAGTGGCCACTAAAAGCTCAACCAGAGTAAAAGCATTCTCGCTCCTGCAAATTCTTATATTTTTTGTTATTACGGGAACCAATCCCTTTCACTATTTTTTAAAAGCTAATGCGCTAACTTTATAAGTATCCCGTTTCGGCCTTTAGTAATTCTTGCTTTAGATTACGCTCCAGGTAAGGTTCTTCTTCACCGTTCCAAAACACCCGTACCCGGAGACGCATAATTTTAATGGATTCCATCTCTGTGAAGGGCCTTTCTTCTATTGTTACCTCCGTTATGCGTTTAAACTCTGTAAAGCCATCAATATCCCCGTATGCTTCCGTAATACCTCCCGGTTTTGTAAACCCATCATTTTCCAGGCAATTATAACTTCTTTCTTTTAGCTCTTGAAGTTTTTCGCCGGCCAATTGAACACCTATTGTTTTTTCTCCGGCTTCAATAATATACCCGGAGCCCGCTACCAGCATACCCACTACCGCAGGTAACATAATCCCAATAATAGCCAGGGCGATAAGGACTTCCACTAATGTTAACCCCTTACTACCCCTACATGACATTTGCTTTGCACAAACTCCGGAATGATTACCGCACAAAGGGGCTTACCCCGCTTCCACATAATTAATTAAGAACAGGTTAATTTTTACTCAATAAGGCCGCTCATCTTGAGGTACCAACTCCATATTTGGGCGCCCCAAAATATCTCCACTAGCACTGCCAAGGAAAGAAAAGGGCCAAACGGCACCGGAGCTTTTCTATTTAGGCGCTTTAACAATAACATGGCCACAGCATAAACCCCTCCCATAATAAAGCCCAGAAATATTACCAGTATTACTCCTTGCATACCCACAAAAAAACCTATCATTAACATTAGCTTAAAATCACCGGCACCCATGCCGCCACGTCCTACTATAAAAATAAGCAGCATAATTCCGCCGCCTATAAGCATTCCCAATCCGGCATCTCCCCAAGCTACCCAGGTGCCATGCATAAGGGAATCTATAAACTTGAGGATTACCCCCACCCCCAAGCCTATAAGCAGAAACATATTAGGAATACGACGAAATTCAATATCAATTAATGAAATAACAAGCAGCAAACAAAGTAAAAAAAGGAAAGCTCCCGACTCCAAATTAAATCCCTCAAATAGAGGAATTATAACAAATAGCATTCCGGTAATAAGCTCCACCAAAAAATAGCGGGGGCTCACTTTTGCCCCACAATAACGGCACTTTCCCCGCAAGAAAAGATAACTAAAAAGAGGAAACAAATCTGCTATGTTTAAATGATGACCACAAGAGGTGCATGCTGAGCTTGGTGACACGAGAGAGTATTCGCGGGGAAAACGATAAATAACTACATTAAGGAAACTACCTACTGCAAGGCCTAAAATAAATAATAAGAAATAGAAAACAATAGAATATAGATGCATGATTAATACCCCATTCTTATATTTTTTTATGTAATGATCCAGAAATGATCCGGGTTAATTATTATAATACACTCCCTCGGCCTGGCTTTCAATAACGTTTCCATCCCGTCGGTATCCCGGATCTACATGAAAAGGGCTCGCAGGTATTTCTCTCAGGTATCCGTGCAAAACCAGATCATGTTCTCGCTCATGGGCATAAAAAAATATACCGTTTATATCGCCGGGATGAGAAGGGTGCTCTTTATAATCCCGGTAATACATATCATAAGCTCCCTGTAACAATTCTACATTATTTTGATCAGCTTTTTGACGTGCTTCTTTAAACCTGTTAGCTGTTAAAGGAACAGCAATGGAAACCAGAATACCTAAAATGGCAACTACAGCCAAAAGCTCTACCAGGGTAAAACCGGACCCAAAAGGCTTACTAAATTTTTTTCTCAAAATTTTATTTAGATATAGCACACAGGTTCCTTCCCTTATTTAGCTTTGAAATAGAAATTTTTATCAGGCACATCATTGGCTAAATCCCCTCATATATTTGAAACATAGGAATAATAAGAGATGCCACCAATAAGCCCACAAATATCCCCACCAAAATCAAAACCACCGGTTCAATGATAATCCCCAAGCGATTAACCGCATAAGTGACCTCTCGTTCGTAATAATCGGCCGCTCGATCTAACATTTCATCAAGTTGACCTGTTTCTTCACCTACTTTAATCATTTCTATGAGCAAAAGAGGAAATAACTCGGATTTTTTCAAAGATACCGACATAGGCCACCCCCTGCTTAAATCTTCCCTGCCGGCATTTAGAGCCGCCGCATAACCCCGATGTTCTAGTATATTTTCCAGCATTTCCAAAGCGGCAAGTAAATCTATTCCACTGGAGAGGAGGCTACCGAGATTGCGGGAAAAACGGAAAGCTATTACCTTTCGATAAATAGGAGCCAAAACAGGCATTTTTAATTTTAGCCATTCTGATAATACCTTTCCCCGTTTGACATTAAACAAAGGCCTCCAAGCAACCACAATACCCAATCCCACCAACAGAAACAAAGGCCAGTAATCTACCATAACCACACCAAGATCCATAATTGCCAAAGTTATCCAGGGAAGTTCTACCCCCATAGCTAAAATTGTTTCTCCGAAAGTAGGGAGAACGAAAACGATCATAATTCCCAAAACAAGCAAAGCTATTGCGCTAACAATTAGAGGATAAGTCATAGCTCCCCGAATTTTTTCTTCCAAATCACTTTGCCTCTCATAATGTTCTGCCAAACGCTTAAGTACTTCCCCCAATATTCCGCCCAATTCCCCGGCAGCAATCATACCATTCATCATAGGCGGAAAAACTGCAGGATATTTTTCCAACGAGGCCGCCAGAGAATTGCCTTTTTCCACTTCCAGAGAAACTTCTTGTAATTTTTCTGCCAGAATATTATTTTCTACCTGCTTGCCTACCACCTGCAAACTTCTTAAAATAGTAAAACCCGCTAAATACATAGTGGCTAACTGACGGCAAAGGAGCATATAGTCTCGCGATTTAATTTTTTGAGATAGACGTAACTTGCTTATGTGTTTTACCTTAAACAACCAAGTTGCTTTTTCATTAATATCTATGGTGGTAAATTTTCTTTCCCGCAAAGATTGCAGAACTTCTTGCACATTTTCTGCTTCGTACCATCCTTTGTGAACGTAGCCCTGTGAGTCTTTAGCTTTGTAATTATAAAAAGGCATTCTTAAGGTATCCTTCCGATAAGCTATTAATTGTATTTCAAATTTTTGTTTAATCTACAAAATTTTATGTTTTTGATACAGCTTCTGCCTCTGAAGCTGTATCAAGCATTTTGCCAAGAGATTCAGGGTCGATAGCATTTTCCATGGCAGTTTCATAGTCTATAAGTCCCCGCTTATGTAATTTTTGCAAACTGGAATCCATAAGATGCATCCCTTGTCGGATTCCTGTCTGGAGAAGAGAATATATCTGGTATATTTTACCTTCCCGGATGAGATTGCGAATGGCATTATTCGTTTTAAGTATTTCCGTGGCCACCACCCGCCCTTCACTATCATCACTGCGTTTTAGAAGTTTTTGCGATATAACCCCCACCAGGGTATTAGCCAATTGCACACGCACCTGCTCTTGCTGATAAGGCGGAAAAATATCTATGATGCGGTTTATTGTTTGGGGAGCATCAATGGTATGCAGCGTTGCCAGCACCAGATGGCCGGTTTCTGCAGCCGTTATAGCTGTGGAGATAGTTTCCAGATCCCGCATTTCTCCCACCTGAATGACATCAGGATCCTGGCGGAGAGCTGACCGTAGGGCAGAAGCAAAACTTAAGCTGTCAGTGCCAATTTCCCGCTGATTTATGATACTTTTTTTAGAAAAGTGAATATATTCTATAGGATCCTCCAGGGTAATAATGTGACAGCGGCGTTCACTGTTTATATGGTTTATCATAGAAGCCAGGGTAGCCGTCTTACCACTGCCCGAAGGGCCTGTAACCAGTAAAAGGCCTCTTTTTTGCCCCGCCATACGCCCAACTGTACGTGGTAACCCCAGGGCATTTACGGTAGGTACGGAAGGAGGTATAATCCGCATTGCTATAGCCATCCGGTTTTCTTGAAAGTAGATGTTCACCCTGCAGCGAATGTCTTCAGCAGACCTAAAAGAAAAATCAATTTCTCCGTTACTTGCCAATAATTTTGTTTCGACCTGAGGCATTATCTGAATTGCCAGAGATTTAATGTCTGCTTCCGCTAAAGCAGGGCATGCATAAATGTCTTCTTCCTTTTCGTTTCTTGCTGTATGTAAAGGAAATAGTTCACCCCAGATCCGCATCATGGGCGGCAAGCCAATTTTCAAATGCAGATCGGAAGCTTTTCTAAGCACGGCTTCTCGCAGAAGCTCATTAATATTCACTAACTGATCCTCTCCTTATAACCTCAAATGTTATCAAAAGCTACCCGCACCACTTCTTCCAGCGTAGTTACGCCTTCTTCTACCCTGCTCAGACCATCCTGAAATAAATTTTTATATCCCATTTGCGAGGCTTTTTCCCTCAAGCTTGCTGCCGAAGTTCCGGCAGTGATCATCTCCCGCATCTCCGGGGTGATAGGTTGAAGTTCATGAATAGCAGTTCTTCCATGATACCCTCCATGGCAGCGACGGCATCCTGTCCCCCGAAATAATTTGAGAGGTGTCTTTTTTACTCCAGCAGCCTTATATATAAGCATTTCTTTTTCACCGGGAACGTAATCTTCACGGCAATATTCACAAATTTTCCTCACTAACCGTTGGGCAATAACACCTGCCAGTGACGCTGAAACGAGAAAATCCGGCACTCCCATCTCCAAAAGGCGAATAACAGCCTGGGAAGCATTGTTTGTATGCAGAGTGCTAAAAACCAGGTGTCCGGTAAGGGCAGCCCTGGTCCCCATCTCAGCTGTTTCTCCGTCACGCATTTCTCCAACCATTATTACATCCGGATCTTGCCGTAGAATAGCCCGTAAACAAGCCGCAAAAGTAAGGCCTATCTTCGGATTTACCTGCACCTGGCTAATATTATCCAGACGATATTCCACCGGATCTTCAATGGTAATAATATTCGATTTGTCAGAAGAAATATGGTTTAAGGTCGAATAGAGGGTAGTGGTTTTACCACAACCGGTGGGACCGGTAAGAAGGATAAGACCATACGAACTTCCGATTATACTTCGAAAAATTGCGTTGTTTGAAAAAGTAAAGCCAATAGAGTCCAGAGGAAGAATAACTCTGTCTTTTTCCAGCAAACGCAAGACCACTTTTTCTCCATAAACAGTAGGCATAGTAGAAACCCGCATGTTAACTGTGCGTCCGTCTACTTGCATTTTAATTTGTCCATCCTGGGGTATGCGTTTTTCGGCAATATTCATATCTGCCATAATTTTGATGCGCGAAACAATAAGCTGGCGGGTTTCCAACGGCGGCGAAATTAGGTGATAAAGCATACCATCTACGCGCATCCGCACCTTCGCCCCATTTTCTGTGGGTTCTATATGTATATCACTGGCTTTTTCTGCTACCGCTTTCTGAATAATAGAATTAACCACTTTCACTATGGGCGCATTAGCTACCAAAGCCTCTACAGCATAAGGGCTTTCTTCTTCGGCGGCATAAATAATCTCATGTTCCAAAGAAGCCTGTCCCATTGATTCCTGTAAACCATAATACTGATTAATGGTATAAATTATTGCACTTTCAGAAGCAATAACCGGTTCAACTATTTCGTTGGTCACAACAGAGACATCTTCCAAGGCCATGAGATTCAAAGGATCGGCCATGGCAAGGATTAATTTGCCCTCTCGTCTATCTATGAGGACAACCCCATAGCCCCTGGCCATAGTTTGAGGGACTAAAGTAATTACCTGCGGATTTAACTGGTAATTAAACAGATCAACATAAGGTATCTCCAGGTGCGTTTCCAGCGTTTCCAACAATTTTTCTTCAGTAATTATATTACTTTCAACCAATGAACGAATAAACGATTGCCCCGACTTTTTCTGAACAATCTGTATTTGCTTCAATTCATCGGTAGTGATCACTCCGGCTTCCAACAAAAGATCTTCCAACTTACTTACTTTAAATTTTGCCACTATAGCTACAGCTCCTTTGTTACTATTACACCTCCATTTATTGCCTTTGACATACTTCCACAGCTAAAGCAGTGGGCTTTCTGCTTTGCTTTTCGTAAAGAAGTGAAACTATTGTTTTTGCCGGAATATCACCTCTATTTTCCCTTAAGTGCCGGATCAAGAAGATGTTTCCGCTCATTTTCAGCAATTTATACTCCTAATAATTAAGAGCAAGACGCATAACATCAGCCGGAGCTTCCATATGGGGTATAAAATATTCAAAAGCATGCACGGCTTGTCCCCAAAGCATCCCTTTACCATTATAAGCTTCTCCGCCATAATGGCAAAATTTTTGCATCAAGGCAGTTTTTTCCGGATTATAGCGCAAATCAACCATAAACCGTTTACCCATATTTGCTCTTTTTTCTCCATAAGAGATAATAGCCTCTATTAAGGGAGGGGCATCGAAATTGAGAGTATTAATTATTAAGGTATTATCTGCAAGCTCTTTTTCCAAGCTCTCAGCCAGTAGGTAAATAACTCGAACATCTGTCAGGGGGAAATTTTTTTTCAACATATCCGCCATATCTTCTGCCTTTCCACGATTCCGATTAGCAATAGTTATACCTTTAATACCCCTCTTGACCAGTGAAAATGCTACTGCCCGCGCAGCTCCTCCCGCCCCTAATAAAAGCACGCGATGTTTTTCCGGAAACACCCGGGAATCTTCCTGAAGAAATCGGCATAAACCCACTCCATCTGTAGTATAACCATACAAGCTCCCTTCTCTATTTACAACCGTATTGACAGAACGTATAAACTCTGCCTCTTCAGATATACCATCCAAATAAGGGATAATCGCTTCTTTGTGAGGAGCGGTAACATTAAAACCTCCCCACCCCATGGCACGGATTCCATCCACAGCAGATGACAAAGAATGCGACTCAACTGTAAAAGCCAGGTAGCAACAATTGAGGCCACAATATGTAAAAGCAGCATTATACATAAGGGGAGACAGAGAGTGACTTACCGGGTTGCCCAAAAGAGCAAAAGCCACTGTCCGGGAATCTAAACGTTGAGCCACATTATGAACCGAATGAACCGAATAATTGTTTTCTTCAAAGCTCATTATCTGATTCCTCCTCACTTTCCCGGATTTATGCTACTTCATTTGTGACTAATTAAGGAAATATTTAATAGTATACCCGGATTACCAGAAACAAGCAAATCTCCCATATGCTGTAATTTCTCACATTTTCTACTGTTGTTTATATTTATCTTCTAATTCCATTCTCTGAAGAACCTTTTTCTCCAATTTGCGCATAATTTTGGTCCAAGCAAAATCACGGTTACTTAACTGGGGAACCAGGATAGTAAAAAGCCCCAGGCAGTTACCTCCTAAAACATCTGTAAATATCTGATCACCAATCACCGCAGTTTCTTCAGGCTTAATGTTCAGTTTTGCCAAAGCTCTCCGAAAAGCTTTAGCTCTGGGCTTTACGGCATTCCACACTCCCGGAATTCCAAGTTGAAGGGATAACTGTTTTCCCTTGCTGGGAGTACTATTGGAAACCATACATAATTTAAATCCTTTTTCCTTTAATTTTTCTACCCACTTAACCACTTCCTCATCGGCAACGTAGCATCCCCAGGGCACGAGGGTGTTATCCATATCAATAAGCATCCCTTTAATACCCCTTTCCAACAGTAATTCTGTTTCCAAATCATAGATACTATTTATCCATAAATTGGGATAGAGTTTATCCCACATAAAATTACTTTCTCCCTTCACAGAAGTAGACAAAATTTTTTTCCGCCGAATGCAATTTCTTCCGGTATGGTATTGAGTTATATTTAATTATAGGTTATAAATATGACAGTGTAAAGATGAGAACTCTTAATCTATCTGACGTGAGAGGTGGGAGAAGGATTGTATAAAATAGCAACTATTCCCGGAGACGGTACCGGCCCGGAACAGGTTCGCGAAGGTTTAAAAGCTATAGAAGCAGTCTCTCAAATATATGGATTTAATTGGGAAACAGAACATTATGATCTGGGAGGCAGCTACTACCGCCGGACCGGGGAAGTATTACCGGCAAGCGTTTTAGGAGAATTAAAACAGTTTGATGCTATTTACCTGGGTTCCATCGGTGATCCCCAGGTAAAGCCGGGAATTTTAGAAAAAGGATTACTTCTTAAATTGCGTTTTGAATTGGATCTCTACATAAACCTGCGCCCGGTAAAACTTTACCCAGGTGTATATACGCCTATAAAAGACAAAGGGCCGGAAGACATCGACATGATAGTAGTCCGAGAAAACACGGAAGGTTTATACTCGGGAAGTGGTGGATTCCTTCGGCGAGGGACCCCCGATGAAGTAGCTACTCAGGAATCTATCAATACCCGGAAAGGTGTTGAGCGCTGCATACGTTTTGCCTATGATTATACAGAGCGGCTCCGCAGCAGGAAAAAATTAACTCTTTGCGGCAAAACCAATGTCCTAACTTATGCTTTCGACTTATGGGAAAGAGTTTTTTACGAAATAGGGACTGAATACCCACACGTAGAAAAAGATTATGCGCATGTCGACGCCATTTGCATGTGGTTGCTCAAAAACCCGGAATGGTTTGATGTGATTGTCACCGATAACATGTTCGGAGATATCATTACCGATTTAGGGGCAATGGTTCAAGGAGGAATGGGCATAGCCGCCGGAGGCAACATCCACCCCGGAAAAACCTCTATGTTTGAACCTATAGGAGGCTCAGCCCCCAAATACGCGCACAAAAATATTATTAATCCCCTGGCTTCTATTTGCGCCGCAGCAATGATGTTAGAATTCTTAGGCGAAGCTAAGGCTGCAAATTCTATCGAGGAAGCAGTTAGCAATGTATGCAAAAATTACTTAAAAAGCTTGAATGCCGGGCAAATGGGGTACTCTACATCAGAAGTAGGGGATCTGGTAGCTTCACTTTGTAAATAATGCTTCCTCCATCTTTAAGCGTTAATTATCAAGTAAATTTTTTGAGAGTTCACTCTGTTCGGCGCTCCATGAATCTTTTGTTTTTTTCCCGAAAGAATGAAATAAATCCCCAGCAAATAGAAACAAATAAACCTGAAAGGCAGATCCACCCCACCCAATCGCCCCATTCTACCACTACTGTATCCCCACTACCCAAGGGAATTTCAGCAATGAGAGTTTCCCTTTGGGGCTGCCGGGAAACGGTATATTGCTTCAGCCTACCGTATGGATCAATAACAGCGGAAACATGTTGAGCATCAGCCCTGATAATTGGAACCCTGTTTTCTACCGCCCGGAACACATGATGTGCTAATCTTTTGCAGCCTAACTCCGGGCTTTCTCGAGCAGATACGGTTACAACATTTATGCCTTCCCTGGCTATTTGGCGCAATGATCCGGTAAAATCAAGCTCTTTAGAACTAATACTTCCCAGGTGACCTATAAGGGTCTGGTGGGTAGCCCCCAAAAAAACCCCATCGGGAGACAAAATAGCTGTTTCATTAAGCCCTTCTTCTTCTACAAAATAATCTAACACCAGATAAGCATTTATATCTTGAACATAATCCTGCAAGATTTCTTTTCCTTCAATCTGAGGGTCAAAAGGTAATACCGAAGCATTCCATGTGATTAAAGAAGCATTTTTTTCGGCTACCTCCCTTGTTAGCTCTAAAAGAATATCAAAATCTTCCTGAAATTGCACCCGATCCCTGCTAACCACTGAAGTTTTGTCATTAATCTCCGTTTCATAAGTAAACTCGCCGGGCTGCACCGCAGCTACCCGCGAGACAGGAGGTGGTGATTCTGCCAAAACTATGCTGTAAATAATCCACATGCCCAATATTAAAACCGTGGCATATAACCAGCGTCTGGCAGCAGCTATGCTTACCGTTGCTTCCCCACTATCACCGGGCCAACGATTATCAATAAGAGCCACCACTAATAAGGCCAAAACGAAGTTCACCAGGATCACTATCAAGCTCAAACCATGGACACCGAACACACTCACCGGTTGGATTAACCAGCTTTGGCCATAAAGGGGATTGGCCAAAAAAGCAGCCGTGCCCAGGAATGGTATCAGGCCTCGGAGCATTTCAAAGCCTACCCAGGTTATAACTCCGTTTATTACAAACCAACGATAACGAGTTTTGGTATGCAATTTCTGCTGGCGCGCTCCGGCCAAAAAAACCAGGATCCCTACTATAAAAGGGAAATATAACAAAAAAGCTTCCCCCGTTTCTACATAATGGAGGAAATAATACCCTCCCAGGAAGCCTCCTACACCCAAACCTAATGCCAGGCCACATATACGCCTGGGTATTATTCGATGCGTAGCCACCAGTGTCGGAACAAACCCTACGAAAACCAGAGGCCAAATTTCATATGGGGGAAACGCCAGGGTTAGAAGGATCGCTCCCAAAATTGCCAAAAGAATACCACCGAGAAAGCGAAGCATATACCACCAAATAGAACTCTTGGGCAATGAAATACCTGTTGTTTCTTCTTGTTCCGGGGATTCTTTTACTAATTCTATGGAAGATTGCATTTTCTGAGAAGGCATCTCCTGTTCCCCTTTAATAATATATTATTTCCCCCCTACCATAATATAATATGACATTGCCCTCAGGCATTAACAGAGATAATCCAAGAACCATGGAAATATTCTATTTTTCTCCTTATCGTCATGTTGAAGAAAAACAAAAAATTTAATTCCAAGAAGTTAAATCAAGATAATTCTTCTCGCGCTTCTTGTAAAGCTGCTAAAAACTTTTCATTTTGTTCCGAAGTGCCATAATTAACCCGTATATAAGTAGGAAAACCGAAGATGTCTCCGGTGCGGACTATAACTCCCCTGCGAAGCATGGCATGAAATAACTCTTGAGAATCTATACCCGTATCTACAAAAAAATAATTTGCTTGAGAAGGCACAGGCTCCAGACCCAATTTTTGAAGTCCGGCATTCATTTGCTCCCGACCTGCTTCTACCATTTCCAGGCTTCTATTTACATGCTCTTTGTCTTCAAGAGCTGCAAGTGCAGCCACCTGCGCCATGTGATTAACATTAAAAGGTTCACGCACACGGTTAAGATCTTGAATAAGATTGGCGGGGGCAATTCCATAACCTATCCTCAATCCGGCAAGTCCGTATATTTTAGAAAACGTCCGCAAGGCTATTACCGGTTTGTCATTCTTCACATACTCAATACTTTGAGGATAATCTTCAGCAGTAACATATTCATAATAAGCCTCGTCTAAAACCGTTATTATCCCCGGTAGCAGTGCCTGCAAAAATTCATCCAAACTTTGTTGATTAACAATAGTACCGGTAGGATTATTGGGACTACAAATAAAGACAAAACGGGTTCTTTCCGAAACCATCCCCAACATTGTTTCCAGATCATAATTAAAATCTGATTTTAAAGGCGCATACTTAATCCGACCCCCCATAATGCGGGTAACAAATTCATATTCCGAAAACGAGGGCTGAGGCATAATTACTTCATCCCCGGGCTCCAGGTACGTTTCTGCCAGAAGCTTGAGGATTTCATCAGAGCCGTTACCAATAATCAACTGTTCTTCTTCGACTCCCAGTTGACCAGCCAGGCTTTTTTTCAGTTCGAAACAACTTCCATCGGGATAATAATTAACCTCCGGAATTGCTTCACGCATGGCCTCCTGCGCCCGTGGCGAAGGCCCCAGTGGATTCTCGTTGGAAGCTAATTTGACAACATCTTGCAGGCCTAATTCCCTCTTTACTTCTCCAATTGGCTTTCCGGGAACATAAGGTTTTATTTCTTCCAGGCAAGACCTTTTTTTCGGTAAAGTCAAGTTCACCCTCTCCTTTCAGCTGCAATTATTAAGCATTAATTTTATACACCGCTTATAATTCTCCCTTTTTCGCCGGCACTCCTTCAATTTAAATTAATTTAAAATCATTCGTCAAAGCAGATTTTTGATCCTGGCGGTAACATCACGGCTAAAATCATGGATAAAGTGCTGGATAAATTCATCAATATCAGTATGGGGGTTATGTATGAGAGAGGTCAAATCAAGAGCATAAAGTGCATGTTTTAACTTATCCGCTGCATGCGTTTCCGCAAATGTAGCATTTGCTATTTTTCTTCCCTCAACTGCCAGATCATATCTTTTGCCCCCGGCTACCTGGGAATCATGGACTTTAATTAATGAAGCAGCCAAATCAGGATTTGCAGATACATCAAGGACCACTTTACTTTCATCGGGCAGCCAATCCAGACCTCGCCATACTTCTACTCCATAGACATGAATAGGATGTAAATACTTCGGCATTTTTCGAAGCGCTTCTATTACCATTAAGGAAACAGCTACATGCGTATCGTGCTTGTCTGCAAGGTTATGAGTATAAATTACATCCGGTCTGGCCGCAGAAATAAGGTTTTGAAGTTCATCTGTCAAAACGAGTTTCTGTGAATTCTTAACATCAAAACTGGCATAGTCTAACAAAGCCACCCCTCCATACTTCCCGAGTTTGGCCGCTTTTTTCTGCTCTTGCCGCCGGATTTGCCTTATTTCTTCATCACTATAAGCAGCATAAGGTCCTGTTCGGGGGCTTCCCCTGCCATCAGTTATTACCACCCCAAAAAACCATTCCCGTTCACTTTCATAACACTGCAAAATACCATGGGTAGCCATCAGCTCCAGATCATCCTGGTGAGCACCAATACCCATATGCGTAGTCCTGGATAAGGCACCTTTCACCGGCGCATTATCAGGAACAAATATTTCCGCTTCATTATTATAAAATTCCATATCCAAACATCTCCGTCAATTTAATACTTAAAACAATTATTAGCGCTAGCAGTGGAAATTAGGTATTTTCAATTTCCGGTAGACTGGCTGCGGCTATAGATTGACCCACTCTACGAGTGGATTCATCAGGAAGATGGAGTTTTATTTGAAATTCCAATTCAGGAAATTCCCGCTTTAAAACATCTTTTGCCACCCGGTAAATAATATTTCCTCCATTTCCGGAGGTTACCCGACCCAGTAAAAGGACATGCTTTATTTCATAAATATCTGCATATAAGGCCAGAGTATACCCCAGATAGCAACCGATGGTTTCGAAAATTTGCTCGGCCCTTTCATCTCCCCGAATAAGCAATTCCTGTACTTGTTGAAGTTTTTGAGCAGGAGTGTACTCTTCTTTAAAGTTTATTCCCGCTGCCGGAGCAAGTTTTATAACTGCATCCTGGGAAAAATATTTTACCCCACACCCAAAATCTCCGGACCATTCATCAATCATGGCTGTGGGATTATAATCCACCGGTATAAAAGCCAGTTCATTAAGCCATCCGGTAATATATCCGTTATCATCCACATAGCCACCTGCTTCGCTGGTTCCCATGGCAATACCCAGCACATTTGTGTCATTTAGTTCCATGGAACCGGCCAGGGCGGTTACGTCTCCATCATTGGCTACCACCAAAGGTACACCGCCAAATTCTTCCTGAATCTTGAGGTAAATATCTTTAACCCTTTTGGCAAACAAGTCTGCCGGAACTTTAATAAATAATGAAGCAGCCATCACCCGGTTTTTAATGTAAATACCAGCAGAGCTAACCCCGATCGCATCTACCCGAGGAAGTTGATCTGCGGCCATTTGAAGTGATTCCCTTATTTTGAGATAATGATAATCCGGATTATCGCTTTCCTTGGGATTCCATTCTTTTTCCTCACTGAACACAGCTTCACCGTCAATTACTGCAGAAACTTTCATATCGCTTCCCCCGGCATCAAATCCGATACGACAACCTGCCAGGTGACCTCCCATGGGAGTAGATTCTTCTCTTGAAGCAGGAACATTATCCTCTGAGGTCACTTCCACCGTGAAAGTTTTTTCATATATTTTGCTCATAAAATCAGCGTCAAAAGCTCTTAATCCATCAGCAGAATATGCTGCTTTAATATAGTTACCGACACTTTCCGCGCCGCCTAAAATAATTTTCCATGCCCCGCGTGACCATAACAAAGTTTTCACCAGGCGTTCCACGTAAAAATAATTCGCTGCCGCCATATCTGCTTTTTCATCAAAAACAACGGTTTCATATGTGGAGATTTTTCCGTCATTACGTTCTAAAGCAATTTTTAAAGGCACTCCTTGGCCGGAATTATTTACGGCTTCCCGGAAAGCTCTATTTTCCAAAACCGGAGGGCGAAAACTTTTATCTAAAGACAGGGTTTTTTCCGGAGTTGGAATTTTTTTTAACCACTGCATTGTAAATTACTTCCCCCTTTAAATAATACCACCGGATTCTGACCTTAAACCGACTAATAAATAATTTGCCTTTTTTTAACAGGTACTGCACCGGGAGGAACTGCATGAGCCACAACTGCTACCACTTCCTCTTTCATCAGCAGCAGCTTTGGCGGTTTGAAAAGTAGAAAAAACTCGCCGGGCAGATTTCCCACATTGCGGGCATTCCATATCACTAACCATATTTTGACGACAGAGTTTTTCAAAACGTCTGTTACATGCAGTGCAATTAAATTCATATAAAGGCATCTTTACCCCTCCTTATACCCTAGTCACGCTCGACTAACTCCACAAATTTTACTTCGTTAATAGAGTCTATTTCTTTTAATTTCTCCATTATGGTTGCCGGCACGGGGTCATCCACCTGCAATACCATAAGAGCTTCTCCCCCGATAGACTGTCTTCCTACTTGCATACTGGCAATGTTAATATTTTTGGTACCCAATATGGAAGCAACCTGGCCAATAACCCCGGGCTTATCTTCATATTTACAAACTAACATAAAACGAGATGGTACTACTTCAATGCGGTAATCACCTATCTGGACAATACGCACATCATTGTCATGAAAAAGCGTTCCCGCAATAATATTAGTTTTGCCGGCAGTTTTTACATAAAGAGTAATGAGGCTGGAAAAATTTTCACTGGTAGCCGTGGACATTTCCTTTACCCGAAGCCCTCGCTTTTTAGCCAGGTAAGGAGCATTAACATAGTTAACCTGATCACCCACCATAACTTGCAAAAAACCAATCAGACAAGAAGTAGTAAGTGGTTTTAGCGGCCTGGAAGCTATTTCCCCGCTATAGTGTATTTCCAACTCTTCCACAGAACCACCGAAGAACTGCATATATAAACTGCCTAACAAACGCATGAGAGATAGAAATGGCTTTACTTCTTCCAAAACTTCTGGCATTAAAACCGGGACATTAACCGCATAATCTACAGGTTCTCCACGGAGCGCCCGCAAAACCTGAGTAGCTACCTGAACAGCGACGTTAACTTGAGCTTCGCGGGTAGAGGCTCCCAGGTGAGGTGTTAGGACAACATTTTCCTGTTCTATAAGGGGGCACTCATGAGGAGGCTCGGTTTCTACTACATCAAGAGCAGCACCGGCAACTTTCCCCTCGTCCATGGCATTACAAAGAGCCTGTTCATCAATTAAGCCTCCACGGGCACAATTAATGATCCTTACCCCTTCTTTCATTTGAGCCAATTCTTTTTCCCCGATAATATGATGGGTAGAATTAACCAGGGGTAGGTGCAAAGTGATAAAATCGGACTGTTGAAGCAAATCTTCCAAAGAAACCATTTTAACTCCAATTTTTTCGACCTGCTCCGGAGGCACATAGGGATCATAACCCAATAAATGCATGCCCATAGCACGGCAGCGCCGGGCAACTTCTGTGCCAATTTTCCCCAACCCGATTATTCCCAGGGTTTTCTCGTATAACTCTACCCCTAGAAAGTGTCCGCGCTTCCATTCCCCCTTTTTAACAGAAGCACTGGCTCTGGCTACATTGCGGGAAAGTGAAGTTAATAAAGCAATGGTATGCTCTGCGGCGGAAATGGTGTTGCTTTCCGGGGTATTTATCACCATGATTCCTTTTTCCGTTGCCCGGCGCACATCAATATTATCTACTCCGACGCCGGCACGACCGATAACTTTAAGGTTTCCCCCTGCATCAATCACTTCTGCAGGAACCTGTGTGCCACTGCGAACAATCAAAGCATCATATTCTCCGATTATTTCCAAAAGCTCCTCCGGGCTCTCACAAAAATTTGCCGTGACTTCCGTTTCTTGCTTCAGAATTTCCATACCCTCTGCCGAAAGGGGATCTGTTACCAGGATTTTCAAAATACCACCCTCCAATGTTTTCCGTCTTTAGAAAAAATTTCTTCTATCCCTACATAATGCAATTTTATTGCCTTACATTATCAGCATCATCAAGGCTTTTTGGGCATGTAACCGGTTTTCAGCCTGTTCAAATATCACGGGTGCATATAATTCCATTATTTCCTCGCTGATCTCCTCTTCCCGATGAGCAGGAAGGCAGTGCATAACCAAAACATCGGAGCTTGTTTCTTTCAGCAACCTCCGATTAACCTGGTATTTTTTTAGTTTTTGCTTGCGTTGTTCCTCTTCCGCCTCCTGGCCCATACTGGTCCAAACATCGGTGTACAAGATGTCCGCATCCTGAGCTGCTTCTGTGGGATCTGCAGTTAGTTCAACCTTTCCGCCGGTAGCATGAGCATTATCATGAGCCCAACCCAATATTTCCTCATCAGGTTGATACTCCGGGGGAGTGCATACAGTTATGTGCATTCCCATTTTGCTACAGGCCATCAGCAAAGAATGTGTCACATTATTACCATCGCCAAAATAAGCCAATTTAATTCCTTTCAGAAAACCTTTTTTTTCTTGGATGGTAAGAAGATCAGATAAAGCCTGACAAGGATGAAAACGATCAGTTAAACCATTTATCACCGGAACTGCAGCATATTTTACCAGTTCTTCTACTTCCTTCTGATCAAAGGTGCGAATCATAATCCCGTCAACATATCGGGAAAGAGTCCGGGCTGTGTCTTTAATGGGTTCTCCTCTGCCCACTTGCAGTTCCTGTGCGCTTAAATAAAGAGCTCTTCCTCCCAGTTGAAAGACACCTACCTCAAAAGACACCCGCGTACGTGTAGAAGCTTTCTGAAAAATCATAGCTAAAGTTTTCCCTTCCAAATAGGAATGGGGAATACCATTTTGCTGTTCTGACTTTAATTCAGTTGCCTGATCAATGATAAGATTAATTTCTTCCGGAGAATAATCCTGCAGGCAAATCATATGTTTTCCCCGTAAAAGATCTTTTTTGTTTTTTCCTGCCACTAGATCAACTCCTTATAAATTTTCCAGGGAATTTCGAAAAACAGAACAGAAATATTCGATCTCTTGTTCCTCTACTATCAACGGAGGCAAGAAACGAATGATATTTTCTCCAATTGTGTTGATCAACAACCCCTTCTCTTGACAATTATTCTTTATCTGAGAAACACAGGGTTCGTTAAACTCCAAAGCCTGTATCAGCCCTTTTCCCCTTACTTCTTTTATACTAGAATTATATTCTCTCTGGAGTTCCTCCAAATAACCACGTAAAATCTCACCTTTGCGGATTACTTCTTCCAGAAAACCCTCTTGCAGCATAGTTTGCATGACGGCAATAGCCCCCCTGCAAACCAGAGGATTACCACCAAAAGTAGACGCATGATCTCCCGGGCCCAAGCCAGAGGCCAAATCTTCCCCGGCAATCATAGCCCCTATAGGAAGTCCTCCTCCCAAAGCTTTGGCCGCTGTCATTATATCAGGCTCAACACCGTAATCTTCATAAGCCCATAGATGCCCGGTACGTCCCATACCACATTGTACCTCGTCAAATATCAAGAGAAGGTTCTTACGGTTACACAAATCCCGCAGCTGTCGCAGAAAATCAGGGGCAGCCGGATAAACTCCTGCTTCCCCTTGAACAGGTTCAATCATTATGGCACAGGTTTCCTCATCCACCAGCTGCTCAAAAGAACCAATGCTATTAAAAGAAGCATAATTAAAGCCACTAAGCAAAGGGTGAAATCCCTTATGATAGCGATTTTGAGCTGTCGCAGCCATGGTTGCCAGGGTTCGTCCATGAAAAGACCGTCCGGCAGTAATTACTTTGTATTTATGGTAACCATATTCTTGTTGGTTATATTTCCGGGCTAATTTCAGAGCTGCTTCGTTGGCTTCCGCGCCGCTGTTTCCCAAAAACACCCTTTGTCCGAAGGAGTTATCTACCAAATAAGCAGCCAAATTCACCTGCTGTTCCGTATAGTAGAGGTTAGAGGTATGTAAGAGCTTTCCTGCTTGATCTTTTACAGCCTCCACCACGGCTGGGTGGCAGTGCCCCAAAGAGTTAACTCCCAGGCCGCTTACAAAGTCCAGGTACTTATTTCCGGCATCATCCCATACCCAGCAGCCTTCGCCTTTTTCAATAAGAATATTAACCTCCGGACTTCGACCGTAGGTGTTGAAAAAATATTCCCCTTCCAAAGATTTCACGGTATTTTTTTTTAAATCCATTGAACTTGACCATCCTCCTTCCCATACATTTCAATTATACTTACTATAATTATTTGTAGGAAGCCTTAATTGACTACCATGCTACCAATACCTTTATTAGTAAAGATCTCTAACAGAAGCGAATGAGTCACCCGTCCATCAATTATATGAGTGCGCGAAACTCCATTATCCAGGGCCTTCAAGCACGAATCTACTTTAGGAATCATTCCTGCGCTGATTTTGCCATCTTCCTTCATTTCTGCCGCTGTTTTCCGGTTTAGGGTAGAAATTAATTTACCCCTGTCCCCGTTAGGATCAGCCATAATTCCTTCTACATCCGTTAAAAAAATTAATTTTTCCGCTGCCAGTGATGCAGCCAATTCTCCGGCTACAGCATCTGCGTTAATATTCAACCCTTCTCCCGTATCGGTATCAATGCCAATAGAAGAAACAATGGGAATATAATCTTGATTTATTAGGGAATATATAATTTCCGGGTTAACTGCTGTAATTTCACCGACAAATCCTAAATCAACAGTTTCTTTCTTTCCTTCAAAGCTCACTTTGCGAGGCGGAAAGCGACGCCCCAAAAGGAGATTTGCATCCCTTCCATTAATTCCGATAGCTTTTCCGCCTTCATGGTTGATCAAGCTAACAATTTGGCGGTTTACTTTTCCGCTTAACACCATTTCCGCTAATTCCATGGTCTCAGCATCAGTAACGCGTAACCCCTGCGAAAAAGAAGGTTCTAATCCCAATTTTTCGCTCCATACAGTTATTTCCTTTCCGCCTCCATGAACGAGCACGGGATTTATGCCAATATATTTAAGCAAAACTATATCCACAATAACTTTTTTCTTTAATTCTTCATCTACCATAGCTTGCCCGCCATACTTGACAACAAAAGTCTTACCGGCAAATTTGCGGATGTATGGAAGCGATTCAACCAATATTTCAGCTTTGGCAATTAGATTTTCCATGGCTACCATCTTTTTTATTTACTCTCCCTTCCTCTTTTATTATTTCTCACTTCAATAATATTAAGTCAAGTATTCGCTATTTATGGTAACATATTCATAACTCAAATCATTGCCCCAGGCCACAATTTCTTCTGTACCAATGCCTAAATCTATGGTGATAAAAACTTCTTTATTTTGCAAAATCGACAAAACCTCTTTTTCATTAAACTCTATATTATGTCCCTGGGAAGCAACTTTAAACGGTCCGATATAAAGATCTACTTTATGAGGATCAAAAGGCACACCTGCATAACCCATAGCCGCTAATATGCGCCCCCAATTTGCATCTTCTCCAAAAAAAGCTGTTTTGACCAGCAAGGAATTAAGCACTGTCCGAGCCAATTGTTGAGCTTCCGCATATCCGGGAGCACCTTTCACAGTCAACGAAATTACTTTAGTCACCCCTTCACCATCGTGGACTATTTGATACGCTAAATCCCGACAAACTTCCTGCAGCAGATGACAAAAAAGTTCATAACCCGAATTTTCCCTTTCAATTACCAGCCCTGAAGAGCCATTCGCCAAAACTACTGCCATATCGTTGGTAGAAGTGTCCCCATCTACGGATATAAGGTTGAAAGACCGTGAAACAGCTTCCCAAAAAGCTTCCTGTAAAATCAATTTATCCACACCTAGGTCGGTAGTTATATAAGCCAGCATAGTTGCCATATCCGGACATATCATTCCCGAGCCCTTTGCTATACCTCCCACTACAAAAGGCCTTCCCCCTATCCAGGAACGATACGCCGATTTTTTTATAGTAGTATCTGTGGTAAGAATAGCCTGAGCGGCCTTGTTTCCTCCCTCCTGGGAAGAGGTTAACTCGGACGATGCTGTAGCAATTCCTTCACGAATTTTTTCCAAAGGAAGTTTATGACCAATAGGCCCGGTAGAAGCTACCAAAATTGATTCTTCTGGTATATTCATCTTTTGGGAAGTTATAGTTCCCATTTCCAAAGCATCTCTATAACCAGCCTCGCCAACACAGGCATTGGCATTACCACTATTTATAATAATAGCCTGGATAGCATTATTAATGCGCTTGCGACTGAGAATCACCGGCGCAGCTTGAAAAAGATTCCGGGTAAACACACCCGCCGCCGCTGCCGGTTCTTCTGAAAAGATCATGGCTAAATCTTTTTTGCTACTGTTTTCTTTTTTAATCCCGCAATAAACTCCTGCTGACTGAAATCCCTGAGGAGAAGTGATGCCTCCCTCAGGTATTTTTTCCACAACTGGCTTTTGTTCCATATCCTTGAGTAACCTCCTTTAAGTGACCATGTTTGAAAATTTGATTGTTTAAAGATTTTAAGGGACCATAGCGGGATAGTTCAGCCCTGTTTCTTCCGCCCAACCACTCATAATATTCATATTCTGAACTGCTTGGCCTGCAGCGCCTTTCACCAGATTATCAATAGCCGAAATCACAATTACTCTCCCGTTACGTTCATCAAGTCGGATCCCCAGGTGACAAAAATTAGTTCCCCTAACCCAACGTGTTTCCGGTAAGATTGGATGTTCAAATACCTTTACAAAAAATTCTTCCCGATAAAAAGATTGATAGCAACTTATAATATCATGCGCCGAAAGTTTCTGTCGCAGGGAAAAATATATAGTTGTCAATATTCCCCTGTTCATAGGAACCAGGTGAGGAGCAAAGGTAATAGTAGCATTCCCCGAATCTGACTTAGATTCTTGATTAGATAGCAGCTTTCCGGCTTGCAAAAAGTTTAGCTCCTGTTCAATTTCCGGGGTGTGCTGATGATTGGCCACCCGGTATGCTTTAAAACTATCACTGCATTCAGAAAAATGAAATGGCTGTTTGGGAGAACGTCCACCTCCGGAAACCCCGGTTTTGGCATCCACAATAATACTTTCCATGTCTACCCAATCTTCCGTTAGCAAAGGTGCCAACGCCAATATTATACCGGTAGGAAAACATCCCGGGTTAGCCAAAAGATCAGTTTCTCGCACTTCCTGCCGATATATTTCAGATAACCCATAAACTGCTTGCAAAAGAAGTTCAGGGTGCAAATGATCACGCTCATACCACTGTGGGTAGAGAGAACTGTCTTTTAATCTAAAATCCGCGCTAAGATCAATGACCCGCTTTTTCTGATTTAACAATGCAGGAACCACTTCCATAGATCGCCCGTGGGGCAAGGCACAAAATACAAATTCCACTTCTGAAGGTACTGTTTCAGTTTCCAAGGAAGAACAACGTATATTATTCAATCCATAAAATTGCGGAAGCACTTCAGACAATTCCGCCCCTGCATAGCTTTCTGAACTTACAAATGATATTTCTACCCCCGGATGATTTGTCAGCAAGCGTATCAACTCCATGCCCGTGTAGCCGGTAGCACCTAATACAGCAATCTTTTTCTTTTTACTTTCATTTTCAGTTTTTACACCCATGTTCTGCCCTCCTTACCCCGTCAACATATTATATATAATCATTTAAAGCATCAATGCAAATAATTATAAATTAATAATTTTTTTATGAATACTACCTAAATATTTAAAAAGCCTCTCTTCCCTTAAAGGACGAGAGGCTTACTCGCGGTACCACCTTTATTGGCCCCTGATTAATAATAAACAAAAGAAGATATCAGGCCCACTTATTTTTACCCGGCAAGGCGCTCGGATAAAACCTGTTAACGGTAGGAACCGGTAACTACCTACCACCCATCAAGGTGAGCTTCAGTAGTACTCCTCCGGGGTGCGCTTCACTATCCGGTATGTACCGGGCTTTCACCATCTCCGGCTCGCTTAAACATGATCCGGCAGCTACTCTCCCCTTCATCTGATGTGCGTATTATTCTTGTTTAGAGATTTTAGTGTATCATTTCCTATCAATTAATGTCAAGAAAAACTTCTGCGCCCTAAAATATGCCGTAATTGTAACTATTCAGAGGTGACAGGCGGGAAAAACGCCGCTGATGCGGGTGTGGCAGGTGAATTATCTCTAAAAGCTGAGGGACAGGGGGGACTGGTCCCCTGTCACATCGTTTACCTTTATAAACGGTTACCTGCTAAAAAACCTGGCGATGGGACAGGGGACCTGTCCCCCTGTCCCACCTCTGAATAGTTACCCGTAATTTTTCCTATCTAAAGCTAAAACTTAACGGGCTTTCTACGCCCGGCTGTAATACATAAATATTTTAGTTATTTTTAGAAGGAAATAATGTTTTGCTGGAGAATGTCTTTTTTACCAGAGTAAAGTCCGGGGATGGTATCTGCTTTTAGTAATTTGAAGCCGCTTAACCGTTGTTTTGAACCAAGTTTTTTGAAAATACAATTTTCTGGTGATTTCTAACTTAATGATAGCTTAAAAATGTATATAACATTAATTTGGAAAACCTAAAACTAAGGAGAAAACAATGCGGTTTTCACTTTTACTTTTTATACTCTACTTTCTATTGCGAAGAGCTGCCAAGAAAAATAAAGCTTTTCAGCGCTATATCGGCAACATCCACAATCTTCGTATTATGATTAAAACAGAAGACAGGAAGCGGGGCAGACTATACATTTTTGATGCCGGCACAGTTTTCTCGCGCCGGGGAACGGATCATGCTTACGATGCTGCTATCATATGGTCAGATGCAACTACAGGTTACAAAGTAATGATTTCTCAAAGCGACGAGGAGCAATTTAAAGCAGCAGCAGCCGGAAAGATGAAAATCGATGGGATGGCTTACTTTGCTCAATGGTTCAACGAAGCTGTAAAACTGGTTTTTTAAGGCAAAGCAGTTGTTTAATAAAATATATGGCAATTTTCCTGATATAAAAGCACGGGGAGGAATATTATGAAGACTATAAACGGAGGCCACTTAGCCGTAAAGTACTTAAAAGAAATAGAAACAGTTGATACTGTATTTGGCATATCCGGCGGACACATCGAGTCTCTTTTGGATGGTTTTACGGAATACAAAGTTCGCACTATAGATGTACGTCATGAACAGGCGGCAGTGATGGCGGCTCATGCCTGGACCGTATATACCGGCCAACCGGGAGTCTGCTTTTTAACCGCAGGACCGGGATTCACCAATGGACTAACGGGCATTGTGAATGCTCATTTGGAAAACGCCCCGCTGGTAGTGCTCTGTGGGCGGACCCCCCTGCGGGATGATCTTAAAGGGGCGCTACAGGAGATGAATCAAATGGATATGGTTAAGCCCATAACCAAATGGGCTGCCACCTGTTACGATGCTAAACGTATTCCTGAATATTTATCCATAGCCTTCCGGCACGCCCGGGAAGGGCGTCCTGGACCTGTTTTTTTAGAACTGCCTCCGGATATCTTAAATGTCTCTGTTGATACAACTCAGGTACCTATGCCGATTAACCTAGGTCATAGCCATGCCATCTGTTCTGCAGAAGAAAAGCTTAAAAAAGCAGCAGAAATAATCGACAATGCAAAACAGCCTCTCTTCCTGGGGGGCACCGGCCTTGGTTTAAGCAACTGTTCCGCTCCTCTGCAGGAATTTATTGAAAAAACAGGGCTTCCTTTCATGTTGATGAACTATGGAAGAGGAGCATTACCCGATAACCACCCTCTTTCTATCTGGGATTGCGGTAATATCGGTATGAATGCCACTCTCCAGCAAGCCGATGTAATTATAGCAGCCGGACTGCGCTTCAATTGGCTTATGCAATCAGGTGAAATTATTCCTTCCACCGCAAAAGTAATTCGCATTGATATAGACCCCCACGAAATAGATCGAAACCGCCGGGCTGATGTAGGGTTAGTAGGTGATGCGGGAGCAGTATTTAAGAAACTTACTCCTTTGGTGAAGGAAAATAATCACCAGAATTGGTTACAAACACTAAAGGCGGCAAGCCGCTCTATGCTGGACTTTGAATTACGAATGAAAGAAAACGCGGAAGAGCCAATACATCCTATCCGTCTGGCAGCCCGCATCCAGGAATTTGGAGGGGAAGACGCTTTTTATATAGCTGAAGGCGGAGATACTGTTTATTTTGGACTTACCGGATTCAAATCGCACCACAAAGCCGGAGTTATTGGAACCTCTTCGGGCCTTTTTGGCTGCCTGGGAACCGGCATTCCATTTGCTATGGCTGCGAAACTGGCCCATCCCCACAAAAAAGTAATTCTATTGAATGGCGACGGTTCTTTCGGCTTTAACGGGATGGAGTTTGATACCATGATACGTCATAACCTTCCTGTTATTTGCGTAATCAATAACGACTGCGCTTGGGGAATGATCAAACACAGCCAAGAACTTTCTCTCGGCGCAGATCGTATTCAATGCGCAGAGTTGGGCACACGTCATTACGAAAAGATGGTTGAAGGGTTGGGCGGGTATGGTGAGTTTGTCACCCGAGACGAAAACATTATTCCGGCTCTGCAAAGAGCTTTTGATTCCGGAAAGCCGGCCTGCATCAACGTAATTACAGATCCAACAGCCACCAGCCCGGCAACCCCTCTCTTCTACCAATCGCTGAAGATGGAATAATTATAGAAAATAAATTATAGAACACTGTGTGTTAACTTGTTAACTTTTAATAATTTCGAAGCTTTAGTTGACCAGCATAAGCCTTAACTGGCTACATTACCTTTCTTATAGAGAGGAGGACTGGCGGATCCTCTTCCATTTATGCTATCACTAAAAAATGGGAGCATCCTCGCCTAAAACAAGATGAACAGGAAAGAATGGTGGCAAAAACCTTACATATGGATTTTACTGGTAATAATAATGATAACGGCCACGCTGTTAATCACTGACTTCTTAAGGTGGCAAATGGTAAGAGGAATCTTTTGGCAACCTACCCTTATAGAAGAGGAAAAAGATACCGTAGTAATCATTGACCCTATGCATACCCCGCCCGAAGAAAACCTGATCATGAACCCAGCCTACTGCCTGGCTGATTACGTCCAACAACTGGCAGATGTTAATATAGATATCATACACTACCCTGAAGCAAATAAAGAGAGAGTGAAAAAGCATGATCCGGTATGTGTGCTCATTTCCGGCCAAACCGCACCCTGGACAGATTACAGTAAAGATGTATTGGAACCGGTGTTCGATTTTTTAAGAGAAACTACACTACCTGTACTGGGCATCTGCGGCGGACACCAGTTGATTGCCCAGGCATACAATGCTCCTGTAGCGCCCATGGGCTACCAGGAATTAGGTTATATACAGGTAGAATTATTACAGGATGATCCGCTTTTTGATGGATTGGAAAGTCCTATTTCAGTTTTTAGCTGGCATAGCGAAGAAATTAAAGAAGTTCCGGAAGAATTTATTAATCTTGGGTCTACAGATTTATGCGAAATCCAGATAATTCGTCACGAAGAAAAAAAGATATATGGAGTTCAGTTTCATCCCGAATTAAGGGGAAGAAAGCCGGAAGGTGAAACTTTAATGTTAAACTTTTTTGAACTGGCCGATCTCTCCAGTGCCAATCTTGATAATGATAAGCCCTTAATAACTTATTACTTTTAAAAAAAGAAAATTAAGTTTAATAGCTATAAAAAAATCATGTAAGGGAATAGATAAGCTTACCTGCAACCGGAGGACCTGCAGCATATACTTCTTCTACTATCAATCCCTGTGGAGCCATAGTACCTTTAATTTGAAAGGACACAATTTCCGGGGTAATCACACTGGCGGCATATTTCTTACCTGCAGGAAGCCTCACCGGTGAAAGCAAATAATCTCCGCTGACATTAAATGCAGGCAAAGGAAGAATCATCAAATTTCCTTCATTGTCTTGAAAGGAAACAACTTTAATACTTTTAAGCCTGGAAAATTTTTCAGCCACACTCCGAGGAAAATGAGGTTCGCTGCTGCGAAATAAAACCCGACTGGACAAGTGTTTTGAGAGCAACCAGGCAAAAGACATCTTTTTAACCGGGCTGATATTAATTATTTCTATCTTACCGGCACTTCTAATGCCGGTATAGGCATTATATCTGGTAAATTCGCTTCTATTAAGATAATCAACCAACTCTCCGGTCTCTTCAAAACCTCTAAATATCCCTTCTATATTAAAGTAATTCAAATTGGCATCAATAACAAGGATACTCACGTAAGGATCTGCCTGTAAATTATAAAATGTCTTCCACATAAATAAGTTGCTAAAAACAATCATTTCTTGATAATAATCAATACTGCTAATCATAACCACATTCACATTTTGCTCCCGGTCACGGGTAGCCATAAATTTTGGTGTGAGACTGTACTGCAACATTTCAAATTGTTTTTTGTTAAGCATCTCCTACTCTCCTTCCCGGTAGTTGGAAGCAGTTACATGATCCACTCCCGCAGATTTCATTAATTCAACAAGTTTCATCATTTCGGATTCTTTAACTCTCGGAGTCCCTTCCAATTTATATTCCATACGTATTCTCCGATAATCATTAAGACAAAGGTCATTATATCCCAATAAGTCGATCCGTTCCACTACCGGTAGCATATTCTTCCGTATAAATTCAGCAATACTTTCAATATTAGCATAGTCATCAGTGTATCCGGGTATAATAGCTACTCTCACCCATACCGGTAATTCTGAAGTTCCCAGCCATCTGGCATTTTCTAAAATGGGAGCATTAGAAACCCCTGTATAAAAGCTATGCCTTTCTTCATCAATAATTTTCAAGTCATAAAGCACTAAGGAAGCTTTTTTAACTACTCTCTGAAAAATTTCTTCTTTAACATAACCACTGGTATCTATACAGACGTGAATGCCTTCTTTGTTCATTTCATCAGAGATAGCTGACACAAATTCGGGCTGCAGCAGGCTTTCTCCGCCGGTAAAAGTAACTCCGCCTCCGGAGTTTTCATAGAAGGGGCGATCCCGCAACAGCTTTGCCTTAAGATCTTCCAAAGTAATATCTTCACCGATAGCCCTGATTGCCGTAGAAGGACAGTTATTTACACACGTAAGACACTTTTGGCAAGCAGAAGTAAAAGTAAATCCTTGCGGTGAAATTTCAATAGCTTGCTGCGGACAGTTGTCTACACAATTACCACAGCCAATACACCTAATGGAGTCATGCACCAGATGAATTTCCCGGGTTAATCCTTCAGGATTTTGGCACCACTCGCAAGCCAGAGGGCACCCTTTGAAAAAAACAGAAGTACGAATGCCGGGTCCATCTTCGGTAGACATGGTTTGAATATTAAAAATACGCGCTGTCAAGTTATTTGAGTTAATTCAGGCCCACTCCTTAATAAAGATAATATCAAAGAACTGGCAGGTTACATGGCATGAGCTTCGCGCTGGATAATTTCTTCCTGGATTTCCGGGCCTAAATGAACAAAATAAGCATTATAGCCGGTTACCCGCACCAATAAATTGGTGTACTCCTGCGGATTTTTCTGCGCCTCTATTAGGGTTTCAGGATCAACCATGTTAACCTGTAGTGCCGTTCCTCCAATATCATTATAAGTACGCAGGAAAGAAATAAACTTATCTGTATGTTCATCATCCCTTAATAACGAAGGGTTAAAACTCATAGTATGTGAAGCACCGTTAGGAGTTGTGAATAAATCTAAATTTCCCACAGAAGCAACAGCAGCAGTAGGCCCTTCCTTATCCATGCCATTAACACAACAAACCCCGTTGGATAAAACATTACCCCGCTTTCGTCCGTCAGGGGTCGATGCTGTTTTGGGAGCATAGGAAAGCCAATAATTCCAGGAAAGATAGCCACCACGATAACGTCTGCCTGTGGCCGGAGAAGTCATCTGCAAAACTTTATCCGTCCAATAACGGGAAATTTCACGGGCATTTTCATCGGCGAAACTTTGGTTATTACCATACTTGGGCGCATGATTGATCATGGTCTGACGTAAAACTTCATTACCTTTAAAATCATTGCGGAGAGCCTCACACAATTCAGAGATGGAAACACTCTTTTCTTCATATACTAAAGATCTTACTGCGGTTACCGAATCTGCAGCGGTAGCAAGTCCCACACCTTCCACAGTAATAAAATTATACACCGCACCACATTGATTAACGTCCCGGGCTTTATCAATACATCCATCCACCAGTAGAGATAAATAAGGAGTGGGATCATAAGTGCTGCGGATCCGATCTGCTTCACTGGCCAACTCCACTATTTTTTCTACTATAAAGTCAAGCTGGCGGTAAAAAGCCCGCAGAAAATCATCTTCACTACTAAAAGAAAGTGGATCTCCCGTACGAGGGCCAATCCTTTTGCCGGTTTGCATATCTTTACCATCATTCAAGGCCAGTTCCACGGCCTTGGCCAGGTTAAGGTTTACATCAACAGTACCGGAACGATCATTGCCCTGCATAGTATTTTCCAGGCACCCCACAGGAGCATAATCCCAAACTTCTTCCGCAGGAATTCCTTCATATTCAAGCCCCTGCATGGAAAGACGATCAAAATTTAATAAAAATGGTGAACCCTGGCTTTTTTTAATCATTTCGGATACCCGGCGCATTAATTCCGAAGATGAATTTTCATGCAAGCGAACGTTGGGTTTCGGTTCAAGCAAATTCATCTCCTCGATTACTTCAAGCATGAGCATGGTTAAATCATTCGTAAGGTCTTCGCCTCTGGGCCCGCAGCCACCTAAAGTTATTAGTTGTCCAAAGCTGGAATTAATGCCCTGGTTCCGCAAAACCCTTCCTTGATAATCATAAGCATAATTATGCTTAATCCAAAAACATTGAAGAAGTTCTTTGGCAAAATCCCGATTAATCAATCCTTTTTCGATATCATGCCGGTAAAACGGATAGAGGTACTGGTCTATCCTTCCATATGAAAGCCCCGCTCCCGGGTAAGATTCAGCAGCCATAACCAGCATATGAGTAAACCAAAGCGACTGCAAGGCTTCCCAAAAACTACGGGGTTTTTCAAATGGGACACGGGATACATTTTCCAGCATAGTCTCTAATTCAAGTCGCCGAGATTCATCTTCCAAGCTTTTATCCGCAAGAGCTTCAGATATTACTTGCTGATAACGGCGAGAAATATTGCGGGGAGCTTCCACAGAGATTTTCAAAGCATTAAGATAGGCTAAATTTTCCGGGTCATTTTCGTTAGCCATTCGTTCATCTATATCCGCCAATATACCTTTAAATCCTTTCTCAAGGACCTTGCGATAATTAGGAATAAGGTGCCCCGGCACTGCGCCGGCATTCCCTATGCCCCATTCATGAATAGCAAGCAGCTTGTCCATAAAAGCATAGGTATCGCGCCTCCAGTTTTCCATATCTTTCTTATCCAGATTTTTGGATAGAGCAGTGTTAAAATGAGAACCAACTATTAGTTCACCATCGAGAAGCAGAGTCGGCAAATGTTTTTCCAAAACTAAATTGAAAAAAGTAGCTCGGCGTTCGGCAATGGAAAGGTTATAAAAATTCTCCGGAATTTCTACTTTTTCCCCCATTGCTTTAAGTGTTTCCCTAAATATCTGGATCATGGGAAACATCTCCGGCACAACACCCCAATTATAAGGAGTAAAAACTTCATCCCCTGCTTCCCCGGTAGTATAAGAATTTACTTCATTACGACAATAATCCCGCTGATAAAATGACCAGTATTCATCACGCAATCTTTGCACCCGGGGGCTTAAATTGCTGGCATGCCAAAGTTTTACAGACATAATATAACCTTCCTCCCCTTAATGATGAGAAATCTTTCATAATTTTACTTATTTTTATTATAACATTAGCACAAAGAAATGAGAATATATCGGAGTTTGCCCACAATAATTTGTAACTATTCAGAGGTGTGGGACAGGGGGACAGGTCCCCTGTCCCATCGCCAGGTTTTTTTAGCAGGTAACCGTTCATAAAGGTAAGCGATGTGACACGGGACCAGTCCCCGCAGTCCCACAGCTTTTAGACACAATTCACCTGCCACACCCGCATGGGCGGTGCTTCTCCCTCCTGTCACCTCTGAATAGTTACAATAATTTTACGTTTGGACAAATAAAAACTTTTTCATGCCATCGAATTACCTCATTATTTATAATAAATCATAGAAATGCCTGAATCTAATATAATAACTACTTAAAGCGGCATATTCCCATGTTTGCGCAGCGGACGGTTTACCCTTTTTGAGCGGAGCATTTCTAAATTTCGAATTAATTTATCTCTTGTTTGACGGGGATCAATGACATCATCAATCCATCCCCTGGCAGCGGCAATATAAGGATTGGCATACTTTTCTTTATAATTCTTTACCAGTTTTTCTCGCTCTTCCTGGGGGTTTTCCGCTTGTTCAATTTCTTTGCGGTTCACTATGTTTACTGCTCCCTCCGGCCCCATAACAGCAATTTCTGCAGTAGGCCATGCCAGGGAAATATCTGCGCCCATAGCTTGGGAGTTCATAGCCAGATAAGCACCTCCATAAGCCTTACGGAGGATAACAGTAACCTGTGGAACGGTAGCTTCTGCATAAGCATAAAGTATCTTGGCGCCATGCCTTATAATACCGCCCCATTCTTGCTGCACTCCCGGCAAGTAACCGGGAACGTCTACAAAGGTTACCAGTGGGATGTTGAAACAATCACAAAATCGCACGAATCGGGATATTTTATCCGACGAATTAATATCCAGACAACCGGCCATTATTTGCGGCTGATTAGCTACAACTCCCACAGTATGCCCATCAAGGCGGGCAAAACCTACTACTGCATTTTGGGCATACCCCTCGTGTACTTCAAAAAAATCACTGCCGTCAGTAACCCGTCGAATAATTTCTTTCACATCATATCCTTTATTGGTATCTTCAGGAACCAAATTTACAAGCTCTTCAGTATCAAGTTCCGGCTCCTTAGGCTCCTGACGAGGCGGATCTTCCAAGTTATTAGGGGGAATATAACTCAGCAGGGTTTTTACCCTTTCCAAGCATTTTTCTTCCGAGTCGTCTTCAAAATGGGCTACACCACTATCCCTGGTGTGAGCCTGCGGACCTCCTAACTCTCCAGGAGTTACTTCTTCCCCTGTCACGGCTTTTATCACCTGGGGACCGGTGATAAACATGTAGCTGCTCTCCTGTACCATAAAAACAAAATCGGTAAGAGCCGGAGAATATACTGCCCCTCCTGCGCATGGTCCCATGATCACCGACAATTGTGGAATTACCCCTGAATAAATAGTATTCCGATAAAAAATATCTCCGTATCCGTTAAGGGCATATACACCTTCCTGAATGCGTGCTCCTCCGGAATCATTAAGACCCAGAACAGGAGCCCCGTTTTGTGATGCTAAATCAAGCACCCGGCATATCTTGGAAGCATGGGCTTCTCCCAAGGAACCACCGGCCACGGTAAAATCTTGGGCAAATACATATATGGTCCGGCCTTCTATGGTACCATAACCGGTAACTACGCCTTCACCGGGATTTTTAATTTCCAATGAGCTTGCTTCTTCCAAATCCCCTTGTGTAAAGACTCCCAACTCCACAAAACTACCTTCGTCCAAAAGAAATTCCAATCGTTCCCTGGCAGTTTTCTTGCCTTTTTCATGTTGAGCCTGTCGTTTTTTTTCCCCTCCTCCTGCAAGGGTAGCCTCGCGCCTTTCCTGCAGGTGAGTTAATTTATTTTCCATATTTTAAAATTACACCTCCCAAAAATTTTGTTGTCTAAGGAGACAAGGCTGATAACAATTTCTTCCTCAATATATTTTAAGTGTTACGTTCACATAATTCCAATAAGACCCCCCCGGTGGATTTAGGGTGAACAAAAGCAATTTGTGCCCCACCTGCCCCATGCCGAGGTTCTTCATCTATAAGCCTAACCCCTTGAGCTTTTAGTTCGTCAAGTTTCTCCCGGATATTATCCACTCGCAGGGCTACGTGTTGAATGCCTTCGCCCCGTGAATCAATATATTTGGCAACGGCACTTTCAGGGTCGGTAGGCTGGAGTAGTTCAATTTTGCTTTCCCCTACGGGTAAGAACGCAACCTTTACTTTCTGCTCGGGTACTTCTTCTATGCCGGTCATACTTAGGCCGAGTTGATCTCTGTAAAACTTTAACGCTTCTTCTATATTGTTAACAGCGATACCGATATGATCAATTTTTTCCGCCATAGACAATTTATCTCCTTCCTTAAGTTTTATTTTACTTGCTCTTTGATAAATTCAACAATATCTTGTGTGGAAACCCCGGGGGTGAATATTTCTGCGATGCCGGCTTCTTTTAAATGCGAAATATCTTCTTTGGGAATAATTCCACCTGCTATAACAACTACATCTCCGGCATTTCTTTCCTTTAATAGCCTGGGTATTTCCGGCAATAATTCATTATGAGCCCCGGAAAGCATGCTAAGACCGATAACATGGACGTCTTCCTGCAAAGCAGTTTCCACGATAGTCTCGGGAGTTTGGCGCAAACCGGTATATATTACTTCCATCCCGGCATTTCTTAAAGCTTGGGCTACTACTTTTGCCCCCCGATCATGCCCGTCAAGTCCAACTTTTCCCACTAAAACACGTATAGGCGCTGAGGCCATGGAATTTTTCCCCCTTTAGACAATAATATAAAAATTACAAATACATTAGATTAATGCTTGTTGCTGGTATTCTCCCAATTCTTCCCTAAGAACGCCGCATATCTCTCCTAATGTAGCATAAGCCCTCACCGCCTCAATGATAGGAGGCAGCAAGTTATCCTGGGTAGCAGCTACTTTGCGCAATTGAGAAAGCGTCTCTTTTACTTTTTGCTCGTCTCTGCTTTCACGGACTTCAGCAAGGCGTTTTTTCTGCTGATCGGCCACAGCCGGAGTTACGCGAAGCAATTCCATATCAACATCTTCATCAGTGACAAAGCGATTAACTCCTACCACGACCTTTTCTTCATTTTCTATGTCCTTTTGATAGCGGTAAGCACTTTGCTGAATCTCTTTTTGCATATACCCTTTTTCCACAGCTTCAATGGCTCCTCCCATCTTGTCAATCTTCTCCAAATAATCCAGGATATTTTCTTCCATTTGATTGGTAAGTGTTTCTATGTAATAAGATCCACCCAAAGGATCAACCGTATCAGTAGCACCAATTTCATGAGCTATAACTTGCTGAGTTCGCAATGCAATGCGGACAGATTCCTCACTGGGCAAAGCCAGGGCTTCGTCACGGGAATTGGTATGTAGAGACTGAGTTCCGCCTAAAACCGCGCTTAGGGCCTGGAACGCTACCCTGACCACGTTAACTTCCGGCTGTTGAGCGGTGAGGCTGCAACCGGCTGTTTGAGTATGAAAACGGAGCATCATAGAGCGCTCATTTTTAGCTCCAAAACGCTCTTTCATAATGCGAGCCCAAATACGCCGGGCTGCCCTAAACTTGGCTATCTCTTCCAGAAAATTAACATGAGCATTAAAGAAAAAAGACAGGCGCGGCGCAAAGTCATCAACATCAAGGCCTGCTTCCAAAGCCGCTTGCACATACGCTATGCCGTTAGCAAGAGTAAAAGCAATTTCCTGAACAGCTGTAGATCCGGCTTCACGGATATGATAACCGCTTATGCTAATAGTATTCCAGCGAGGTAAATTTTTCCGGGCAAAAGCAAACACATCCACTATTAAGCGCATTGATTCCCGGGGGGGGAAAATAAAAGTACCACGGGCCACATATTCTTTAAGTATATCATTCTGAATAGTTCCATTAAGTGTTTCCCACTGTATTCCCTGTTTTTCGGCAATAACCAAATACATAGCCAAAAGTATAGCTGCAGGGGAGTTAATTGTCATAGAAGTGCTAACTTTATCAAGAGGGATCCCTTCCATGAGAACTTCCAAATCTCTGAGAGAATCTATAGCTACCCCCACCCGACCAACTTCACCTTTAGCCATGGGATGGTCAGAATCATAGCCGATTTGAGTAGGCAGATCAAAAGCTATACTCAAACCGGTTTGTCCCTGCTCAAGTAAATAATGAAAACGCCGGTTGGTTTCCTCGGCAGAACCAAACCCGGCGTACTGGCGCATTGTCCATAACTTTCCCCTGTACATGGTAGGCTGGACTCCCCGGGTATAAGGATATTTTCCGGGAAAGCCAAGATCCCGCAGGTAATCTGTTTCTTCCATTTCTAAAGGAGTATAATACCTTTCCACAGGGATCTCACTATCCAATTTAAATTGTTTCTTTCGTTCAGGGCGTTCCTGTAATTTATTTTCTACTTCTTCATCCACTTCCTTTTTCTTCGCCTGAATTTCTTGCAGTTTACGTTTATCAAACATGGAAAACCTCCTTTATCTTTATATACCCGATTTTCCAACACCACCTACAACTACAATATCAAAATATCTGTCTGACTAACTCGGGGATTTCAGAGGGAAGCTCGGCCACCCTTGCTCCGGCTGAAACAAGAGCTTCTTTTTTACTTTCATAGGTCCCGCGCCCCCCTTCAATTATAGCACCGGCATGTCCCATCCGTTTTCCGGGAGGAGCCGATTTGCCTGCCAAAAATGCTACAACCGGCTGAGATACATTTTTTTCAATAAAAGCAGCTGCTTCTTCTTCGGCACTTCCCCCAATTTCTCCAACCAACACTACTGCTTTGGTTTCCGGATCTTGCGAAAATTTACTCAGTACTTCAATAAAATCAAGCCCTACAATGCGATCTCCACCCAAGCCTACTACGGTGGTAGTTCCCAGCCCGTTTTCTGCCAGCCGATCTACTATTTCATAGCAAAGAGTTCCGCTGCGGGAAACTACACCTACCTGCCCGGGATTAAAAATCCGGTTAGGCATAATACCTATCTTGCATTTGCCCGAAGACACCAGGCCAAAGGTGTTTGGCCCCACAATCACAGCCTCCCGAGAATGAGCAAAATGCATTATTTCCATGGCATCATGCAGAGGGATATTTTCAGGAATCATGACAATTACCTTTATTCCTGCTTCTATGGCCTCCAGGGCTGCATCACGAGCATAAGGAGCCGGAGTGAATAAAATGGTAGCTCCAACTTCATGTTCCCGGAGGGCAGCAAACACTGAATTATAAACCGGCACTCCTTCGACCTGCTGCCCTTCCTTTCCCGGGGAAACTCCGGCTACAATATTGGTGCCGTATGCAAGCATCTGCCGCGTATGAAAAGACCCCTGATTACCGGTTATTCCCTGAACCAAAACCCTCGTACTTTCATTTATATAAATAGACATTAATTAACCTCCTTCCTGCCCGTAGAAGCTTCCACAGCCCGACGAACCGCTTCCTCCATGGAACTGTATGCTTCAATGCCAATTTCTTTTAACACCTGTCGTCCTTCCTCCTCATTGGTCCCCACCAGCCGGAAATACACCGGCAAATCAATACCCTTTTTTTCTTTAACAGCGGCAAATGCACGAGCCACGTCATCACAACGGGTAATTCCCCCAAAAATATTAACTAAAATTACCTTAGGATTAGTGCCCAGCATGAGTTCCATTGCCTGAGAAGTTTTTTCCACTCCCGCGCCCCCACCAAAGTCAAGAAAGTTAGCCGGAGTCCCTCCGTTATGCTGAACCAGATCAAGAGTAGCCATGGTAATACCGGCGCCATTGGCCATAACAGCAATATCACCACCCAGATCCACATAAGCTATGTCCATCTCTTGAGCCTTTTTTTCCAAGGCGGTTTTCTCTTGAACACGGGGTAGTTCGGGCTGCCTCTGCAAAGCATCGTCGTCTATATTCACCTTGGAATCAATAGCAATCAACTCTTCACCGGAAGCTGCCAGGGGATTGATCTCTACCAGCTCGGCATCAGCATCTCGAAACATATGATAAAGTTTTCCCAAAAGATCACTAAAACGACGTATTAGAGTTCCCTGCAACCCCATACGAAAACCGATTTCTCTACCTATAAAAGGATGATACCCCATACTTATATCTATGGGCCATTTAATCATTCCACCCTCGGGAACTTCTTCTACATCCATTCCTCCATGGTAGGAAGCAAGGATAATTGGCCGGCGGCTTTTTCCATCCACTGTTATGGCCAGGTATAGCTCCTGGTCGATGTTTACTTTTTGCGACACTAACAAACGAATTACCTGTTCCCCGTCTACTTCCTGCTGTAAAATACGTTCTGCTTCTTGATAAGCTTCATCCGGGCTATCTACAATGGAAATAACACCCGCCTTACCTCTTTTCCCGGAGAGAACCTGAGCTTTTATTACTGCTCCCCCAAGTTCTTCCGCCGCAATGCGAGCATCAGAAGGATTATCTACTACCCGTGATGTTTCCACCTTTACGCCGTACTGAGCAAATAAATCTTTGCCCATATATTCATATAACTTCATGACAACCTCCTTAAATTAATATTGCCTATCATATTAGCAACTTACTTAACCCATCACCAGTATTAACGAAATAAATAAATGTAAGTATCTAATTAAACCTATTCTAAAAAATTGAGATAAAATCCTGCAAAAGAGAAACCTCATAATTTTATTTTAAATTTTCAAAACCGATTAAGGGTATGCTATAATTAAGCCTAACTTAAAAAAATTGTTATGATTTAATTTCTTAATCTTATAATATATTGAAAGGAATTTTTATATGAAAGTGTATGCTTTGATAGGCGCAAGCGGAACAGGGAAAAGCCATCATGCTTCCCGGTTAGCTCACGAACACGAAATTTCTCTTATTCTCGACGATGGCCTTCTTATTCAAAACAATCAGATCGTGGCAGGGTGGTCAGCCAAACGGGAAGCTACTCGTATTGGAGCCGCCCGGTGTGCTCTTTTGACGAATCGGGAGCATGTAACAGAAATACAACAAAAACTAAAAGAATTAAAACCAGCCAAAATATTATTAATTGCCACTTCAGAGCGTATGGCTCAGAGGTTAAGTCAAAAATTGGATATTCCCCTTCCCGAACAATATATTCACATTGAAGACATCCTTCCCTCAAAAACTATCGAAAAGGCTCTAAAACTAAGAAAAACTAAAAACCGCCATGTAGTCCCCTTACCCAATTTTGCCATAAAAAAAGACTTTCCGGGTTACCTTATTTCTCCTTTGCGTTCTATATTCAATCGCTCCGGGCAAAAAAAGCTTTCCATGGAACGCTCTATTGTTCGCCCTGTATACAGTACATTGGGAAATTTCTTCATAGCGGAACAGGTAATAATAAATCTGGTTAATTATCTATGTGAAGATATGCCGGCAATTCAAAAAGTGAACAAAATTAAAGTCCTTTCCAATTCACGGGGAATAATTCTAGAAATAGAACTCACCCTATACCTTTTTCCAAACATGAAAGATATACTGATGGAAGCCCAGAAAATAGTCAAAGAACAGCTAGAATATCTAACCGGTTTCTACCTTAAAGAAGTAAATGTTTCGGCAATAAAATTATCTTTAGAGTTACCCGAGTTCTCTAAAAAAACACAGAAAAGTGAAGATTCTTCTGCTGAGGTTGAGATGAAACAAATGAGCCCTGCTAGCAATATATCCGAAAGCTAAATAAGGTCAAGGTATATCCTTTAACCTTTCTTCCCCGTTAAAAAACTTACTCTGGAAATTGTTATGAACAAGCTTCATGTTGGCTAAAGTTGCCATTTACAAAATCTTTGCCCAGACGGAGGGTTTGTACAAAACGAGGTAATAGTTTTTTCCGTTCTGCAGGTAAAAAAGAATCCAGGCATTCTTCAATAAAATCTACCGATAAAACATTGCTTGCTCCAAGAAAAGCCCCCAGCATGGCAATATTACTCATTTTTTTATCGCCTGCATTTTCAGCCAGCTTTTGGGTGGGAACCATAACAATCTTTATATCATCACGAGGATTTTCTACCTTGTTCACTATAGTACTATTAACCAATAACAGTCCTTCGGAAGGAAGGTAAGCCTGAAACTTTTCCATGGCGGGAAGATTCATAGCCAAAACTGCTGTAGGCTTATCTACGATTGGTGAACCTATTATTTCATCAGAAAAAACTACCGTACAATTAGCCGTACCTCCTCGCATCTCTACACCGTAAGAAGGCATCCAGGTTACGTGAAGACCGGCCTTCATAGCACTATAAGCCAACAAATCTCCCATTAAAAGGACCCCCTGGCCCCCAAACCCGGACATAACCACTGTATATTCCAAGAGCAATACCTCCAATCTTTATTTATAACTCTCTGATTATTCTTCATCTACATTCCGGTCTTGATCAACAGGAGCCTTAAAAACCCCTAAAGGATATACCTCCAACATGGTTTCCTCCATTCTCTCTACAGCCTTATCAGGAGGTAATCGCCAATTTGTGGGGCAAGCTGAAATAAACTCAATGAGGGAAAATCCTTTTCCCTGTATTTGCAATTCCATGCTCCGCCGTACTGCTTTGCGTGCTTGTTTAATTAATTTAGGGGTATGGCAGGCTACTCTTTCTACATAAGCACTACCCTCTAAAGAAGCAATCATCTCCGCCACCCGCAGGGGGTATCCGTCACTCTGATAATTTCTTCCCAAGGGAGAGGTGGTAGTTTTTTGTCCACTGAGGGTAGTGGGAGCCATCTGTCCCCCTGTCATTCCATAAACACTGTTATTCACAAAAAATACAGTCATATTTTCTCCCCGATTAGCCGCATGAATTATCTCTGAAGTGCCAATGGCTCCCAAATCCCCATCACCCTGATAAGTAAATACCACGCTATCAGGCGAAGCCCTTTTTAAACCAGTTGCCAGAGCAGGGGCTCTCCCATGAGGAGCTTCGCAAGCATCCACCGCAATATAATTATATAAAAACACCCCACAACCTACACCGATAACAGCAACCGCTTGAGAAGCAATTTCGTAAAAGTCGATACTTTCAGCAATAAGTCGATGAATAACCCCGTGATGACAACCCGGGCAAAAGTGAAACGGATTGGGCTTTAAACAAGAGGGTTTGCTAAATACTTTTTTTTCAGCTGCCTGCGACATTTTTTTCACCCACTTCACATAGTTTGTCAATTTCTTCTTCAATTTCACCGGGTGTAGGAATAGCTCCACCCGGATATCCTTTGAAATATATTTCTCCTTCTTTGGCAGCAGCCAACCTTACATCATCTACCATTTGTCCGGTATTCATTTCCACTACCAGGGCTCGACCGGTTTGCTTTACCGCATTACGGATCGTTTCCACCGGAAACGGGTAAAGAGTTATAGGCCTTACCATGCCTACATTTACACCCCTCTGGCGAGCTTTTTTAACCGCCGTTTGAACTACCCGTGAACAGGATCCAAATGAGACAAGCACTAACTCTGCATTCTCCGGCAAATCCACTTCAGCCCGGACTTCATTTTTAGAAAGCTCTTGATATTTTTCATGCATTTTCCAATTATGCTCGTACATCTCGCCTTCTTTGAGGTATAAAGATTTTATGAGTTGCGGAGATCTCCCTTTAGCTCCCGTTACAGCCCAGGGCTTGGGTGGCACTTTTGATAAGCGATTTTCAATTATCATGGGCTCTTTCATCTGCCCCAGGATAGCATCGGTTAAGATCATGGCCGGGTTGCGGTAAGCATCAGCCAGATGAAAAGCTTCCATAGTAAGATCGTACATTTCCTGCACAGAATTTGGCGCAAGTACAATCACACGATAGTCTCCATGCCCCCCACCATGAGTAGCCTGTTTGTAGTCTCCCTGCGTGGGGGCAATACCACCTAATCCCGGTCCACTGCGGGTAACGTTCACTATTACCCCCGGAAGCTCAGAACCCGCCATATAAGATATGCCTTCCTGCATAAGAGATATTCCCGGCCCCGAAGAAGATGTCATAGCTCTTTCTCCTGCAGCAGCTGCACCCATTAACATGTTTATAGAAGCCAATTCACTTTCTGCCTGAATAAATACTCCTCCCGCCCGGGGAAGATGTTCGGAAAGATACTCGGGGATATCGTTTTGAGGTGTTATGGGATAACCGAAATAAAAACGACATCCTGCCTGTATTGCTCCTTGGGCTAAAGCCACACACCCCCTGATTAAAACTCTTTCATCCGGCACGCAACTCACTCCTTATTAGACAATAACCATCTCTGCCATGTTTTTTTATTAATATAGCTCATTAAATATTAATAAGTTCTTTGGTAAATTAAACACCGATATCCCTGAAATTTTTACCTAAAATATACATAAAAAAAGAAGACACCGTCTTCTTTAAAGCAGCCTTCCTACACTATTTATAAACCTCGATGACTACATCCGGACAAATTTCGGCGCATAACTTACAAGCTTTGCAATCATCATCCTTTTCAGGCTTAAAACTGGCCACGGGAAAGCCTTTGCGATTATAAGTATTATTAATAGTAATAAGCTCTTGGGGGCAAACCGACACACAGTAGCCGCAACCCTTGCATCTTTCAATATCCATAACTATTTTCCCCATGGCTTATCCTTTCGCCTCCTTCTTCCAACATTCCCATGATTCTTAACGTTAGTCTATATCATAAATGAAACTTACCGTTTAAGTCAACCTTTTATTTGGCCATCTGCGCCATTTAGATAATTTCAGTTAATTGACAAAGTAAATGCAACCCCCACCGGGAGAATGGGTTGCATTTAGTCTTGCAAATGGGAGGGGTTGTATTTATTTTGTCAGGAAAATTGACGGACATATTGCTATTTATATAACAAATACCTTTTTAAAGTATAATCTTCATCCCATCAATATTACATTTTTTAAGGTTTTACGGTTCATGTTCGGCGCAACTTCCTCCCTTATTGGAATTATCCATTACTATTCTTTCCGGGCAGCTGTAGATATTAAGGCGTTGATTTCGGGCAAACCCCACCATGGTAATAGACATTTTTTCCGCCAAATCAACACCCAGGGTAGTGGGAGCTGCCCGAGAAACTACCACCGGTATTTGCAGCTTGGCAGCTTTTAACATCATCTCCGATGAAATCCGTCCACTGGAAATAAGTACTTTATCTGTAAGGGAAATATCGTTCCAAAAACATTGACCCACAATTTTATCTAGAGCATTATGTCTGCCCACATCCTCGGTAAATATTTGGATCCCCTTTTCATCGCCAAGGGCTGCACTGTGAACACCACCCGTTTCTCTAAATATTTGTGCCTTTTCTTGCATAGATTTAACCAGGAAAAGAATCCAGGAAGCATCAACCCGAAATTCGTCATTTGCAGGCCTGCTGCGCAAGGAATCCCACGCGCTAAAAAAAGTTGAACCTTTTCCACAACCGGTGGTGATGGTACGGCGCCCGTATAATTGCTCTGCCCAAGCTATCTTATCTTCCTTACTACTAACATATACCAAGCCTTTCTCTGAATCAGCATGGAGGTTTAACACCTCGTCTTTGCTTTCTAAAAACCCTTCGGAACATAAAAAGCCCAGGGCCAAATATTCTAAATCCTCGGGAGTGGTCATCATGGTTACCAATTCTTTATCATTTAAAAATATAGTCACCGGTTCTTCCCTGGCTACTTTATCTTCCATCTTTTCGGGAATACCTTTTCTAACTTTGATGATCTCTCGCGGGGCATAATTATAATTTTGCTCCACAATGCCACCTCCGGAACTATCTTTATTTTGAAACCACCTAAAATAGCAAAATTACCTTCAGACGTTTCAGTGGTTAGAACTATCCCGCAGCCTATCCAGCCACCACATTTTTCTAAATACTCAGGTAAATATAAAGCACAGCCTGACCTTGTTTTTTGAAGGCCAGGCTGATTTTTTATGCCTTTATTACTTTAACGGCACAGGTTTTAAGTTCCGGAGTTTTGGCTACGGGATCAAGGGCACTGTTGGTTAGAAGATTGGTAAGGGTTTCATGATAATGGAAAGTCATAAAAACTACGCCGGGCATAACTACCTCGGAAAGAGAAGCTTTTGCCTTTACTTTTCCCCGGCGAGAAATAACCTCTACCTGATCACCATCGTCAATATTTAGTTGCGCCGCATCATCGGGATTAATTTGCACCAATTCTTCAGGACGGTATTCCAACAGTCCTTCAGAACGACGGGTCATGGTTCCGGTATGATAATGGAAAAGATTTCGGCCCGTAGAAAGAATCAAAGGATACTCGTTATCCGTTTCTTCCGCCGGAGGCTGGTATTCCACAGCACTAAATAGCCCCAATCCCCGTTTAAATTCATCTCCGTGCAAATAGGTGGTGCCGGGATGATTTTCGTCCGGACACGGCCACTGCAAACCTTTTTCTTCTAAGCGTTCATAAGTCATTCCACCATAGCTAGGCGTTAGATAAGCAATTTCTTTAAATATATCTTCGGCATTTTCATAATTCCACTCAAAACCCATTTTCGCAGCCAATCTGTTAATAATTTCCCAATCCGGGCGAGCCTCACCCGGAGGTTCTATAGCAGCATGGCTTAATTGCACCCGGCGCTCCGTATTGGTAAATGTCCCTATTTTCTCTGCAAAAGAAGCCGCTGGCAGGACTACGTCAGCATACCGGGCAGTTTCGGTAAGGAAAATATCCTGAACTACCAAAAATTCAAGATTCTCCAGGGCTTCTACTACATGAGAAGAATTGGCATCACTCACTACAGGATTTTCTCCCATGATATACATACCCTTAATGTCGCCATTATCCGCCCCATCAAACATTTCCGTAACTGTAAGGCCGGGATTAATATCAACTTTTATTCCCCACCCCTCAACAAATTTATTTCGAGCCTCCTCGGTAGCTACTTTTTGGTACCCGGTAAAAACATTGGGCAATGCTCCCATATCACAGGCTCCCTGCACATTGTTTTGTCCCCTCAGGGGATTAACCCCGGTTGAAGGTTTGCCTAAATTACCGGTAACCATAGCCAAATTGGCAATAGATAAAACATTATTAGTGCCGGAAGAATGCTGCGTAATGCCCATGGTATAAAGGATAGCAGCATTCTCCGCTTGCCCATAAAACCTGGCCGCTTTCCGGATATTTTCAGCAGCAACACCGGTAATTTCTGCCACATATTCAGGAGTATATTTCGCCACAGTTTCTTTCAATTTATCATAGCCTTCAGTGCGCTTTTCAATAAAAGATTGATCTACCAAATTCTCTTCAATGATGACATTAATTATCCCATTCAGTAAGGCCACATCAGTGCCTGGCTTTTGCTGAAGGTGAATATCGGCGGAATGGGTAGCTAAATTTATCCGGCGGGGATCAGCCACAATCAGTTTGGTTCCCTGACGAACCGCCCTACGCACCCGATAGCCAATTATCGGATGAGTCTCAGTAGTATTTGAACCAATAATTAATAGAGCATCAGCGCCGGTTATTTCTCCGATGCTGTTTGTCATCGCGCCGCTCCCAAATGCTGTAGCCAGACCGGCTACTGTTGGAGCGTGTCAGAGCCGGGCGCAATGATCTACGTTATTGGTTCCCAGGCTCCGGATTAATTTCTGAAAGAGGTAATTTTCTTCATTGGAACAACGAGCCGAACTAAGAGCACCCAATGCATTAGCACCGTTTTTGTCCACAATTCCTTTAAAACGCTCGGATACTAAATCTAAAGCTTCATCCCAAGAAGCTTCGACAAATTCCCCTTTTTGCTTAATCAAAGGCTTTTGCAGCCTTTCGGGGTGATTGACAAAATCATAGCCAAATCTACCTTTCACGCAGAGCTCACCATAGTTAACAGGACTTTCTTTGTTTCCTCTCACCCCAACTATTTCATTGCCTCGCACTCCCAGAAAAATGTTACAACCCACTCCACAATAAGGGCAAACGCTTGCTACTTCTCGCTCGGGGGTTTTCTGTTTTACCGGAGCCAAAGCTCCCGTAGGGCATCTTTCCATGCATTCACCACAAGATTCGCAAGAAGACTCGGTAAGGGGTTTATTTCCAACTACACTAACAGCTGTGTTGTATCCGCGAAAAGCAAAGTCCAATGCCGCCACGCCATTAATTTCCTCACAAGCTCGAATACAAATTCCGCAAAGAATACACCTGGAATGGTCCCGATGGAAAAAAGGATTACTATCATCCACCGGGGTCTCTACCTGGAAACGCCTTATTCTCTCCATCCTTTGAAGGTCGATACCTACAAATGAAGATACTTCTTGCAACTTACAGTTATTATTGCGGACACATGTTTGGCAGTCCTGATTATGGTTGGCCAAAATTAACTCTACATTGAACAGGCGAACCTCCTGCACCTCTTTGGTATTTGTCTGCACCTTCATTCCCTCTTCAACCGGAAACCTGCAGGCAGTCACCAATTTTCCGTTAGCTTCCACCATGCAGACTCGGCAGGCGCCAAAAGTAGAAAGGTCCGGATGATAACATAGGACGGGTATATATATACCCGCTTCTTGGGCGGCTTCATATATTGTCATACCCTGTTCAGCTTCTATTTTCACCCCATTAATAGTTAAATTAATCATTCGTTCCCCTCCTTTCCACTCAAAGCCGGTATATTTTCCTCACCGGTAATTATTTCTACTGCATCAAAACGTTCGGGGCAATTTTCATAACAAATTCCACATTTAGTGCATTTTGACTGGTCTATCTCATGGGGAACTTTTTTCTCACCAATAATAGCCCCAGCCGGGCATTGCTTCCGACAACGACCGCAAGCACTGCATTTTTCTTGATCTATCCGGTAAAAAATAAGTTCCGTACACGCCAGGGCAACGCAGCGCTTTTCCCTGATATGCTGCTCATATTCTTCCCGAAAATATTTTATGGTGCTCAAAACCGGATTGGGAGCAGTTTTTCCCAATCCACAGATTGAACCTTTAATGATATAGTCGCCTAATTCCAGAAGAAGTTCTATATCATCTTCACGTCCCTTGCCTTCGCAAATATCATTTAGTATTTGCAACATCTGATGTGTACCCAATCGGCAAGGAACGCATTGGCCACAAGACTCTGCATAAGTAAAATCCAAGAAATACCTGGCCACATCAACCATGCAGGTTGAATCGTCTAAAACGACCATTCCGCCGGAACCCATCATAGAACCGGCCTCTATGAGAGTATCAAAGTCAACGGGCAAATCCAGCTTACTTGCAGGCAGGCAACCGCCCGAAGGGCCACCGGTCTGAACCGCTTTGAAATTTCTTCCTTCGGGTACCCCTCCGCCGATTTCATGGATTATATCGCCCAGTTTCGTCCCCATAGGGACTTCAATAAGCCCACTCCGATTAGTTTTTCCGGTAAGAGCAAATACTGCGGTTCCTTTGCATCCTTCCGTGCCAACGCTGGTGAACCATTCAACTCCTTTATTCATGATTTGCGGAACTACCGATAAGGTTTTGACATTATTCAGCAAAGTTGGCTTATCCCACAGTCCGGCAGTTGTAGTGCGGGGGCGAGGCAATGGCTTGGGCATCCCTCTCTTACCCTCTATAGACATGACTAAAGCAGTAGATTCTCCACAAACGAATGCTCCGGCTCCCTCTTTAACATTTATAGTAAAATTGAATCCGGAATTAAGAATGTTGTCACCAATAAGCCCGTACTCCTCAGCCTGAGTTATTGCTTTCCGCAACCGCCGCACTGCCAGAGGGTACTCCGCCCGGACATAAACATACGCTTCATCGCTGCCTATAGCCTTTCCGGCGATGGCTAACCCTTCCAGAACAGAATGAGGATCCCCTTCCAAAATACTGCGATCCATAAATGCACCCGGGTCACCTTCATCGGCATTACAAACCACATATTTTTTGTCGGCAGTTACATTGTAAGCAGTTTCCCACTTCCTGCCGGCAGGAAATCCGGCTCCGCCCAATCCACGCAGCCCTGAGTCTTTAATATCAGAAATTATTTCGCCGGACTCCATATTGAGAGCTTTCCGCAAACCCAGGTACCCCCCCCGGATAATATATTCATCAATGTTTTCCGGATCTATAACACCGCAATTACGAAGAATAATTCTCTTTTGATGTTTATAGAAAGGGATTTCTTCATGAGAAGTTACGGCTTCTTCCGTAACCGGATCTTTATATAAAAGCCTTTCCACTGTATTACCGTTCACCATATGCTCTTCTACTAATTCCGGCATATCTTCCGCGGTAACTCCACAATAAAAAATATCTTCCGGGTACACTATAAAAATGGGACCTTTTTCACAAAAACCGTGACATCCCGAAAGAATTATCCGAACTTTATTTTGCAACCCATGTTTTTGAAGCTCTTCTTCTAAAGCATCTCTGACGTCCGTGGCACCTGATGCAATACATCCGGTACCGGCGCAGATCAAAATTTGTTTGTCGTACACTTGGCCCCCTCCTTTACTTAAATTCTTAATGTTGTTGGAAACCTTCACTGTGGCTGTACTTTTCAATGATTGCTTTGCGCTTTTCAGCACAGGCCTGACTTTCATGGCACAATGGCCCTGAAAGCCTGCATTCTACAAATTGGGCACAAGGATTACCTTTAGTGTGTTCACATTTTTCACAGCAATGATCAATAAACCTTTCCATCAACTATCTTCTCCTTTCATGCCTCTGCAGGTTCATAATAACTATCAATTATTTCTTTTACTTTATCCGGAGTTAACTTTCCGTAAGTCCGGTCATTTATCATCATCACCGGGGCGAGTCCACAAGCCCCAATACATGCCACTTCCTCGTAGGTAAATTTATAATCAGAAGTAGTTTCTCCTACGCTTATGCCCAACAAATTTCGCATTTTTTCGGCAGCTTTGGAAACTCCTTTAACATGACAGGCAGTTCCCCGGCACATTCTGATTATGTATTTGCCACGGGGGCTAAAGTGAAACTGGGCATAAAAAGTAGCCACCCCATAAACTTTACTTTCAGGCATTTCTAAATATTCAGCGATCCTGGCAAACGAGTCTTCCGGCAAATACCCAAACTCATTCTGAACCGCTTGAAGAATAGGTATTAATTCCTTTCGCTCACCCTGGTAAGGTTCTAAGACTTTTCGGTATTCTTCTCTGGACAAACCTTACTCCCTCCATTCATATTTATTTTCTGGCAAATCATGCTTCAATAAAAGAATTTTTTATAATTAATCTAATTATAACTATAGTGATAAATTATATTTTTTAATCCTGGTTAAAAACAAGTTGTTTAAGGACCATATTGTATAAAAACCCAAATTCCTGCCATCCCTACAATGACCCAAGTCACCGTAAAAGGATATGCGGAATTTGGGTTTTACATTTTTAGAGAGCTCGTTTATTCATTTCTGCCAATTGAAAAGCCATTGAACCTATACCTTCAGCTTTAGCATAAGGAAGATTAAGTTCCACATTCTCAACCAATTTAAACTTTTCTTCCTCTTCTGCTGCCAAGCAATCATCTATTTCCTGCAAAACCTCCTGCCAGGAATTTTTTGCTACAGGATTTTTTGTGCAACCCAACTGCTCGTAATTCATTCCTTCCAAAGCCGAAGACAATGAAGCCATTTCACGGAATACATCTTCCATCAAGAAAGATGACCAATCCATTCCCAGATAATCTGCCAGATTAGCTATAATTTCACTACCGGGAACGGCATCTCCGGGAGGCTCTAAAGCAGGATAACTAAGCTGTACCCGTCCTTCCACATTGATATACGAGCCTAATTTTTCTGCAAATGCAGCAGCAGGAAGCACTACATCAGCATACTGCGCAGTTTCAGTTAAGAATATATCCTGGACTACCATAAATTCTAGATTTTGCAATGCTTCAACAACATAATCTTTTTCACTGCTTTCAACTACCGGGTTCTCGCCCACAATATACATACCCTGAAGCGTACCTTGAAAGGCTTGCATTATCATTTCCTGAGCAGTTAACCCGGGTTGAGCATTCAATTCGGCTGCCCATGCCTTGGAAAAACTTTCTCTGGCTTTATCATCCTCTATACTTTGCAGAGAAGTAAGGAAATTCGGCAAAGCTCCCATAAGGCAGGCACCTTGAGAATTATTAAAGTCCGGCAGGAAATTTACTCCGCCGGAAGGGCCACTATTTTTACCGGCAACAGCAGCCAAACTCAACATAGCTTTAACGCCCTTCAAGCCGGAGCCCTTTTTAAAGTTAGCAGAGTCAAACAGGATCAAAGGACGTTCAGCATTGGCATAACTGCGACCTGCTTCCTGGATATCTGAAACAGATACACCCGTTACTTTTTCTACTTGTTCTGCTGTATCCTTGCTTACATCTTTTTTTATATCCTCATAAACTGCGCTATCTTTTGCGCCTTCACCCTGAGCTATATTTTCGGTAATGACTACATTGATTAGACTTCTCAGAAGAGAATCATCAGTTCCTTTCTCCGGAGAAATGTAAAGGTGCGCAGGATCAGCATCATCCTGTTCTTCCGGATTGATGGCAATTACTTTGGTTCCGTTGCGGGCCGCCTCTCGTAGCCGGTAATTAAGCACCGGATGTGAACTTGCAAGATGGGAATTAACCACCATAATTAAGTCTGCGTTGTTCAGGTCATCGATGTCACTACCCATAACACCGCTTTTGTATAAAGCCTCCGTTGTGCGCGGTGAAGAACTATAATGGTAGCGAGAAATATGATCTACATTATTGGTTCCCCAGGAGCGCAATAACTTTTGGAAAAGATAAATTTCTTCATTGGAAAGCCGGCTGGAAACTAAACCGCCCAGAGAACCATCTCCATAATTAATTTTTAGCTCCTGTAATTTCTCCGCAATAATTTCCAACGCTTCTTCCCATTCTACCTCTACAAAAACCCCATCTTGTTTAATCAAAGGCATGGTTAATCTGTGTTCATTATGGAGGAAATCCCAACCGAAACTTCCCCTGGCACAAATTCTGCCCTGGTTTACCGGTGCCTCTTCATCTGCAGTAGCATCAATAGCCATCTCTTCTTCACTATTTGACTCCACATTAACATGAAGATCCAGGGAACACCCGGTAGAACAGTAAGGGCAAATAGTTTTGACTTTTTCTATTTCCCAGGGACGTCCCCGGCCTAAACGGGACTTAGACACCAAAGCCCCTACAGGGCAGGCTTCAATGCACATACCGCAAAAATCACAGGTAGAATTTTCAATCGGATCTCCAAAAGGAGTCCCTACATTCGATTTAAAACCCCGCTCGGTGAAATCAATTGCCCCAACGCCGTTTACGTTTTGACACTTGCCCACACAGCGACCGCAGAGGATACATTTGTTCATGTCCCTCACAAAGAAAGGGTTGGTATCATCAAGGGAAAGTTCTTTGGTAGCACCTACAAAATCACTGGAAGAAATGCCATAGCGGTAACAATAATCCTGTAACTTGCATTCCCCGGTTTTTTCGCAGGTAACACAATCTAAATAATGGTTGGCTAAGATTAGCCTCAAAATAATCTCCCTGGCTTTGCGAGTTCGTTCAGTTTCTGTGTGTACCACCATATCAGGTGCTACAGGTGCACAACACGACGCCACTAAAGCCCGCGCTTTTTCCACTTCTACCACGCACATCCGACAAGCAGCATTACGTGTAAAGTCCGGATCATAACAGAAAGTAGGTATATCAATACCTAGCTTTTCCGCTGCTTGCAGGATAGTAGTACCAGGTTCCACCTCTACTTGCTGACCGTCTATGGTTAGATTAATTGCTGACATCGGCTTCCCTCCCTACACGAGTAATCCGGATTGCATTCTGACGACACTTATCTACACAACTGCCACATTTGGTGCACAAATCTATATCTAACACATGGCATTCTTTCTTTTCCCCGGCAATAGCTTCTACCGGGCAGGCTTTCGCGCAACGCCCACATCCGTTACATACCTCTTCATCAATGTAATAATTGAAGAGATCCTTACAAATTCCCGAACGGCAAAAACCTTCATTGATATGCTCCTCATATTCATGGCGGAAATAACGTATAGTGCTTAATACAGGATTAGGGCAAGTCTGCCCCAATCCACAAAGCGCACTGTCTTTAATACTATTGGCCAGTTCATCAAGCCGATCCAAATCTTCCGGCTTACCGTTACCTTCACAGATACGGTCAAGTATTTCCAGCATGCGCTTGGTTCCTTCCCGACAAGGGATACATTTTCCGCAAGATTCTTTTTGAGTAAAACTGAGGAAATAATTGGCCAGGTCAACCATACAGGTTCCTTCATCCATAACTACCAATCCACCGGACCCCATAATAGCACCGGCTTGAGTCAGGGAATCATAATCAATAGGTAAATCAAGGAGGTCACTGGGTATACATCCACCAGAAGGCCCCCCGCATTGAACTGCTTTAAATTCCTTATTGTTCTTGATGCCACCGCCTACATCATAAACAATCTCGTGGATGGTAGTACCCATGGGAACTTCGCATAAACCGGTATTGCGGACCTTCCCCGCCAAAGCAAAAACTTTCGTTCCTTTACTGCCTTCCGTTCCCACTTTTTGAAATTCTTCTACCCCATTTTCCCTGAGTATAAGAGGAACATTACCAAATGTCTCCACATTATTGATGCAGGTGGGGTGCCCCCACAAACCATAATTTGCCGGGAATGGCGGCCGGGGACGTGGCATTCCTCTTTCTCCTTCGATAGAAGCTAGCAGAGCTGTTTCCTCACCACATACAAAGGCGCCTGCTCCTTCCTTAATATTTAATTTAAAATTAAACCCATAGCCCAATATATTTTTACCAAGGAGTCCATATTCTTCCGCTTGTTGAATGGCAATTTTCAAGCGTTCAATTGCCAGGGGGTATTCTGCCCGGCAATAGATATAGCCTTCATCAGCACCAATGGCTAAACCGGCAATTAACATCCCCTCCACCAATGCATGGGGATCTCCTTCTAAAATACTGCGATCCATAAAAGCTCCCGGGTCGCCTTCGTCAGCATTACACACTATATATTTTTTTTCACCGGAAGCTTTGTAGGTAAACTCCCATTTTTTTCCACTAGGAAATCCGGCACCACCTCGGCCACGCAGGCCCGATTGAAGTACCTCATCGATGATATCCGGTTGTTCCATAGTCAAGGCGCGCGCTAAAGCGCGATAACCACCGCGCATTATATACTCGTCTATGCTTTCCGGGTTAATTATACCGCTGTTGCGCAAAACATTGAAACGCTGCTTGGAGTAAAAAGGAATGGTATCGTAAAAGCGCGCCGGTGCTTCTACATCAGGCCCGGTGTACAAGCGCTTTTCATATATTTCCCCGCCTATAAGATGTTGTTCAACTATGTTGGGAATATCATCCGGTTGCAACCGGCAATAAAAAACTTCATCCGGGTAAACTACCAAAATCGGCCCAACTTCACAAAACCCGGGACAGCCGGACATAACTACACGGTATTTTTCCTCTATCCCCCGGTTAGACAGTTCTTCCTTTAGGGCATCCATAATTTTACCGGCTCCGGAAGAAAGACATCCTGTAGCCCCGCAGAGCATTAAATGCTTTTCATACAAAGTTCTCTTACCTCCCTTGTTCTCTTCTTAAAAGAGACTATTTATATTATTCTAATAACTACTTAAGTGCATACTTTATAATTATGCCTGCTTTTCCCGCAATTAACAAATAGTAAACTTATCATTAAGAGCCACTTTATTCACTACTGCTTTTCTCTTTTCTGCACAAGAAGAGTCTTCATGGCATATAGGTCCCTCCAAACAACATTTTACAAAATCTTTGCAGGGATCTTCTTTAGTATGCGTACACTTATCACAGCAGGGATCTATGAATCTTTCCACAACTCCACCTCCTCAAGATAAAATGTCAAATGCAGAAATTATTCGTAGCTATCAAGGATTTCCTTAATCCGATCGGGGGTTAACCTCCCGTGCGGCTCATCATTAATCATCATTACCGGTGCTAAAGCACAGGCACCAATACAAGCTACTTCCTCCAGGGTAAACTTAAGATCGGGAGTAGTTTCTCCACCTTCTACCTGAAGTATTTCCTGAATTCTTTCCGCAATCTTGGGACTGCCCTGAATATGGCAGGCCGTTCCTTTACAAACTCTAATGATATACTTGCCGCGCGGCGTCAACTTAAATTGAGCATAAAAGGTAATTACCCCGTAGACTTTGCTCAATGGAATCCGCATGCGCTTAGCCATTCTTTCCACAGCCGGACGCGGCAGGTAACCATATTCATCCTGCAGCTTTTGCAGGGCCGGAATAATCATTCCCTTTTTACCTAAAAAAGGCTCAATTATTTCATCCGCCCTTTGATAATCAAATTCTTGCTCCTGTTCAATTACGGCAGCCAAAAGTACATAACCTCCCTTGCAAATATTTTCTGAATCTTCCTGCTACGACACTTTTTAAGCTTTTACTTGAAATATTCTACCTCTATTATTTATAATCCTTCAATAAAAGATAAATAAATTAAGATAAGAAAAAAATTACTTCGAGGGAAGAGAAATGGGAGCACTGCCACAGCCTAAAGGATTATTTTGGGCCATTTTAATTTTTTTATATACATATTCCCTGGCGACTTTAATAGCATCTATTTCTGTCATCCCCTGCGCCAGGCAAGCAGCAATAACGGAAGAAAGAGTACAGCCTGTACCATGGGTATGAGAAGTCCAGATTTTTTCTGCCTTAAATTGATAAAAATCGTTTCCATTATAATAAAGATCAGTAACCGTTGTTTCTTCGAAATCTCCACCTTTAATGAGGACCCCTGCAGGCCCTAACTCATATATCACTCGACCCGCTTTCTCCAAACTATCAAGACCACTTAAAGCCATTCCACTCAAAATACTTGCCTCCTGGCGGTTTGGCGTGACAATTCGGGCACAAGGCATCAGGTAATCTTTTATTACTTTAATGGCATCTTCCGCAAGCAAGGGATCACCACTTGTAGAAACCATAACGGGATCAAGAACCACATTTTCCAGTTTGTAGTAATTTATTTTTGAAGCCACTATTTTTACTACTTCCGCATTGCCCAGCATGCCTATTTTAACTGCGTCTACTCCAATATCCTTTATTACGGCATCAAGCTGCTTGCCTACAAATTCCGTCGGAAGCTGGTAAACATCCAAAACCCTCTGTGTATTTTGAGCAGTCACAGCAGTAATAACACTCATACCATATGCACCCATGTTTTCGAATGCTTTCAAGTCGGCCTGAATTCCTGCTCCTCCTCCCGAATCGGAACCGGCAATAGTTAAAACTCTTTTGAACATCAGTAGGTTACCTCCCTTTACTTAAAAACCATTTCTTGCCTTATTACTATTTACCATTTCCCTTGATTCTCTTAAGAGCTAAAGTGGTCATACCCTTTTTCTCCCAGGGGAACTATTCTGTCTTCCAAAGACAAATTTATTCCCTTTTCCGGGGGTAATATTTCCCCTACAACATGCAGTGCTGAACCAGTTTCCGCAAGAACTTCTTGGGCGGCACCCTTTAACTCCGGAGAGAAAGTAAAAATTAACTCGTAATCTTCCCCCCCATACAGAGCCCAGGGTAAATATTCTTTTCTCAAAAAATCGGCAGCTTTACGGGTATGTACATCAATTGGCAGGCTTTTAGCATAAACCAAGGCCCCTGCTTTGCTTTGGGCACAAATGTGATTAATTTCACTGGAGACGCCGTCGCTGATATCAATCATGGCCGAAGGAATACCTGCCTGCACTAATTTGACAGCTTCATTTACCCGGGGATAAGGGCATAAATGTGCTTTCAAAAGATCATTACGCATATAAGGAGAAAAATTATTTTTGCTTTCTTCATTTTGTAATATTGCCAGGCCGGCAGCCGAAGCACCCACCCGACCGGTAATCGCAATATAATCACCCGGTTTGGCTCCGCTCCTGCATACAGGTTTTTCTGTCATTTCACCCAGCACTGTCACATCAATCACCAGTTGCATTGACTTAACGGTATCTCCTCCGATAATATTAACCCCAAAATGATTGGCAACTTCTTCCAGGCCATGGTAAACTTTTTCTGCATATTTTAATTCCGTTTTTTCGGGCCATCCTATAGAAATAACTGCATGGGTGGGTGTTCCTCCCATAGCCGCTATATCACTTAAATTCACCGCCAGCGATTTATAACCTAACTGGTCCGGTTTTATCTTATCAAGCACAAAATGGCGATCTTGCACCAACATATCCACGGCAACCAGCAGGTATTTGTCCGCGGAAACCCGGATTGCAGCTGCATCATCGCCAATTCCCAAATGCACCGTAGAATCATATCCATGTTTTAGTTTAGCCGTCAAATGCTCAATCAACTTTACTTCGCCCATTTCGGATATTTGCATTAAACATCCCCCTGTTTGGAGTCATTTACCTGATCTAATAGTTCCCTTACAGTTTCAGTAGGGTCTACCGAAGTCATCACTTCCGAAACAACCGCCACTCCATCAGCTCCCGCCTTTACTACTTCAGAAACGTTGTTTCTGTTTATTCCTCCTATGGCTACCAGCGGAATATCCACTGCTGCTGCAATTTGACGCAAGCCATCCACGCCGACCACTTCAACTTCAGCCTTAGTGGGAGTGCCATATATGGCGCTTACTCCCAAATAATCAGCTCCGTCAGCTAACGCAGATTTAGCTTCATCCACCGTAGACACAGAAACGCCAATCACAGATTCATTGCCAAGAATGCGGCGGGCATCAAGTATGGGCATGTCATCCTGCCCCAGATGAACGCCATCTGCACCGGCAGCCAGCGCTATATCTAACCGATCATTTACGATAAAATACCTATTTTTATATTTATCTACAAGTTTTTTTATTTCTCGGGCTTTATGTAAATATTCCCGGGTGGAAATATCTTTTTCCCGAAGCTGGATAAAACCTGCGCCGCCAAGCAAACTTTTTTCTACAATAGTAATTAAATCTCTGTCGGCCACAAGGTTGCTATCAGTGACAACATACACTTCAAGATTTATGATCCTTCACCTCCTCAATGCTGGCATACTTTCTAATTTTCGCACCCTCCAAGGCATATATTTCATCGAATAAAGCATTTTTAAAAGAAGCGGGACCCTGTCCTTCTCTTTCAAAAACAGCCAATTCCGCAGCAACACCCATAGATACCAAAGCAGCCAGTGCTGCCAAAAGTCTGTCTTCCATCACGGCAGCAAAAGATGCCGTGATGGAATCCAACATGCACCCCGTTCCCACTAAAGATGAAAGCATTTTATCTCCATTATCCACTTTAAAAACACGCTCTTTATCTGCCACCCAATCTGTTTCACCGGTTATAGCCACTACATTCTGGTAAACATGGGCTAATTTTCGAGCAACTTCCGCTGCCTCCATACTGGAATTTATCGAATCCACTCCTCGGACGGTAGCTTCTACACCGGCAAGCACAGATACTTCTCCGGAATTTCCCTTTATTATGTCAATTTTACCTTCCTTTAATATTCGGTTGGCTGCTTCTGTCCGCATAGGCGTTGCCCCTGCACCCACTGGATCTAACAAAACTGGTATATTTTGTTTTTGAGCTGCTTTAGAAGCATATATCATTTCACTTACATACTCTTCCGTAAGGGTACCGATATTCAACACCAGGGCATCAGCCACAGAAACCATGTCTTCGGTTTCTTGAGGAGCCAGGGTCATAACCGGCGCTCCTCCTATGTGTAAAGTAATGTTGGCACAATCACTCATCACTACATGATTTGTAAGATGGTGGATAAGCGGCTTTTTATCGCGCAAATTGTTTAATCCCTCTTCAATTTTATTAATTACTTTAGATATCTCGAGCATAAAACATACCTCCTAATCTTCTAAATAATCTTTAATAATTCTCATGGCACAATAATCTCCACACATACTACATACTTCACCTGATGAAAGCCCTTCCCTCTTTTTGAATAAAGCTACTCCTTCCGAATCCAAAGCAAAATTTTGCATCTTTTCCCAATTTAAATCTTTTCTGGCCCGAGACATTTGTTCGTCACGGCTTAATGCTCCGGGGAAACCTTTGCCGATATCTCCGGCATGAGCTGCAATTCTGGTGGCAGTTACTCCCCACTCCACATCTTGATTATCGGGCAGAGAAAGATGTTCCGCCGGGGTCACATAGCATAAAAAGTCAGCTCCGGCAGAAGCGGCAACAGCACCACCTATAGCAGCAGCAATATGATCATAACCGGCAGCCACATCAGTAACCAAAGGCCCCAAAACATAAAAGGGAGCGTTGTCACAAATACGCTTTTGCATCATTATATTCGCCTCTACCTGATGAATAGGTACATGGCCCGGTCCTTCAACCATAACCTGTACACCGGCATCCCGCGCCCTTTTCACCAATTCCCCCAGGACAACTAATTCCTGAATTTGAGGCCTGTCAGTGGCATCGACAACACTGCCGGGACGAAAACCGTCTCCCAAACTTAAGGTTACATCATATTTCAAAGCAATTTCTAACAATCTGTCGTAGTCTGCATAGAGGGGATTTTCTTGCTCATGGTGAAGTATCCAGGCCAGGTGAAAAGACCCTCCTCTGCTGGCTATATCAACAATTCTATTGCTCTTTTTCAAGCGTTCCGCTGCTTCCAAATTTACTCCACAGTGAACGGTGACAAAGTCTACCCCCTCTCCGGCATGCTGCTCTACAGCCTCGAATATATCTTCTGCGGTCATTTCCACCAGAGCATCATGTTCATGCCAGGCTTTTAAAGCTGCCTGGTAGACCGGAACTGTCCCTAACGGAATTTCAATGTTTTTTAATAGCTCTTTCCTGATGTAATCCATGTCTTGTCCGGTGCTCAGGTCCATTATTGTATCAGCCCCTGCTGCAACTGCAGTGGATGCTTTTTCCATTTCTAGCCGGGGATCGCTTTTCTTTTGAGAAGTACCTATATTGGCATTAACTTTTGTGGACAAACCCTGCCCGATACCTACAGGTTTTAGGTTGTTTCTTTCTTTATTTGCCGGTATCACAACTTTGCCCATGCTCAGGGCTTCAGCTATATATTCTTCCGAAAGGCCTTCTTTTTGGGCTACTTTTTGCATTTCCGGTGTAATTATTCCTTCCAATGCCTGCTTCATCTGTGTCAATACCCTTTCCTCCTTGCAAAAATAATAAAAACCGCAATTCCAGGTGAACTGCGGTTGTGTACAAATAGCTTGAACATCACCTTCCCTCCGCTGGAATTACCCAAAGGGCAAAATAGCGCCACACAGGTTCCAAGGGTCAACAGGTTGTACCTGCTTTCTCAGCCTCTAACAGAAGCTCCCCCAGTGACAATAATTAATAATTTATTCTATTATTTAACACTTGTAAAAAGTATAACCCATATATACTCTTTTTACAACCTAAATTAGCAAAATTTTTCCCCGCACAATAATAATAAAGTAAAAAAAGCAATATACTGAATTAGAAAAAATTATGATTTATTAAGCGAGTTAATCATATAAATGTTTCCTACAAATGTCAACTTAAATTTTCCAACACATGAACAAATTTTATGTAACTATTCAGAGATGACAGGAGGGAGAAGCACCGCCCATGCGGGTGTGGCAGGTGAATTGTGTCTAAAAGCTGTGGGACTGCGGGGACTGGTCCCGTGTCACATCGCTTACCTTTATGAACGGTTACCTGCTAAAAAAACCTGGCGATGGGACAGGGGACCTGTCCCCCTGTCCCACACCTCTGAATAGTTACAATTTTATGCTCCTGACTTAAATTAAACAGCCCAGGAATATATCCGACATGATATCAATGTTGCCTACTTTTGCACTTTCAGCTTATTAATAGCTTCTTCCAGTCCTTCCACGGTGAGAGGATACATGGGGAAAACCTTTCGGATCAAGGAGATAGTGTAGTTACCGGTAGTAGTATCCCAGAAAGATGAAGGGATGGGGTTCAGCCAAACTACGTGGCTGAAATGCCCGGCGATACGCTGTAACCAGGTGATTCCCGCTTCATCATTATGATAGTAATAATCTATAGAACCTCCGGGCCTGACCAATTCGGGGGGAGCCATGGCTGCGTCCCCCACAATAAACACCTTGTAATCGGGTTCCAGGGTGCGCAACAAATCTTCTGTTCTGATGGCGCTCTCCATACGGCAGCTCGGCTCCGTGTAAATGTGCTGGTAGACGCAATTGTGGAAATAGAAAAAGCGCAGATCTTTAAAATGGTTGGAACGGTTCATGGCAGTAAACAGCTGGCTGCAAAGCCGCATATATGGCTCCATGGAACCTCCCGAATCCATAAGCAGGGCTACCTTTACCATGTTTTTGCGTCCTCGGGTCCAGACCATGTGCAATACGCCGCCTTTTTGACCGGTTTCCTGGATAGTTTCGTCAATGTCCAGCTCATCGCGGGGACCTTCTACCTTGGTACTCAACTGTCGTAGTTTACGCAAGGCCACCTCAAACTGCCTAACCCCAATGGTAGAATCGGAACGAAATCCTTTGAATTGCCGCTCTGCTGCCACCTTGACCGCAGATCTGTTTACCGAATCACCCTCGATGCGAATTCCCCCGGGGTGTTGCCCGGAATGTCCAAAGGGAGAGGTGCCTCCGGTACCAACCCATTTGTCTCCGCCGTGGTGCTGCTCTGTTTGTTCCTGCAGCCGCTCTTCCAGCCGTCGGCGCAGTTCATCCAGATCCCATTCATTAAACTGTTCCCGTTCTTCGGGAGTGAGGTAGCGTGGCGGCAGAGCATTTTCCAGCCACTCCAGCACTCTCTCGGTAAGCTCCGGCGGAGTTTCCACACCGCGGAAATAATTATAGAAAGCCAGGTCATAACGGTCATAATACGTTTCACTTTTCACCAACACCGCCCTGGCCAGGTAATAAAAACCTGTGAGGCTGGAATGGGCCATGCCCCGGCTAAGGGCTTCCATGAGCATCATCCACTCCGTTATGGTTACCGGCACTCCATAAGTTCTCAGCTTATAAAAGAAGTTAATAAACATTGCTTCTGCTAACTTGCCTCCTTACCAGCTGCGTATTACCCGCGGACCCAGACTATCTTCTGCGCCCCGGCTGTGCAATCTTTGCAGGAGGTTATTAAAATCCTCGTCTTTTTTAATAAGGACACCCAGGAAGGGAAGCTCTTCCTGGATTTTTTCCGGGCTTATGCCTCCCAGGGCAAGAGCCTGAACCCAGTCTATAAGTTCACTGGTGCTGGGTTTTTTCTGTATGCCATTAATACCGCGAATTTTATAGAATGCATCTATGGCTTCTTCCAAAAGCTTCTTGTCCAGGTCCGGATGGTGAACGCGGACTATCTTTTCCATCAATGAAGGATCGGGAAAAGCAATGTAGTGAAAAATACATCGACGTAAAAAAGCATCGGGCAGTTCTTTTTCCGCATTACTGGTAATAACTACAATAGGGCGTTGCTTTGCGTGGATCTTTTCTCCCGTTTCCGGGATATCAAAGCTCATTATATCCAGCTCCCAGAGCAAATCGTTGGGAAATTCGATATCGGCCTTATCGATCTCGTCAATAAGCAACACGACCTGCTCCTCGGAGATAAGTGCTTCCCCAAGTTTCCCCAGTTTGATGTATTGGCTGATATCGGAAACGTCGTGGTCGCCAAATTGGCTGTCATAGAGTCGTTGTACTGTATCGTATATGTAAAGACCGTCTTTGGCTTTAGTAGAAGATTTGATATTCCAGATGAGAAATTTTTTCTCCAGGTTGTCGGCAATGCTGCGTGCAAGCATGGTTTTCCCCGTGCCCGGCTCTCCCTTAATCAAAAGGGGTCTTCCCAGCGAAACTGCTACGTTTACGCTGTTTTGCAACTCCTGCGAAGCAATATAATCTCCCGTTCCGGAATAAATTTCATTTTCAGTCTGCAATGTTTATCCCTCCTGTTTAAATGTATTGGCAATTTTATATTCTTTTATTCATCACGGCTTAAAAGATTATTTTCCTTATAAAACATAATTTTACCTGCTCAATTTGTTATTTTACAGGATCAAGCCCAAAAATAAAACAATTAAAAACAAACCAAATAAAACAGGCACGGGGACGGTTCTTTAAAACCAATCCCCGGAAAAAACCTTCAGGGGAGATTGATCTGTTTATTCTTATATATGAAGCTTTTTCAGGCGTGGTATAATTAAAGCAAGTGAAAAAATTAATTAGGATTTTTTTTTATTTTTCACCCCCAAAAAAGTGTTTTTTAACAAAAAAACTAAGTTGGAAGGAGAAAACACATGAGCGAGATCAAAGAAGAAATAATTGAATTTGCCAGCGGAGATTTGAAGTTGGAAGGAGTATTGGAAAGGCCATTGGATGAACCTGCCGGAACGGGAGTAGTTATTTGCCATCCTCATCCCCTATACGGAGGAGATATGAATAATAACGTAGTAGTGGCCGTCAGCAAGGCTCTTGTAGAAAAAGGCATATACGCCTTAAGGTTTAATTTCCGCGGCGTAGGCAAAAGCACTGGCAAACAAGGAGACGGAACAGGCGAAAAAGAAGACGCTTTGGCCGCGGTTTCATTTTTGAGCAAATACGAAGATATTGACGGTAACCGCCTGGGTCTGGTGGGTTACTCCTTTGGAGGAGCCATTGCCCTTGATGCGGGCATGGAAGAGCAAAAAGTAAAAGCAATGGCTGCCATATCACCGGCAGGCCTTCCCCAATTTTCGGAAAGTTCCAAACCCCGCCTGGTTGTCAGCGGAGGCCAGGACATGCTGGTCCCTGCCTCCACTATTGCCGAGTATGAGGAAAAAATAGTCGGAAATGGAGAAGGCTCCGTACAATTAATAAAAGAAGCCGACCATTTCTGGTGGGGATATGAAAATAAAGCAGCCGGTTTAATCGTTTCCTTTTTGGAAAAACATCTCTAAGTTATTTTCTTAAAGCTATAGTAGGAGCAAAGGAATATGGCAAAGATAACTTAACAACCTTTAGGCATATTAAACTGACTTAAATTACCTGGGGGTATTTGTATTGCCCACAACAACGATAAGAATGCCTCCACATATTTGGGCGGTATTGATGATGGGTATTGCCACCCAGGTTGGACAGGTGCTTTTACTGCGGGAGATGCTCATGGTTTTCCACGGCAACGAGCTCTCCATCGGTCTTATCCTTGCCGCCTGGCTAATCTGGGTAGGAGTAGGCAGCCGGCTGGGGGCATGGATTGTAGTTAAAATTCAAAAACCTCTCGTGCTTTTACTGAAAAGTGCAGCCGCTCTAGTGGTAATTTTGCCGGCTACCATCTTGTTAATCCGTTTTCTTCGTGCCTTTTATGACTTGCCTCCCGGAGCCCATCTCTCTCTAAATGATATAGCTCTCTCCAGTTTTTTGGTTATGGCTCCGGTATGCCTGCTGCTGGGAGTTCAATTTGTCTTTCTTTCCCGGGTATGGCGGAAAAGTGATCGGGAGGCAGGCACCTCCGGCATAGACAAAACATACGTAGGTGAAGCAGGAGGAAATATGCTCGGGGGGCTGCTTTTTACTTTTATCCTGGTGCATTACCTGAATCCTTTTCAATCCGCTTTTTTGGTAGGATTGCTGATGCTGGGGGCAGCTATTTTCGCTTTTCACCACAAATCATTAATGGAGACCGACACCACTGCCCCTAAAACCAATAAAGTTAGCGGCCCCCGGCACAAAGAAGGTTTTGGTAAAATTCACCCCGTTTTTTGGGTCCTCCTTGTTTTGGCCGTTATAATTTTCCCTTTCCTGGATAATATAGATGACTGGGCTTACCGGCTTCAGTGGCAGCATTTTACTCCGGAACATGAGCTTTCTGAAATGCACCATTCAGAACATGGAACCATTTCTGTGGTTCAACGGCACGATCAATACTCCTTTTTTCAAAGCGGACACCTGGTTTTCAGTACCGCAGGCCCCGAAACATTTGCTCCCGGACTGGAAGAACAGGAAGCGGTTGAATTGGCCCACTTGGCTATGTCACAGCACCAGAAACCACAAAAAATCCTTTTAATTGGCGGCGGTCTCCGGGGAGTTCTTGGAGAAATAACCCGCTATCCCGCAGTGGAAAAAATTGATTACATAGAACTTGACGAAACCCTCACCAGTGCAGCTCTGCCCCACGTATCCACCACCACTCGGGAAGCACTGAAAGATCCCAGGGTAAACTTGATTCATACCGATGGGCGCATGTTTGTTAAGACCGCTGAGAAAAAATACGATCTTATTATGGTAGATATTCCCGATCCGGCCACAGCCGTCCTTAACCGCTACTATACGCAGGAATTCTTCGCTGAAGCCCGTGAATTGCTCAACCCGGATGGTGTTCTGGTAAGCGGGGCTACTTCTACCCCCGATTTACGCGGCACGGCAGTTGCCAACCGTAACACCACCATCTACCACACCCTTAATGATGTTTTTAAAAGAGTGCTTCCCGCCGGCGAGCGTTTCATGACTTTTATCGCCAGTGATAAACCGGAACAAATTACTCTGGAAATAAGCACTTTGCAGAAGCGCTTCCGGGAAAGTGACGTGGAGGGGGAAGAATTTTCTCCCTATCACTTCCAGGCTCTGCTGGAGGAAGGCCAGTTACGCCGAGTAAACTGGGTCGTCCGCAGCCACGGCCGTACCGACGACGCTCATTTGAAAGGCCCCGCATTGGATCGAATTTTTCTGGATCCCATACCCGAACAGGAAAAAACCGAGCAGCAATTACCCTCTGTAGAAGAAAACTTTTTTATCAACACCGATTTCCAACCTATCGGCTATTATTACACTTTGATGCTTTGGGATGAACTTACCCGCCCCGACCAAACTCATATGCTGCAAAACCTTCTTCATGTCCGGTGGTGGTGGATTTTACCTCTGTGTATTTTCCCGCTGCTTATAGTTGCACGGCTGCGGATGCAAAATTTTAAACTTGAAAAGAGGACACCACCAAAAAAACCGCCGCAAAGCAGGATACCTGATGAAAATACAAGTGATTCTGCAACAAAAACACCAAAACAGCAATCTGATACTAATTTTGCGGTACTTTTTACTGTGTTTACCACCGGTTTTTCCACCATGGCAATGCAGATCGCCCTGCTGTTTTCTTTCCAAAGCATTTACGGATTCATTTATGAAATGGTGGGCCTGATCATGGCTCTGTTTATGTGCGGCCTTTCCCTGGGGGCTTTCCTTACCCATCGCTACATCACCCCTAAATCTAATTTAAACTTGTTGGCAGCAATGCAGCTGGTAATAGCCATGCTGGCTCTACTCATAGCCGTTTTATTAAACTGGGCAGCGGGTGTTCCCTCGCCCGCAATCATTTTTGCCCTCTTCTCCAGTCTTACTTTTACTGCCGGGTTAATCAACGGCATAGACTTTCCTCTGTCAGCTGCTTGCTACATGTCGCTGCAAGGCCAGGCAGAAAAAACAGCAGGAACAGTATACGGCCTGGAACTGGTGGGGGCATGCATTGGTGCCGCTCTGGCCAGTGTCGTGGTAGCACCCATACTGGGTATTTTGGCCTGTTGTGTGCTAGCTGCTATTGTCAACTTCACTGCTTTTGTAGTACTCTTGATCTGTAGAAAAGAAGGGGGTTTTAAATATGCCTGACAGAGAAGACCTGTCACCTATCTCTAACGGGCTTTTTAAGAAAAACTCACCGGAACATACCGCCTCCGGCAGCAAATTAAGCCGTCGTCAGCTATTCAGAAGAGGAGGAGCCTGGTTTTGCTTACTATGCCTGGCAGGTATTTACGGATGCGCCCCGGAAAATGATGCTCCAGAAACCGAAAGACCTACCCCTTCGGCACCCGGAGCACAGACTGCTCAAAAAGGCCTCATCAAGACCCAAAAATCCCCCTGGTATACAGAACTATCCGGCAAAAAGGTTAAATGTGATCTTTGTCCTCGCCAATGCGAACTTGCAAATGGCGAAAGAGCCCCCTGCCGGGTAAGGGAAAATCGCGACGGAGCCTTATACAGCCTTGTTTATGGCAACCCGGCGCTGGTGCAGGAAGACCCGGTAGAACGAAAACCTTTTTTTCACGTGCTGCCGGGCACAAGGGCCCTCTCAGTTTCCACTGCCGGGTGCAACCTTTCATGCAAATTCTGCGAAGTTTGGGACATGGCCCTGGTTGAACCGGAAGAATTACATGCCTATGAGATGCCTCCGGAAAAAGTGCTCCAGCATGCCAAAACGGGTGGGGTGGAAGCAGTAAGCTATGCTTTTGGAGAACCGGTAATCTACTATGAGTACGTTGCCTCGGTAGCCAAACAGTCTAAAGAAGCCGGCTTGCTTAATTTAATGCATACAGCAGCTTATATAAAACCTGAACCTTTAAGGGAAATTCTCCCTCTGATGGATGCTGTAAATGTAGACCTGAAAGGTTTTGAGGAAGATTTTTACCGTGAATACGTGGGCGGCGAACTAAAAACCGTTCTCTCAAATCTCAAAATAATCCGGGAAATGGGAGTTCACCTGGAAATTACCAACATAGTAATTCCCTCCCTCAACGATGATCCAGAAAAAATCGGCCGGATGTGTGAGTGGATCCGGGAGGAACTGGGAACAGAGGTGCCCCTTCACTTTGTGCGTTTTTATCCCCTTTACCGGCTTTCCGCCCTGCCAAGGACACCTGTTTCCACCATGGATGAAGCCCGAAATACCGCTCTGGAGTCGGGCCTCAGGTACGTTTACGTCTCGCGGGTAACGGGCCATGATGGCGAAAACACTTTTTGCCCCGAATGCGAAGAGAAAATAATCGAGCGCAAGGGATTTGTTATCGAGAACTTGCAGATGGAAGAAGGTAAATGCGGATTTTGCGGCGCTGATATACCCGGACACTGGGCTCCGGTTAGCTAATCGTTTTTAATAACGTTCCCGGAATAGCTTGATTTCTTTGGAAATCGGTTTTAACTAATCCATACGATAACGGTGGATTTCCAACTGAGAAAGGGACCGTTCGTCAAGGTTGGTCAGCCCGGCTTCCTTGGCCCATTCCATGGCTTCCACAAACTCTTCAGAAGTTATGGCCCGTGATATTTCCTCGTATTCAAAAGCTTTGAACTCTACCCGGTACTGGGACATAATATTTACATAAGTGTCCCTGGAAAGATTTTCCGCAACCCAGAAAGCAAATTCACGGGGGTTTGTCACCCGGTTGGGCATAACCAGGTGGCGGACCATGATACCTTGTAAAGCTATGCCATCCTCATCGGTAACCAGGTCACCTACCTGCCGATGCATTTCTTTTAACGATTGTCGGGCCATTTCCGGATAATCATGGGCCTCTGCCAGATTATAACGCTCTGCTTTTTCGCCGTCCATGAATTTCATATCCGGCAGGTATATATCCACAATACCATCCAACACTTCAATCATTTCTGCCCGTTCATAACCGCTGGTATTGTAACAAATAGGCAAATTTAACCCCTCTTTAAAGGCCATGCGGATGGCATTAATTATATGAGGCATCACATGGGTGGGAGTAACCAGGTTAATATTGTGACAACCCCGTTGCTGTAAATCTAGCATCATTTCAGCCAGATCTTCATCATTGACCATCCGACCGCGGCCTTCGTGAGCGATAGGGTAATTCTGACAAAAGACGCAGCGCAGGTTGCAATTGGAAAAAAAGATAGTGCCGGAACCGTTTTCCCCCACCAGGGGAAGCTCTTCTCCAAAATGAGGCTGATGGCTGTAGACTACTACTTTTTCCGGAGAACGGCAAAATCCCGTTTCTCCGGCCAAGCGATTGACCCGGCACCGGCGGGGGCATAGTTGGCAATCTTCCAAATACTTGTAGGCTTGTTCTACCCGCAAAGCAAATTCACCGGACTCTTCCAGTCGAGCATAAGAAGGCTGCCATTTGCTTTTCTCTTTTTCTTCTACCGGTTCCTCCGGAGGGGCACAGGCTTTCAATAACCATCCCCCACCTAATAGAGATATCAGTCCCAAGCCCCCGGCCAGGAAAACCTTTCTCGTCAGCTCATTATCGTCCACCGGCACTTCACCTCCTACCACTGTAAAAGCTTGACTTTAGATCGTAAAAGATCTAATCAAGCAAATATTCTTTATCCACTAAAAATACAATTAATATTTTTCTTTGATTTAGGGAGCAATGTGCATTTCGCCGGCAAACGCAAAATACATTTTCCAAATAATTTAATAGAAAAAATTCGCATTTTGTTTATAAAAGTATACCACAGCGTAAAATCATGAACAACATTCCAAAAAAACAACCTATTGACAAAATGACCTCGCTACTTTACAATAATATGTAGTAACAGTGACTACATTGAGGTGTGATAGTAATGAAAAAAAATTACATCGGCATCCGAGAAGCCAGAATAAATTTTAGCAAGTTAATAAAGGATGTTCGCAGCGGGATGGAAATAACCATCACCGACAGAGGAGATCCGGTAGCTAAAATTATCCCGGCCGAGGGGCAGACACTATCACTGGGGGAAAGGATCAAAAATTACGAAAACTGCGGGTTGATTGAATCGTGCCCGGAAGTGAAAGCAGTAGATAACTCCCCGGTTGAGCTGCCCCGAAAAGACATGAAAGACATCCTGCGCTATATGCGGGAGGAAAGAAACAATGAGTGACCGGCTGGCTGTAATATACTGGGATTCAACAGCCCTGTTTTCCTACCTTTTTAAAGATGAATACAGCGATATAGCGCAGGAGAAAGCCCGTCAAAGTGGCGTCCATCTGGTGACAACACTTGCCATTGCGGAAGTATGCACCGTAATCAGCCGGGTTCAGAGGGAACAGATGGTCTCAGATTTACTGGCCCATTCCCTCTTTGACATACTCGAATACGGGCCCTGGAGCAAGCTCAATATCGTTCCCGATACCATGTCGCTCCGGGAATTGGCTGGCAAGTGGGCCCTCAGGGGAACGGAATTGTGGCATCTGGCCACTGCCAAAACCCTGCAAAAAGAATTTCCCGAGCTGATGATTTTAACTTTTGACCGGGAACTGGCACGCGCTTCGAAGGGAGAAGAATTAAAACTTTGTGTCACTGTTCAATAGTTTAAATTATAAAGCGATTTTTCATATCGCACTAAAAAAACTGAAAACTAAAAAATAAATAAGTGCAAATTGTTAACCTTTATCATTTATTCCGGTTATTATAAGGCGATTCTTTATAAACCGGGAAACATTGATCAAAGACACTTAAATGCTAAAGTTTAGGTTTTTTAAAATTAAGTTTGGGGAAGGCCTTAACACGAGTTGATTTTATAAAAGGCCTTCCCCCGGAACGCTGTATCCATGAACTAAAAACAAGAAAAGGAGGTAAATAATTATGGGTAAAGCGATAGGTATAGACTTGGGAACAACATTTTCCGCAGTAGCAACTATCGAAGGCGGAAAATCGGAAATTATCACTAATGCGGAAGGAGCAAGAACCACTCCGTCAGTTGTGGCATTTAAAAAGGACACTGGAGAGAGGTTAATTGGGCAAGTAGCCCGGAGACAGGCTGCCCTTAACTCGGAAAGAACTCTCTTTTCAGTAAAACGTTTTATCGGACGTAAATACGATGAAGTTGAAGCTGAACGAAAGAATGTTCCTTACCAGGTAGTGTCAGGACCAAACAATGCTGTACGTTTTCAAATCGATGACAAGCAGTACGCTCCGGAAGAAATTTCGGCCATGGTATTAAGAAAACTGGTGGAAGATGCTTCCGCGCACTTGGGCGAAAAGATCACCGATGCTGTGATCACGGTTCCGGCATATTTCAATGATTCACAACGTCAGGCTACCAAGGACGCCGGAAAGATTGCCGGTTTGAATGTGCAGCGGATCATCAACGAACCCACCGCTGCATCAATGGCTTATGGTCTGGATAAAAAATCGAACGAAACCATCCTGGTATTTGACCTGGGAGGAGGCACGTTTGACGTCTCTATCCTGGAAGTCGGGGAAGGCGTATTCGAAGTAAAATCTACTCATGGTGATTCCCACCTGGGTGGTGACAACTTCGACAAGGTAATCGTCGACTACCTGGCTGATGAATTCAAGAAAGACCAGGGTATTGACCTGCGCGAAGACAGGCAAGCCCTGCAACGTTTGATTGAAGCTGCTGAAAAGGCCAAGATCGAACTGTCATCTACCAAGGAGACTCAAATCAGCGTGCCTTTCATCACCGCTGACAATAGCGGCCCGAAACACCTTGACACCAAACTAACCAGGGCTAAGTTCGAAGAACTGACCAATCACCTTATTGAAAGATGCCGGGAACCAATCAAAAATGCTTTAAGTGATGCCAAATTAACTGAAAAAGACATCAACGAAGTTATACTGGTTGGCGGCTCTACTCGTATCCCGGCAGTACAAAGGTTGGTCAGGGATATGGTCGATAAAGAGCCGAATCAGAGCGTTAACCCCGATGAAGTTGTCGCTCTAGGCGCGGCTATCCAGGCCGGAGTGCTGGGTGGAGAAATGGAGGATGTAGTATTACTCGATGTCACACCGCTGTCCCTGGGCGTTGAAACCCTGGGCGGGGTAATGACAAAAATAATTGAACGCAACGCAACCATACCCACCAGACACAGCGAAATTTTCTCCACTGCCGAAGACAACCAGCCTGCCGTTGATATCCATGTCCTGCAAGGTGAGCGGGAGATGGCCAAGGACAACCGCTCTCTTGGTCAGTTTAAACTGGAAGGTATCCCGCCTGCACCGCGCGGCGTACCGCAGATCGAAGTCACCTTTGACATCGACGCCAACGGCATTCTTAACGTCAGTGCTAAAGATAAAGGTACAGGTAAGGAGCAATCAATCACCATCAGTGGATCTACCAACCTTGACCAGGGCGAAATCGAAAGAATGATCAACGAAGCTGAAAAATACAGTGAAGAAGACAAGCGACGCCGTCAAGAAATTGAAGAAAGAAACGAAGCAGAAAGCTTGGCCTACCAAGTTGAACGTCAGCTGAATGAACTTGGCGAGACACTGGATACCGCAGAAAAAGGAAGAATCGAACAACTGGTTAATGATCTTAAAGAAGCAGTCAAAAACAACGAACCAATCGACAAAATCCGCAACCTGAAGAGTGAACTTCAGCAAGCCGCCTATACCTTGTCGGAAAAAGCTTACCAAAAAACAGCTGCCGACGGAAGCGAACAAGGCGGTTTCGAACAAGCTCAAAAAAGCGGCGGAGATGAAGATGTAGTTGACGCCGATTATGAAGAACAATAAACAGTCAACCTCTAACAATAAGCGGTCCTGGATTAGGCAAAAGGTTTCTCCCTTTTCATTAGGGAGGAGCCTTTGCCACCAGGGTCATCTCTGGAGGTATGAGCATGAAAAAAAACTGGCATAATAATGAAAATTTGAATCACGAGCAAGAAATTCATCATAACAACCGGAAACAACAAGCTCATGAAGAAGAGGACTTTGAAAACATAGATACCGGGGAAGAAGAGTCAGAAGATTTGCGCAGAAAACTGGAAGAAGAAAAACAGCGCCACCTGCGCACCCGCGCTGATTTTGAAAATTTCCGCAGGCGGATGGAGCGCGAAGTAGAAACAAAGCAGATTCATGCCAAAAAAGAAATACTGTTAGACCTGATCACTTTTCTAGAATATTTTAGGGAAGCAAAAAAACAGGTTAAAGATCCCGCCGCAGCCGAAGGAATAGAAATCATAGGTCGGCAGTTCGAGGAACTGCTTCATAAACATGGGGTTAGGCAGGTGGAATGCTTAGGGCAACCTTTTGATCCCGAAAAACAGGAAGGCATCGGTTACCTGGAAACAGAAGAATACGAAGAAGGTTGCGTATGCGAAGAAATCAGCCCCGGATATAAATTTGGCGACATTTTGTTAAAGCCGGCCCGGGTAATGGTAGCCCGTAAGCCGGAAGAAGATAAAAACGAAGGAGAAAATAGGGGACAATAAAAGATAATTAAGTTTTAAGAAAAAAGTCCGAGTACACCCTGCGGGATAAAGGTTACTTGCTGAACGATTTATTCCCTGGAAATGTTGTATTTTCCGGACAATAATCTTTTACAGGTGGAGGAATACATATGAGCGTAAAATTTCAAGACTACTACGAAATTCTGGGCGTGGATCGCAACGCCTCGGAAAAAGAAATAAAAAATGCATACCGGAAGCTGGCTCGTAAATGGCACCCTGACCTGCATTCGGCCGGGGAAAAAGAAAAGGCAGAAGAAGAATTTAAAAAAATCAACGAAGCTTACGAGGTATTAAGCGATCCCGAAAAGAGAAAACAATATGATCAGCTGGGCAGCAATTGGAAACACGGACAAGACTTTTCCGGATTCCAGCAAGGCCATACCGATATGGGAGGAGTACACTTCTATACTTCCGGCGATTTCAGTGGTAGTGACTTCGAAGATATTTTTGGTGGCGGATTTAGCGAATTTTTCAGGATGTTTTTTGGTGAAGGCGCAGCAGCCGGTACCGCCGGGAGGTCAAGCCGGTCAGGATTCGCCGACGGAGGTGCCGGACGCCGCGGCACGGTCAGAGGTGAAGACGTTGAAAGTGAAATTGAGCTTTCCCTTGAAGAAGCTTACCGGGGCGGCACCAAATCTATTCGGGTCAGCGGCAGCGCAGTGTGCACTGGCTGCGGTGGCAGTGGGATTGCAGGCCAAAGCTTTTGCGCCCGGTGTGGAGGAACCGGATCCACTCCTGAAGAAAAAACTTTGGAAGTACAAATACCGCCCGGTGTGAAAGAAGGTAGTCGCATCCGCTTGAAAGGTCAGGGCGGGGCCGGTCTCGGCAAGGGCCCGAAAGGAGATCTTTACCTCAAAGTCCGCCTGCGCCCCCACCCCGTATTCAGGTTAAAAGGTGAAAATGTGGAAACTGATGTGGTAGTTCGCCCTGAACAGGCTCTTTTCGGAGACAAAATTCCGGTCCAGACCTTAGACGGCAAAGTTACTTTAAATGTGCCACCAAACAGCCATAACGGTAGCAAGTTAAGGCTTCGCGGCAAAGGATTTCCCAAAAAAGACAAAAGCCGCGGGGACCAGCACATCCGGCTGGTTATTGATACACCTTCAGATATGAGCGAAGAGGAGAAAAACCTCTATAAGCAGCTCTATGAGCTGAGGAAAGGCGGGAAGTGATTTAAATGAAACTAATTCGGATTCACTGTCATACTGATGCAGAGGAAAAAGTAACGGAATTTAGCATGGAATATCATCCCGATATGCTGGAATTATATGAAGATCTGGGAATAATTAATATCGAAGAAGATACCATACACTATGAAGACCTGCGCCGGCTCAAGAAAATGCTCCGCCTGAAAAGGAATATCGGGGTTAATACCATCGGCGCAGCTGTTATTATAGAATTACTGGACAAAATAGAAAATATGCAGGATGAAATCCAACGCCTACGAAAGAAAGTTGACGAATAAATTGGGGAAGTGAACAATATATTTTTTTTTAATAATTGAGGCAATTAACTCCATAGATCAAATGAGCCCTGATTAAGATTTCATTCCTTCTAAATATTCCTGACTCATAACTCTTTGGCAAAGGGCAAATAAATTCCTTCTTTTTTCTCCTAATCAAACAAATATTTCCATAATATTACACCAATGATTTTCACATTGAATATCATTTCCTTTTAGCTTTTTAAAGCTGATTTTCTTCTACGTTTATTGGGAAGGCAAAAAAGGTTATAATATTTGCCAGGGAGTGAAAAAAATGATTCCATTAAGAGATAATGTAATAACACGGCGCTTTCCCGTTGTAAATATATCACTGATAATTTTAAACATCCTGGTTTTTATCTACCAATTACTGCTTCCAGGCGAAGCAGCACACCATCTTGTTTCTCAATATGGGGTGATTCCGGTAGAATTAACGGGTGGCCTTACTTCTTTTTTCTCCGGAGATTTAGAATATGCTATTCTTCTACCGGGATCTATTCTTTCCCTATTTACAGCCACTTTTTTACATGGAGGATGGCTTCATCTTCTCGGCAACATGATCTATTTATGGGTCTTTGGCGATAGCATCGAAGATCGCTTGGGTTCACTGCGTTACCTGGGGATATATCTTTCCATGGGGGTAATGGGAAGCATTTTTCACATTATGTTTAATCCCCTTTCTTCCACACCTTTAATCGGGGCAAGTGGAGCTATTGCCGGAGTACTGGGATGTTACCTATTATTATATCCTCGCGCCTCAATTTTAACACTTGTCCCCATAGGATTTTTTATTACTTTTATTCACATCCCCGCCATTCTTTTTTTGGGAATTTGGTTTCTCCTCCAACTTTTTAACGCCTTGGGGACTCAAGCTGTGGGGGCAGGAGCACAATCAGTAGCATGGTGGGCCCATGTAGGAGGTTTTCTGGTAGGATTAATTATGGTAATTTTCCTGCGTGCCCAGCAGAAAATCAGGTAAGCAGAAATCCTATTATTAATTGCTAATTTTAATAAAACGATTTATGAAAAATTCAGATTGTATAGTATAATAAGATTAATTATCATTATACTATTTTGTAAAGACCCGTCGCCTGTACAAAACTCATAAACTTTTTAAAAGGGGTTTTTTTAATGAAGATCATAGTTGCACCCGATTCTTTCAAAGGCAGCCTCTCGGCCGTGGAAGTTGCAGATTCCATAGAAGCCGGGATTAAAAAAGCCGAACCCCGGGTGGAAGTCACCAAAATTCCCCTGGCCGATGGAGGAGAAGGAACGGTGGAAGCCCTGGTCACCGCTACTGGCGGCAAAATACTTCAAGCCCGGGCTACAGATCCCTTGGGAGAAAAAATAGATTCTTTTTTCGGCATTTTAGGAGACGGAGAAACTGCGGTAATTGAAATGGCTGCGACGTCCGGTTTAGACCTTGTCCCGGCTCATTTAAGAAACCCTCTTCATACCACCACCTACGGAGTTGGAGAGTTAATGCTGGCAGCGCTGGAGAATAACTGCAATAAAATTATAATCGGCCTGGGCGGCAGTGCTACCAATGACGGGGGCATGGGCATGGCAAAGGCTATGGGGGTAAGGTTTTATGATAAAAACGGTCAAGAAGTAGGTGAGGGAGGAAAACACCTTGGCGAGGTGATGACAATAAAATCAGATAATATTGATTCGCGCCTCAAAGAATCAGAAGTTATAGCTGCCAGTGATGTAAATAATCCTTTACTGGGGAAACATGGAGCCTCATTTATTTACGCCCCCCAAAAAGGAGCCGATAAAGATACGGTACTATTTTTGGAAAAGGGCATGGAAAATTTTGCAGCCACAATTACAGAAAGCCTTGGATTAGAAATATCCAATTTCCCCGGCAGCGGTGCAGCAGGTGGCCTCGGGGCGGGTTTAATGGCCTTTTGCGGTGCTAAAATGAAGCCGGGCATGGAAGTACTCAGGGAAATTTGTCGGTTGGATGAGATTTTGAATAATGCAGACCTTCTCATTACCGGAGAAGGAAAAACAGATGAGCAAACCTCATTCGGGAAAGCACCGCTGGGCATTGCCAAAGTGGCAAAAGAAAAAAATGTTGCCGTAGTTTGTTTATCCGGCGGGTTAGATTCCGGATTTGAAATAATATATAACCACGGCATAGACGCCGCTTTTAGCAGCATAAACATGCCCATGCCTCTGGAAAATGCTATGGCTCAATCTTCTAAAATGCTTGCCCAAACTGCCGAAGCTATAACCCGTTTGGCTGTGAAACTAAGTAAAAACAGCAATATCAACGGCTAATTTTTTTTAACTTACACTTACCATAAAAATTCCCCCCCTTTTTATTCCACCAGCAAAGCAGGACGAAAAGCCAACTTATCTGCCGAAACAAAAATAAAACGAATTCCATTTAGGACCCCTTCATAAGCATTTTTTTTAGCCTCGGCATGAAGATGACCGTAAATGCAGATTTTAACCCCATAATCAAACATCAGGCGAGTAAAATCAGAAGGCTCTTTATGCAGATTAAAGGGAGGAAAATGCATGGCCGTAATAATCTGACGGTGACCTTCATTATAAGCACTTTTCAGAGAAAGTTCCAGCCTGTGGAGTTCACGCTGGTATAATCTATAATCGTTGGTTTCATCAAATCGAGGTTCACCCGGGCAAATCCATCCCCTACTTCCACAAACAGCCCAACCCTCCCAATTAAAGTGATCATTTTGCAAAGCATACACACTCTGAGGAAGTGCCTGGCGCACCTTTGATATAGAATTCCACCAGTAATCATGATTACCCCGCAGCAGAAGTTTTTTCCCCGCCAAGCCTCCAATCCACTGCAGGTCATAAACAGCTTCTTGCAAGTACATAGCCCAGGATATATCTCCGGGTATAATAACCAGGTCTTCTTCATTTACATACTTTTCCCATTCCGCCCGGATTTTTTCCACATGATTTTCCCATTCTGCACCAAATACGTCCATGGGCTTGTTAACTTTAAAAGAAAGATGCAAATCTCCCATTCCCCAGATGGCCATTTATACCTCTCCTTGCTATATGAAATAATTAAAAAAAATTAATTTTAATTAACATATTAAAGTATTTTTGTTTTTATTGTTTGCAACTTCAGATAAAAATGATATACTTATAACCGAAATATTTTTCTGACAAAATGAATTTCTTTTTAAATAGAAAAATGCAAGCGGTCTAACAATATACCTTAAAAAAAATATTAAAAAAAGGAGTTTTCCCATTGCCAAAAGAGAAACCCAGGAAAAAACGTTATCTGAGAAGTCGAATCACCCAACGCCTTATCCTTGATACGGCCGAACAAGTATTTCTGGAAAAAGGTTATCATAAAACCACTATCACTGAAATAAGCAAACGGGCAAATGTTGGATATGGCACGGTTTACAGTCATTTCCGAGGCAAAAATGACCTTTTAAACACCATTATTGACCGCACTTCGGAAAAATATTTTAATATTATGGATGATACCGAACCAGTTAATGATTTCCAAGAACTGTTTTCTAATTTTGAAGATAATATTCGAGCTTTTTTTCACTTGGCCAGTGATCAAAAAGAAATTTTAAAAGTTTTTCAGCAAGCAATAGGGCAATCGGCAAATGTTTCGGAACACTGGAATAATAAGTTGGAGCACTTCATCGAAATCTTAGCAAAAGAAATTACCGGTGCCCGCAAAAAAGGATTTGTTAATAAAGACTTAGACGTGCGTATTATCTCCAAAGCCATGATCCTAACCCTGGAAAAATATTTATGGGAAATTGTGCATGAAAATGAAACCGATCTTGAGCTTCTTATTCATACTTTATCACTCATTTTTGTCCGGGGTCTTTGCGCCCCTGAATCTGTACTCAATTTTCAACTCCCCGGGAGTTAAAATAAACAACCCTTTCTTCAGTTATAAGAGCATCTATACGATGATCCCATTCTTTCACAGGCACTTCATCCACAATCTGTACCTCAAAAGCTACGGCAAACAAAGGAGTACCCGAACGAAGATTAGTAACAAATCGGTCATAATAACCACCTCCATAACCCAACCTGTTCCCAAATAAATCAAAAGCCACACCGGGAATTAACAGCAGATCAATCTCTTTTGGCTCCACCGGTCTGGTTTTTTCAGGCAGTGGTTCCCTTATCCCGTAAGCGCCCTGAGCCAAATCTTGTTCCCAATCTATTAAACGCGAAGGTATTAATTCCTTTGTATCTTTAAGAGTACGCGGCACCACTACCGTCTTTCCCAAAGATAAGCTTTTCTCAATTAAAGGGCGAGTATCAACTTCATTTCTAAAAGGAATAAAAAACATTATCACCCGAGCTTTTTGAAATTCCTCTAATTCAAGAAATTTTTCCGTTATAGCCTTGCTTTTTGCGGTAATATCATCGACGGTAAGTTGATCTCTTTTATATAAGATTTCATGACGCAATTCCTTTTTTAAATTTGACATGATATTTAAGTTCTCTCCAATTAAATGATCTCATTCCCAAATAGTTAAAGCGGAAGTTATTTAATACGCACGGGCAAAATACACACAATATAGCGCTTTTTCACCGCAAACAAGGCAGTTGTGCCCTTCCTCACCGTTATTTGAATTTATAATACACCTTATGGTAGCCTTGGTGTCGTCTTTAATTTTCTCTTCGCAATTTCCGCTACCACACCAGTAGCCCCGTACAAAACCTTTACTCTCTAACATATAATTGCAAAACTTATTATAATCTTCTATTTCTGCCGTATGTTCTTCTCGAAACTTTAAAGCCCGTTTCAACATATCTTGTTGAATCTCTTTCAGCAATGCAGGTATTCGTTTAGTTACTTCTTCCATAGGAATTTCTTCTTTATCTCCCGTATCTCGCCTTACAGCCACCAGGCGGTTATGTTCCATATCCCGCGGTCCTAGTTCAAGACGTAAAGGCACTCCCTTCATTTCCCACTGGTTGAACTTCCATCCCGCAGTATATTCTACCCGATCATCCACTTTCAGCCGAATTTCATGAGACAATAAACCTGCAACATCGTTTATTTTCTCCAGGACCTCTTCCCGCTGCTTTTTGGTAATTATGGGAACCATAACCACCTGAGTAGGAGCAACAGCCGGAGGCAAAACTAATCCCCGATCATCTCCATGCACCATAATAAGCGCTCCTATCACCCTGGTAGATACTCCCCAGGAAGTTTGCCAGACATATTTTAGCTCATCGTCCTGATCCAAAAAAGTAATATCAAAGACACGGGCAAAGTGTTGTCCCAGATTGTGAGAAGTCCCCGATTGAAGGGCTTTACCATCACTCATCAATGCTTCTATGGTGTAAGTTCGCAAAGCTCCGGCAAATTTTTCTTTTTCTGTTTTTTGGCCCGCTATTACCGGGATAGCCATTTCCGTTTCCATGAACTCCCGGTATACTTCGAGCATCTTCAGTGTTTCTTGTTCCGCCTCTTCTTCCGTGCTATGACAGGTATGACCTTCTTGCCAGATAAATTCGGAAGTACGCAAAAATGGACGGGTTGACTTTTCCCAGCGAACGACATTTGCCCACTGATTGATCAAAACCGGCAGGTCTCTCCAAGATTGGATCCACCTGGAGTACATACTGCAGATAATAGACTCGGAAGTGGGCCTAACAGCTAAAGGTTCGGCAAGTTCTTCATCTCCCCCCCGGGTAACTAAAGCCACTTCAGGAGCGAACCCTTCCACATGCTCGGCTTCTTTTTGTAAAAGCCCTTGGGGAATAAATAGCGGGAAATAGGCATTTTCATGACCGGTCTCTTTTATTCGTTTATCAAGCAGCCGCTGTACATTTTCCCAAATGGCATAACCATGAGGACGAATTACCATACATCCCTTAATAGGAGCATAGTCCATTAATTCGGCTTTCAGTATTACATCTACATACCATTGGGAGTAATCCTGGGCGCGCGGGGTTATTTCCTTGACAAATTCTTTATCTTTGTTTTTTTCATCTACCATACAATTTCCCCCTATAAACTGAGTAATTTAGAATCTTTCTATGTCTCCCGTTTCTCAATGATAGAAACGGCATGCCTTTCAGAGCGCAGGTGTTCCTGCAGGCGGGTATTAACTTCTTCTACGCTAATTTCCTGTAATATTTCCGGATAAGCAAAAAAGTCTACCCCTTTAAAACGGTAAGCTAAATAATTATTAGCTATAAACTCCAAATAATTAAATCTGCGCATAAAATCCCCCAGTTTGGCCTTCCGGTGCCTTTCTATTTGTTCTGTAGTTAAGCCTTCCTTTTTAATCCTTTCAATGCTGTCCATAATCCTTACATAGAGCAACTCCGGATCATGGGTCTCTCCGCCAAGCATGGTAAAAGCATAATTTTCTTCCAATATATAATCAGCATCAAATTGTTCATTGATAAGGCCTTCTTCATAAAGTTCATTGTATAGAGGTTCACTTGGAGAAAATATAATTTCAAGAAGAAGTTCGCTTAATATCTCCCGGCGCAATTTTCCCCGGCCTTGTAAGGATTCGGGGGATTCATCCTTAAACCCTATACTCAAAAGCGGCTCAGATACTACCATGGATTGAACTACTCTTTGTTTTTCCACGGTCTTGGGTTCTTCATAATAGTAACGTTTTATCTTCACCGGTTTTTCATAATTACGAGAGCTTATATTGTTTTCCACTTGCTCCCTTACCTTTTCAGGATCAACATCACCGCCTACAATAAAAAGAGCCATATTGGCCGGGTGATAGAAAGTATTGTAACAGCGGTATAATATTTCCGGGGTAATTTGTTGGATGCTTTCTAATGTACCGGCAATATCTTTCTGCACCGGGTGATTATGGTATAAAGCACCTAAAAGGTTGAAAAAAATGCGCCACTGGGGATTGTCTTCAAACATACTTATTTCCTGCCCAATTATCCCCTGTTCTTTTTGCACAGTTTCTTCCGTAAAGTAAGGATTCTGGACAAAATTCAACAATAATTCCAGGTTCTCGTAAAAATTATTAATACAAGAAAACAGGTAACCTGTCTGGGTAAAAGATGTGAAGGCATTGGGAGAAGCACCTTTTTGCGCAAAACGATAGAATACATCCCCCTCAGCATCTTCAAATAATTTATGCTCCAAAAAATGGGCCACACCATCCGGTAATTCTATGTATTCATTACTCCCATTAATGCTAAAGCAGCAGTCAATAGAACCAAATCGGGTGGAAAAAACAGCATAATTTTTCTGATAATCAGGTTTAGGGAGAATATAAAGCTTTAAACCGGGAGGAATTTCCACCAAATATATTTTTTCTTTTAAAATATTACTTTGGAGTATTTCCCAATCAAATGTCATCTTTTATCCTCCTTCATTACTATGCAAAAAATAAACGGTATCAAACTTAATCTGGTTAGCTGCCTCCACAACCTCATTTACTGAAATTCTTTCAAGACGCTCTATTACTTCTTCAACACTCTGCTTGGTCCCTCCAAGTTCCGCGTCCAGGTAAAAACTAATCAAACTGTGAGGGTTGTCTTCCTGAGCCTTAAACTGATTTATGAGGCCGATGCGGGTATTTTCCATTTCCTCATGGGAAATATCACCCCGCTGAATTACTTTTAACTGCTCTTGCATTATATCCTGGGAATGTTGGTAGTTGACCGGATTAATTCCCGCCATTGCTATCATAATACCTTTATGTTTTTCCAGCCTCGAAAAAACAAAGTAGGCAAGATTGGCTTCCTCACGCACCTGCCGAAATAACTTGGAATGAGGGAAGCCACCTAAAATACCATTGCAAAATACCAGGGGATAATAAAGCTCATGATTATAAGTTATATTTGTGCGATAGCCCAACACAAGATATCCCTGATTAACAGGAAGAATTTCTTCCCGCTCATTAAATTCCTCTTTGTTTTCATAATATATTTCCGTGGGTGGAATTTCTTTAAGGGGAGGAACCCGAGAAAAACTAAAAGCTTCATCAATTAAGGTTTTTACTTCCTCCCATCGCTGCAATCCAACCAGATAAATATCCATCGGATTCCTACTTAACAGTTCACTAGAATAATCGTATAATTCCTGCGAATCTATTTTTTCCAGGTCTTCCAGGTAACCCAGTCTATAAATTCCAAACCTTTCATCCCTGCACATTTCCTGAATACAACGTTCTAAAGCATACGACATTTTATCATTTATCATGCTTTTTATTTCCTGTGCCAGCTGTTTCTTTTCCTGATTCACAAATGAAGGGCGGAAGCCTCCTTCTTCTAAAAGAGGGTTCCTTAACAACTCTCCCATTATATTAATTCCCCGATGTAAAAGTTTATCTTCATTAAGGTACTCCGGATGGACCACTTCCAAAGATATGACCATCAAATGTTTTTCTCCTCTTTTGCTTACACCGGTAGACAGTACCGAGCCATACAAATTGTCCAGTTCGCGTTGAAGGCTGAGACTATCGGGATAGCTGTTGGTACCTCTTTCCAATACCGACGGCAACAAGGCTGTTTTAGTAGCAAGATCTTCTCTTAATTCTTGATGAATATACATTTTTAAAGTTACTGTTTTAAATTTATCTGTGGGCAGCCAAATCAGGCGCATTCCTTCTGCAATTTCCTCATTTAGAGGTTGTCCAAGCAAGCATTTTCCCTCCTCGTTTTTCTTAAGTTGTTCTTTTGTCTTCTTAACATATAAAAATTGCCAGATAATCTTAATCTTGCTAAACAAATACATATTCCATAAATAAAATCCGTTTTCCTGCTTTACCTTTAATTGCTCCAGTATAACACTACAAACGAAACTTTTAAGGCAGTAAGGCAAGGGGACGGTTCCTTTGCCTTGTAAGTTGACTTAACTTTTTCCCCATGTTATGATTTTACTGCTGTGAGGATAAATGCGCCCGTGGTGAAATGGATATCACGCAGGCCTCCGGAGCCTGAATTTGGGGTTCGAATCCCTACGGGCGCACCAAACTTAATTTTGCTTAAATTGATAAAGATATCTCCTGCGACAAGTATAAAAGCGAATAATCTAAAGAACTTCCTTAAAAAAATATCTCTTGAAAACAGATGCTGCCCTAAATATAAAAAATCGAAAAACCCGCCACCGGATAAGGATAATGTAAAACTATTTCCGTACAGGAATAGTTTTCTTAACACAAGTAATAAAACATAGAAATGCAATTAAAAAGAGACAGGTTCGCCTGTCCTTTTTATAGGTATTGACTCTTAGTAAACAAGTATAATTTTGAGGTTTAAGTTAGATTACTTAGAGAATAAAGCCTGTCTCCGTATTACACCTCAAAAAGATGAAGGGGAACAGGAGTAAGAATTTCAGGCCCCTCTTCTTTTATAATTACTGTGTCTTCAATATCTACAGCACCCCATTCCGGAACAATCAATTTGGGCTCTATGCAAAGGCACATACCGGCAAATATTAATTCTTCATTACCCCTGGTCAAAGCCGGTGGGTCATCAAGTTCTAATCCAATTCCATGTCCGATGTAATAGCCCTTCATATCACCCCAGCCCTGGAAATATTCCCAGGCACCGAGTTCTTCAGCCTTCTTAGCAGCAACGGAAAAAAGACTTCCGGCCGTTACACCGGGCAATGCTTGAGCCATAACCTCTTCCATAATTGTCTTTATTACTTGAAATCTTTCTTTTTGTAAATTACTCGCCTGTCCTGCAACATAAGTACGGGCCATATCCACATGATACCCTTGACAATTAATTCCAATATCCATTACCAGCAAATCACCACGGCGAATTTTTTCAGGCGAAGCACCCCAAGGCATGGATGGTCCTGTTCCTACTCCGGTCACCGTCATAGCTAATCCGGATATCTTCCATGACGTGCTTGATCCGGCTATTAATCCTTCATGAGTTGAAGTGTTATCCCACCGCCGGTGATAAGTTATAAATTCTGCCCCCGCTCTTCGCACATTACGATAAACTTCAGCTGCCAGTTCTATCTCCGTAATTCCCGGCTCCAAATTTTCCATAATAGCACGGTGAGCCTCGGCAAATATGGAAGCGGTTTCTTTTAACTTTAACTGTTCCTCCTCTTCTTTGACTGCCCTTTGCCTTAAAATTGCAGGGGATATATTCACCAGTTCAAAATTAGAAAATGCTTGCTGAATGCGTTTATAGAGAGAAGCCGGCAGAACATCTTCTTCCACACCAAGCTTTCCTCCGGCCGGGCAAATTTCACTTAGTAATTCATTAACAGGTTTTAAGCTTGGGGAATCATACAACCTTTCCACCCAGGTTTCCTCTTTGGCCATAGCCATAGCACGCCGCACAAATAAAACCGGTTCTCCTTGCGCCGGAACCAAAAAGTTACAGGGTTGGGCAGTTCCGGCATAATATAACAAATCGCGGTGATATATTATAAGGGCAGCATCTACACCTTCCCGCTGCATGTTCTCCTGAAGTTTTTTTAAACGTTGCCTGGAAATAGTTTGCTCACCTTCCTTGATTAATTAATAAAAACTTTCCTTCATTAAGGAATTAATTTATTAAGGGGATATTCGATAATACCTTCGGCACCGGCTTCCTTTAACCGGCCAACCAAGTTTTTAACTTCTTTTTCATCGACTATGGTTTCAACTGCCACCCATCCTTCTTCAAAAAGATTTGAAACCGTGGGCTTTCGTAAAGCCGGCAAAATTTCCATAAGCTGAGGCAAGTTTTCTTCATTAATATTCATTTTTAACGCTACCTTTTGTTCCGCTAAAAGAGCCCCCCGCAAAAGGGTTAACATGTGTTCAATTTTTTCCTTTTTCCATGAGTCAGCCCAGCTTTCCCGGTTTACAATAAGCCTGGGAGTAGAAACAAGCATGGTTTCAAGTATTTCAAGATTATTAGCTTTTAAAGAATTACCCGTTTCGGTCAATTCAGAAATGGCATCGGCCAACACAGGCGGCTTTACTTCGGTAGCTCCCCAGGAAAAAATAATGTTTGCGTTTACTCCCTTCTCTTGCAAATATTTTCGGGTACTATTTACCAACTCCGTAGCTATTTTCTTTCCTTCAAGGTCCTCGATGCTTTTAATATCAGAATCTTTTGGTACTGCCAGCACTAAACGTACCGGTCTTAGACCGGTTTTAGAATAGGTCAATTCGGCAACTTCTATCACATCAGCTCCGCTTTCAGTAATCCAATCTTTGCCGGTAAGCCCTACATCTAATACGTGACCTTGAACATATTCAGGGATTTCTTGAGCCCGAATAAGAATACACTCTATTTCTTCATCATCTATGTAAGGAAAATAAGATCTTTCTCCAACACTTACGTTATATCCCGCTTTTTTAAATATTTCTAAAGTAGAATCTTTCAGACTACCCGCCGGTAACCCCAATTTTAATTTATTCATTCACTACTCCCCCTTTATAAAATTCCTTAAATCCGATTAACCTTAATATCACATTACCACAAAACTTTCGTTTTATCCTGCTCCTTTGGCTAATTAAATCCACATTTAACCTAATATCCTTATTTTCTCATATCCTTATTGGGAAAAAACCCTCCTCAGCTGAATAATAGCAACCACCCTCCCTGATAAAAAGAGGGGAGGGTGGAATACGTTGCATCACTTCGGAGGGTCTACAATTAAGGTTGTGGGTGTTTTGATAAAAGTTCTCTGCTTTTCTCTACATCTTCCTCCGGCAAAGAGTAATCGGTGAGCTTTCCGTTCAAATAAGCCTCATAGCCGCTGAGATCCATAACTCCATGCCCGCTGAGATTAAAGAGAATGGTTTTCTCCCGGCCTTCCTCTTTGGCCTTCAAAGCTTCATCTATGGCAGCTGCCACTGCATGAGTGGTTTCCGGAGCCACAATCATTCCTTGAACCCGTGCCCAGGTTACACCTGATTCATATGTTTGTAGTTGATCTATAGCCCTGGTTTTTACCAGGCCATCTTCCACCAGTTGGCTCACCAGGGGAGCAGCTCCGTGATAGCGCAAACCACCGGCATGGATGGGAGGAGGCATAAAGTTATGCCCCAGGGAAAACATGGGCAAAAACGGCGTAGTTTGGGCTGTATCGCCAAAATCATACCCAAATGGCCCCCGAGTTAAAGTAGGGCAAGCAGTGGGCTCTACCGCCAGCAATTCAACCTCTTTCCCCTCAATTTTATCCCGGAGAAATGGAAAAGCTATTCCCGCAAAATTACTGCCTCCGCCCACACAACCAATGACCACATCTGGATATTCGTTAATGGAGGCAAATTGTTTTTGAGTTTCCAGCCCTATTATCGTTTGATGGAGCATGACATGGTTTAAGACACTACCCAGCGAATAGCGAGCATCTTCTGAATTAACAGCATCTTCTACGGCTTCGCTAATGGCCATACCCAGGCTCCCCGGGCTATTCGGATCTTCCTGGAGCACTTTTCGCCCAAAATTTGTATCTTCACTGGGACAAGGCACACAATTGGCTCCCCACATATTCATCATAATTCTCCGATAAGGTTTCTGATCATAACTAACACGAACCATATACACTTTACAACCCAAGCCAAACAGGTTACAGCCCAAGCTAAGCGCGCTTCCCCACTGGCCGGCACCGGTTTCGGTAGTAAGCCTTTTGATGCCAAAAACTTTATTGTAATAAGCCTGAGCAATGGCAGTGTTAGGCTTATGGCTTCCCGCAGGGCTAACACTTTCGTCTTTGTAATAAATTTTGGCGGGAGTACCCAGATATTCTTCCATGGCATAAGCCCTTACCAATGGAGTAGGCCTCCAAAGCAAAAGTTTTTCCAATACCTCTTCAGGAATATCAATAAAGCGTTCCGTAGCCACTTCTTGCTCAATTAAATTCATGGGAAAAACGGGCGCCAGATCATCCGGTTGCAAGGGTTTTCCTGTGCTTGGATTAAGAGGCGGCTTCAGCGGATTAGGCATATCTGCCTGGATGTTGTACCACTGCCGGGGAATTTCCCTTTCCGATAAATTAACCCTGTTTTCCTGCATACGATAACCTCCCTTTTATTTTTTTATTTCCATCAAGCAAAAATGATCAAGTTTATTGCCAAAGGAATATTTTCAAGCCATTCACCCGATATATACAAAATAAAACCCCCGTCTTGGGACGAAGGTTTATCGCGGTACCACCCGAGTTACCTCTTTAAAAGAGGTCTCTTTACCAGGCATTAAAACTTCATATAAATTCCTTTAAGCCTGCTTCTTGTTAACGGTAGAAGTTCCGGGCAAGCCTACTCTTCCTATAATCCCTTTAAGATTTCAACCTGCCGCTCCAGGATCCATTCAGCAAACAAACAACACCGGGCTCGCAGCTTCGGGTTTCCCCTCCACCCGGCTCTCTGAGAAATTTTAATTCTGCCTACTAGTTCCTATCATTACTTTCACTCATATAATTAATGTATAAAAGTTAGCATATTATAATATGTTTGTCAACTGTCTGCGGCCTATTATTTTCTTTTCCCAAAAATATTGTAACTACTCAGGCTTATTACGCTGTATTTCAGGGGACAGTTCCATAGTCTCCCCTCAGTCGCTTCGCTTCCTTCGGCCCTTCGCTTCGCTTCGGGGACAATGAATAACCGTCCCCTTCACACAGCTTGCTTCAACCCAACTTATTCTTCACACAAGCTTGTCTGAATCCAATCTTATCTCACAAACAAGATAGCTTTACTCCAATCTTGTCCCGGGCTAAGTAGTCACAAAGTATTTATTATCTTGCCCTCCAACAAATTAACACTTATTTTAGGTAAATTGAAACTTGAGTTGACCATCTTCAGAAAGAATTAGGCGGGACAGGGGGACAGGTCCCCTGTCCCATCGCCAGGTTTTTTTAGCAGGTAACCGTTCATAAAGGTAAGCGATGTGACACGGGACCAGTCCCCGCAGTCCCACAGGCTTATTAAGCACAAAATATATATTATTTTGCCCTCCAACAAATTAACACTTATGTTAGGTGAATTGAAACTTGAGTTGACCATCTTCGGAAAGAATTAGGCGGGCGTTAAATTTCTTGCCTTTTTTAGAGGTGAATCCTTCAAGAATTTCAGTTTTACCATTTTGCAACAGCTGTTTTACCTGCCGGAGGGGTAATTGTTTACCAAGAATAGTAGCGCCGATAAAAAAAGTACATCCTTCCTGCCTTCTACTACATTCGTATCCTTTGGAATTTGCTGTCACTTCACCTTTTTTACAGGCAGGGCACGGGGCCAAAATTTCCCCGCTATTTTTGCTTTTCTCCCTGGAGACTGGGGTACTTTTTCGACTTAACAACGGATTTATTTCTGCTCGGGCAGCTTCATCCACTAGATAGCAGGTATACTTTTTTATATTTTCCATAAATTTTTCCGATTCCAATTGACCCCGTGATATTTGATAGAGTTCTTGTTCCCACTCTCCCGTCATTTCCGGTGATTTCAATTCTGGGGGCACAACTTGAATCAGGTTCATTCCCTTTTGGGTGGGAATAAGTTTTTTTCCCTGTCGTTCCAGGTACCCTACCTTAATTAATCTTTCAATTATTCCCGCCCGGGTAGCCGGGGTGCCCAATCCACGTTCTTTAAGGTGTTCTTTCAATTCTTCATCTTCCACAAAGCGACCGGCATTTTCCATAGCTGACAGCAAAGCAGATTCCGTATACTGCGCGGGAGGGCGGGTTTGTTTTTGTTTAATTTCCGTATCTTTTACCTGCACCTCATCTCCTTTTTGCAAGCGGGGAAGCATCTGTTCTTCTTTTCTATTTGAGTCCCCCGAATCTTTGCTTTCTTTATCCTCAAAAGCTTCCCGATAAATCTCTTTCCATCCTTCCTGCTGAACAACTTTACCCCGCGATAAAAATTGCTCACCTTTTACTTCAACCGTAACAGTAGTTAATTGGTATTTATGTTCCGGATAAAAAACTGCCAGCAAGCGAAGAACAACCAGATCATAAATTTTTTGGGCTTCAGGGGGTAGTTTGGCCTTTTTCCCTGTAGGGATGATGGCATGATGATCCGTTACCTTTGTATCATCAACCAAACGTTTTGTAATAGGAAGTTTGGAAAGCCCCAGCAGGTAATCTGTATATTTGCTTAAATTCTCATTATTTACCGCAACCTTCTTAATCAGGTTACTTAAACCGTCAACCATTTCTTTGGTAAGATAACGGCTGTCCGTGCGGGGATAGGTAATAACCTTATATTTCTCATAAAGATCCTGAGCCGTAGCCAGAGTTTTTTGGGCCGAAAACCCAAACTTTTTATTAGCGTCTCTCTGCAGCTCATTGAGGTCATACAACTGCGGCGGAAGTTCTTTCTTGCTCTCTTCTTTTATATTTGTGATGTAACCTTTTTGACCCGTTACTCGTGCTGCAATTTCTTTAGCCTTCTCCTGTTGATAAACACGGCTTTCCCGGTTTTCCGGATCATACCACAAGCCCTGGAAATGTCCATAATCAGCTCGGATTTCCCAGTAATCGCGGGGAACAAAATTATCTATTTCCTCCTGGCGTTTTACCAGTAAGGCTAAAGTAGGCGTTTGCACCCGGCCAACCGACAATAGGCCACCCTGACGAACCGTATAAGCCCTGGTTGCATTTATGCCAACTAACCAGTCAGCCTCGGAACGACATTTGGCCGATTCAAAGAGATGATCAAAATCACTGCCCGGCTTTAAATGGCGAAACCCTTCCTTCAATGCTGCATCCACCATGCTGGAGACCCAAAGTCTATAAAAAGGTTTATCACACTCTGACAACCGGTAAATATATCGAAATATTAATTCACCTTCTCGCCCTGCATCGGTAGCACAAATTATGGAACTAATTTCGGTGCTTTTCATAAGCATTTTGACTACTTTAAATTGTTTCTTTACCCCTTCAACTTCCTTTAACTTCATTTCTGCAGGAATAATCGGCAGGTTTTTTAAAGACCATTTTTTATAACTCGGGTCATAATCTTCAGGTTCACTTAAACTGACCAAATGCCCGATAGCCCACGTAACAATGTGTTCCTTCCCGGAAATAAACCCCTCTTTTTTTTGCTTACACTCCAACACCCGAGCCAAGTCCCTTCCCACGGAAGGTTTTTCCGCCACCACCAATATTTTCCCCAACAACACACCCCCTAACTAAAAAAAGGTGTCAGGCCTTGACATTGTTTCGCGGCGAACCTTCTTCCCTCAGTACCCTTATTCCTTACTTTAATATATTTATTTTTCCCGGGGCATACAGATAATCTCTTTTACCACCGTGTCAAAAAAATATTGAGAATGAGCCGGAACCATTACACAAGCTGAATCAGCACCTCTCCCCGAACCGGCCACGGAAATAATTTCCTCACCATAAGGTACCAACCCGGCATCCAGAGCCATACACCCTATCTCCACACATACTTTTACTCCCTGCCCAAAAAGACGCAAAGCAGAAGCTATAATCTCGGCAGGATAAGCTCCCTGAAACTTGAAACGGAGAGAACGATCTACACCGGCTAAAAGGTGCGTGGTAGTAAGTATTTGTATTCCCTGTTCCTGAAGTTCCTGGCGAGTTTGCGCCCCCATTTCATCCTCTCCGGGATTTTTAAAACCCACATGGTGGGTTACACATACAATTTTTTTCCCTTTCCCAGCTAACTTCCGGGCCGTATGTCCCGTGTTGGAAGCTACTACAAGATGGTCAACATCCAGCTCAGAGCTTTTTTTTAAAGCCATAGAGATAGTTTCATCCGTATTTTCCGCTCCTTTGTTAGGCCAAAGCATCTTAATTCAAACACCTCCGTCGAAATAAATAAATGACAAAAAGAGGCTTGCAACAGTATAGATAAAGCATTTTTTTGCAAGCCTCTATTTTTCTTTCAATTTTCATTCTGATTTTGCTTCAATTCGCTTAATGTAAAATCCTTATTCCATTAACCCATCAAGTTCTTCTTCTTCAAAAAGATCTTCAAGATCTTCCTCATCAAATTCAATTTCATCATCAGGATCCATCATGTCATCATCAAAGTCATAATCCGGTTCCATAGGGTCATCATCACCGGTGGCTGCCTCGTCAATAAACCATTTTCCTTGTTGTTCAACTAGACGTATTGATTCTGTTTGCGTAGATTCCTGCCCCATCACAGTAGTGGTCATAGTAACACTTACATCAGCTTCGGTATTACTAATCATTTCCGTTCCTTCAATAACAAAATCAATCTGAAAATCTTGAAAGGTTCCTTCCATTTGGGCCTCCATCATTTCTATCTCTTCAGCTGATATCTGCTGTCCCTCCACAGTTAACGCGTTCATTCTCTGGTAATCTTGTTCATTGAAAGCTTCGAAATATGCCTGTACCGTTTGTTCGGGAGTAGACTGTTCACCTCCAAAAAGATTGCACCCTCCCAGAACCATCAATCCTGCCAGCACTACCAAGAAAAATAAAACCAAGCTCTTTTTAAGCTTCAAATTTATTTCCCCCTCTCGTTTATTTTGTACTTTCATTTTACTTTATAATCTGCAAATAATAAACAAGTTTTTATGAAAAAATATTTCTCTCTCCATAAATCTCCAAAATTAGAACCTAAAATTTACACTACAGTGAAACTTTTATGGTAAAAAGGTTCCGCTAAACCAGGGGACGGTTCCTTTTGACACCTTTTTGGCGTCTTTTTTGAGGAGTTTGCTTGAGGGTGTCAAAAGGAACCGTCCCCATGGCACCTCTCATTCTATAATCTTTCGCTGTAGTGTTACTTAATTTACCCCGGCAAACAAACTTCATTGTTTATTTCCAATTTCCACCTCCACATAGCTGAGGCCTTTATAATGATTTATGGGATATTGATTGCCATTTACCCTCAACATATCCCCACCGGCAGGAACACCCAAAAACACCTTGGTTTCTGCAGAAGCCGCCGGATTTAACTTTAAAATAAAATTATCCTGCCGGGCAATGGTTTTCTCCACCTGGCAGCCGGGAAAAATATGACCGGAAGCCCCTAAAAGATAAGGTTTATCTTCCCGAAATTTTACTTTCCTTAGGCAAATAGTTTGATATGCTGTTACTTTCAGCGTTTCCCCCTCTTTTATAAGCAAATGCTCGGGGCTAAAATAATTACTATCTCTCAGCTTTACTCGCCGGTCTTGATTTCCCAGGTTAACCAGAGCTATATATTCATCTTCGTTGATAAAAAATTTAATCCAATAAAGCTCCCTGTGGGGATATATTTCCTTTATTATTTTTTCTTTAAGGGGATAAGCCCGCCGGAACAACTTTATTTGTTTATCTCCATATTCAGCGACATTGTCGGAAAAGAAAACCAAGCCTCCCAGCAAATGATTTACAAAAAAGAGAGTATACCTTTGATCTGCAGTTAGTTCATTATAATTAACTCCCTTCTTGCCATCCCTGAGAATAAATACATCGGGATCATTACGAAAAGCGTAGCCATCCAACCTGTACCTGCTTAACGTATCGCGTATAGAATTGACCGTAGAAATTCTTTCCCTCACATGGAGAAACTTCAAAAAGCGAAAATCCCAAAAAGGACCGACATCACAGCCAATACGACAATAATCCACCTTCCCCATGGCAGGGCCCAAAGGAACCCCACATCCCAACAACTCTGTGTCTCCTGAAATTTCATGGATAAAATCCATTACTTCGCTCATTATCTGCCCCCGACTTTTTCCTTGGCGGGGTAAAATTGCCGCCGCATAAAGAAAATCCAACTTGAGAAAATCATATCCCCATTTCTCCCGGGCAGTATAAAAAACTTCTTTCAGATATTCCTGAAAGCCTTCCGCATAAAAATCCAGCGCATAAAAAAAACCGCTCCAAAGGGGATTCCACCCCGCCTTTACCGGCTTGCCTTTTTCATCACGCAAAAGCCAATTGGTATTAACTTTAAAACAACGGGAATTTTTTTCACAGATAAAGGGGGCCAACCATAACCCCGGCTTGTAGCCGTAATTTTTAATTTTCTGGGCCACTGCCCCCATTCCGGAGGGAAATTTGTCATTAATCTCCAGCCAATCCCCTACTGCTTGCTGAAAACCATCATCAATTTGGAAAATATCAAGACTAATATTATCCTTGCGTAAAACTTCTAAGTTAACATCAACAGCTTTTTCTGAAATATCGGTATAGTAATTGTACCAGCTAGTCCAACCCGTCCAATACGGCGCTCCTTTGCGCGGCAGGTCCAGCCTGCTAAAGAAGTCCTCAAAAATATCTTCTTCCGGGCCTTCTCCCATATATATAGTCAATAAAGGATACTTTTCAAACTGATTAACGAAAGCTCCCTGGCATTCCCGACGGATAATCAATTTGCCGGTATTAAAATCAAAATCAAAAAGAGTGTAACCATGAGATTCATCCAGGGAACCAATAAAGTAAAAAGGCTGGGAACGACTGCGAAAATGTGTATAAGTCCATGAATGCAACCGACCCTCCCGGCCGGAATATTTATGCAAATTATAGTCTCCGTAAGGAGCTGTAGCAAAACGGGATACAGAAGAAACCGGTAAGATACGACCTCTTTTCCCCATTTCTCCGCTGGTACTCCAGGATTGAAAGCCATTAACCATCATCAGGGCATTATTGTCAATTCCCGGCATGGCTTGCACAAAAAAATTAATTAGTTCCAAAGGAACCAGAGCTTCTAAATACAGGTTAAGTATCTTACCGTATCTGGTTTCATGCCACTCCGGAATAATTTTTACTTCCAGATCTTTACCCGATAAATCCGGAAAAAAAACTCTTTTTTCCAATCCATGATAGCCCCGATAATGCAGGCGAACCTCTCGAAATAAATCTGATCCCTTCATCTTGTTTTAGGCGAGAATATCCCCACTTCTAGGCGATAACATGAGTGGGAGAGGAATCGCCGTTTCTCCTTTCTATAAGCAAGATAACGTAGCCAGTTAAGGCTTAGGCTGGTCAACCGGAGCTTCTACAAGCGCCCGCCCCCACTGGAGGGGGTATTTGCCTGTGCCCCCGAATTAGAATTCAGTTAACAAGTTAACAAACAGTGTTCTAACAAGTTTTTCTCGAAGTTATTATTCCTCAACCCACTTCAGGGAACGCTCTACTGCCTTTTGCCAGCCGCGGTATCTTTTTTCCCTCTCTTCATTGCTTATCTGAGATTCAAAGCATTTATCTTCCTGCCACAAGGAAGCTATTTCATCCCGGCTCTCCCATATGCCTACAGCCAACCCCGCCAGGTAAGCTGCCCCCAGGGAGGTAGTATCCTCATAAGCAGGCCGACGCACCGGTAAGTTTATAAGATCAGCTTGAAATTGTAATAGAAAATTATCACCGACTGCTCCTCCATCCACTCGTAATTCTTTTAAATCTATGCCTGACTCCTTTTTCATCAAATCCAAAACATCACGGCTTTGGTAAGCCATAGCTTCCACTGCAGCTCGAGCCAGATGGGCTTTGCCGGTTCCCCTGGTGATTCCTACAATAGTGCCCCTGGCATAAGGATCCCAGTAAGGAGCCCCCAAGCCCACAAAAGCGGGAACAAGGTATACGCCGCCCGTATCCGAAACTTGAGCAGTTAAATCCCTTACTTCGGGCGCTTCTTTAATAATACCCAATCCATCACGCAGCCACTGAATTGCCGCTCCCGTGATGAAAATACTGCCTTCCAGGGCATATTCCACTCGGTTACCTATTCCCCAGGCAATAGTAGTAAGTAGCCCGGCCTCTGAAATTACCGGTTTTTCGCCCGTATTCATTAAAAGAAAACTTCCCGTCCCATAAGTATTTTTGGCCATACCGGTACTAAAACAAGCCTGTCCGAAAAGAGCAGCCTGTTGGTCACCCGCCACTCCACCTATGGGGATCTTTAACCCCATAAAAGTATCCGGTGCCGTTTCCCCAAATATGCCACTGCTGGGCTGCACTTCCGGCAGAACAGCAGGGGGTACTTCCAGCAGTTCTAATAGCTCCGGATCCCACTCTAAAGTATGTAAATTGAAAATAAGAGTGCGGGATGCATTCGAATAATCAGTGGCATGAACTTTTCCCCCGGTGAGCTTGTAAATGAGCCAGCTATCAATGGTTCCCCACGCCAGTTTGCCTTTCTGTGCAGCTTCTTTCACCTCATCTATATTTTGGAGCGCCCACCACAATTTACTTCCCGAAAAATAAGGATCTAATAACAAACCCGTTTTTTGGCGGAAAAGATCTTCATATCCCTGCCGTTTCATTTCTTCACATTCTGCAGCCGTTCGCCGGCACTGCCAAACAATGGCATTGGAAATAGATTCTCCTGTAACCTTATCCCAAAAAACGCTGGTTTCGCGCTGATTTGTAATACCAAGGGCAGCAATTTGGAATTTATCGATTCCGGCTTCTTGAATTGCTTGCGCAGAAACTTGCTTAACCGCATTCCATATTTCTTCCGGATCGTGTTCTACCCAGCCCGGTTGCGGAAAAATTTGCTCATGTTCAAGACCGGCCCTGGAAACTAAAACGCCTTTTTCATCCCATACAATAGCCGTAGTCCCTGTAGTTCCCTGATCTATAGTGAGTAAATATTTCATGTTATTTACCTCCAATATACTTTGAATATGGATATTATGGGTAACCCAAAGTTTCAAAAAGCTGCCTGTACCAGCAATAATTATAGCATTATGTATATTCTAATTCTTCTTTTATAATTATTTATCCTCCTTTACCCCAAATTTATTGGCAATTCCCTCTCCCCGCATAAGCAGTGAAATCCTGCTACACTTGTTACTAAAAATAAATATTTTCATTTACTAAAGAATGCTGATTTTTTAACTTCTCCCGGGGTATGGTCGGACAATTAATCATTAATTATTCTCAGTTTATATGCCTGCGGACTTAAAATTTTGAAAAAGTTAATGCAGGATTAAAGCAACTTTAAAATGAATAAACTTAATAAGGTAATTGAAGTTACAACCAAGAATCACAATCTGATTATTTAACCCTAAACCAGTGCCGGGAAGGAGTTAAAACTATTTCCATCAATTACGCAAATGAACATGGAATTTTTAAAGTTACCTTACCTCTACCTTTTGCCCTGGATCATGTGAACTGCTACGCCATAGAAGGAGAAACCGGGTGGGATTTAGTTGACACCGGCCTAAACATCAGCCACACACATCAAGGCTGGAAAAACTTATTAGAAGAATATGATCTAAAATGGGGAAATGTACGGTCTATTTATGTGACTCATTATCATCCCGACCACTATGGCGCCGCCGGTTGGCTGCAAGAAAAAACCGGGGCCCCCGTTTATATGTCTTCACGTAGTCTAGAAGAAGTAAATCACGTTTGGCAAGCAGGCTTTGACTTTATAAATAACTTTAAAGATTTTTATTTAGCACACGGTGTTCCCGCAGAAATGATGGATAACATATCCGGTAATATGATCAATACAGCCCGCATAGTTTTCCCTGAACTCCCTCATATTGTCAACATAGAAGAAGGAGATCAAGTTTTGCTGGGTAAATATACTTACGAAGTTATATCAACTCCCGGGCATGCAGACGGCCACATCTGTTTTTACTGCCCCCAAAATCAAATTCTGTTTTCCGGTGATCATCTTTTACCGAAAATAACTTCAAACATAAGTTTATGGCCGGGAGGAGATCATAATCCCCTTCAAAAATTTTTTTCTTCCCTGCATAAAATAAGTGACCTGGAAACAAAGTTAGTACTGCCGGCTCATGGAGAAATTTTTACCGGAGTAAAAAAAAGAGTCGAAGAACTTTACCGGCATCACCAATATCGTCTTGAACGCATGACCCAAATTGCCGGAGAAGGAAAAACCGCTTTTGAAATATCTCAAGAAGTTTTTGGCACAGACCTCTCCCTGCATGAAATTCGCTTTGCCATCTCTGAAACATTAGCCCACCTAGTTTACCTGCAAGCAGAAAACAGATTAAAAACTAATGAATTAAACGGCCTCATTTATTTTCAAAAAGCCTAGCGCTACAGCGAAAGATTATAGAATGAGCATCCTGTGCCTTGCTAAGTTAAATGTAATATGAATGATCTTCATAGGGGGAAGAATTTATTCTTTTCTGCTCGGCAGCTAAATCTGCCAGGGTAACCGCCGCTAATTCGCTGTTCACCAGCTTCTTTATTCTAATCCAGACATCCCTGAGCACACAGCTATCAACCCGCTCACAAGCCTCAGGATGATCAACACAGGGTACCGGCGAAAGCGAATTCTCAACTATTTCCAGTATTTCCAATAAAACAATTTTATCCGGCGAATACGACAAATAATAACCACCCCGACTCCCTTTTTGGGTGTACACATAGCCGTTATTTCTTAAAGGAATCATAATTTGTTCCAGGTACTTCTCGGAAATCTCTTGCCTTCTGGCGATTTCTTTTAATTGCAGGGGCCCCTTCGCATAGTTAATGGCCAATTCAACCATGGCTCTTGCCGCATAACGCCCTCTGGTGGAAAGCTGCAAATTGTTACCCCCCTGTAATATAAATTAAACAGCAAATAATGCTGTGGAAATGTACCTTTCGGCCAGGTCAGGGAAAATAACTGTTATAAGTTTGTCAGTATTTTCCTCACGCCGGGCTAATTGTAAAGCTGCATAACAGGCTGCTCCGGAAGATATCCCCACCAGTAACCCTTCTTCTTTTGTTAATTGCCGGGCTGTTTCCAACGCATTTTCATTTGATACCGGGATTATTTCATCCACAAGCGAAGTATCCAAAACATCGGGAACAAAACCGGCCCCAATGCCTTGAATAGCATGAGGAGCCGGTTTTCCGCCGGAAAGAACCGGGGAGTTCTCCGGTTCCACTGCCACTGCTTTAAAAGTTGTTTTTTTTCTTTTAATGTTTTGCGATATCCCCGTAATGGTACCCCCAGTACCTACACCCGCTACCACTATATCAACCGTTCCTTCAGTGTCATTCCATATTTCCTCTGCAGTAGTCAACCGGTGCACCTTAGGATTGGCAAAATTGGAAAACTGCTGGGGCATAAAATACTTTTCATCCAAATCTGCCATTTCTTTAGCTTTCTGCACGGCTCCATTCATTCCTTTTTCTCCCGGAGTAAGAACGATTTCTGCCCCCAAAGATTTTAGCAAACTCCTTCGCTCCCGGCTCATACTGTCAGGCATAACCAAAATACAGGAATAACCCCTGGCTGCACTTACCATAGCCAGTGCAATTCCCGTATTCCCGCTGGTAGGCTCAAGAATAACCATCCCCTCCCGGATAAGCCCTTCTTTTTCCGCTTCCTCAATCATGCTTAAGCCGATACGGTCCTTTACACTGCCTCCCGGATTAGCAGATTCCAGTTTTGCGGCAATACTGGCCCGGCTATTCTTTGCCACCCGATTCAAATAAACCATAGGAGTGTTGCCAATCAAGTCTACTACATTTTCTTTTACATTCATTATTAATCCCTCCCTTATCCAATTTCTCTTAAATCATAAGGAGTTTCTTGGTATACAAAGTAATTCAGCCAGTTCATAAATAAAAGATGAGCATGCCCCCTCCACTTCACCACCGGTTCTCTTGCCGGATTATCATTCCGGAAATAATTACGAGGTACATTGATATTCAGGCCTTTTTTAAGGTCTCTTTCATATTCTTCTTTTAAAGTATGAGCATCGTATTCAGCATGGCCGGTAACATATATTTGACGCCCATCTTTTCTTGCTACCAAGTAAATCCCGGCTTCCTCGGATTCAGATAATATTTCCAGTTCATCCACTTTTTTGATATCCTCTTTTCTAACTTCCGTATAACGCGAATGGGGCACAAAAAATTCTTCATCAAAACCCCGCATAAGCTTGGATTTTTTCTTGTTAACCCCGTGAGCATACACACCGAATAATTTCGTTTCTAAAGGATGTTTGGGAATACCATGATGATAATACAAGCCGGCCTGAGCACCCCAGCATAAGTGCAAAGTAGAAAAAATATTACTTTTGCTCCATTCCATGATTTCTTTTAATTCTTCCCAATAATTCGCTTCCTCAAAATCCAGGTGTTCGATGGGGGCACCGGTTATAATCATACCGTCAAATTTTTGATCTTCCACATCGGAAAATGTACGGTAGAACTTTTGCAAGTGTTCCCGGGAAGTATTTTTACATTCATGCATGCTGGATTGTAATAAAAATATATCTACCTGCAACGGCGAATTTCCCAATAAGCGTAAAATCTGGGTTTCAGTAACTATCTTGGTGGGCATAAGATTAAGTATGAGTATCTGAAGAGGACGGATATCCTGATGATAAGCTCGCTTCTCATGCATCACAAATATATTCTCTTCATTTAATATTTCCGCTGCCGGTAAATTATCAGGTATTTTTATGGGCATATTATTTTCTCCTTATAGCATTTAGTTTTCGAAACTTACCTGCCAATCAAAAGCAGATCTATTTATACAGCTTCTCTTTTTATGAAAAACTTATTTGTAATCAAAATATAATATGGTAAGATAAAGCTTAATAACAAAAGCTGTCTCATACGGCCTTTGCAAGTGCCTGTTCCAAGTCTTCCATCAAGTCATCAGCATCTTCAATACCAATTGAAAGCCTGATCATTTCCGGAGTTACCCTTGCCGAAATTTTTTCTTGCTCCGAAAGCTGGGCGTGAGTGGTACTTGCCGGGTGAAGAACCAGCGACTTGGCATCTGCTACATTAGCTAACAGGGAAAACAGCTCCAAGCTTTCTATAAACTTTTTACCGGCATCAAATCCCCCTTGAATGCCAAAAGTGAATATGGAACCCGGGCCACGGGGGAAATACTTTTGGGCCAATTCATAGTATTTGTTACCCTCCAAGCCGGGGTAATTAACCCAGGAAACACATGGATGCTTTTGCAGGAAAGCAGCTATTCTCATGGCATTGCATACATGTTTTTCTACTCTTAAAGAAAGTGTTTCCAGCCCTTGCAAAAAAAGAAAAGAATTAAAGGGACTCAAAACTGCACCGGTATCTCTCAAGAGCTGTACTCGCGCCTTAGTAATATAGGCAAGAGAACCAAAAGTTTCTACATAATTTAACCCATGATAACTGGGATCCGGTTCAGTTAAGCCCGGAAATCTTTCACTGTTAGTCCAATCAAATTTGCCCGAATCTATTATGATACCCCCCATGGAAGTTCCATGCCCCCCGATAAATTTAGTAGCTGAATGCACCACAATATCCGCACCATAATCAATAGGCCTAATTAAATAAGGAGTTCCAAAAGTATTGTCCACAATTAAAGGAAGGCCGTGTTTATGTGCAATTTCCGCTAATACTTCCAGATCAATGATATTGGCTTCCGGGTTACCAATGGTCTCCACAAATAATGCTTTGGTACGTTTATTAATGAAGGGGACAAAATTTTGGGGATCGTCCGGATCAACAAAATGGGTCTTAACTCCCAGCTTGGGAAGAGTTACAGCAAACAAGTTGTAAGTGCCCCCATAAAGGGTGCTGGCAGAAACAATCTCATCTCCGGATCCGGCAATGTTTAAGATGGCATAAGTAATAGCAGCCGAACCGGAAGCAACAGCAAGAGCACCGGCTCCCCCTTCCAGCGCCGCCATTCTTTTCTCCAATACCTCGGTGGTAGGATTCATCATTCTGGTATAAATATTACCGGGTTCTTGCAGGGCAAATAAATTAGCCGCTTGTTCCGTATCATCAAAAACATACGAGGTAGTTTGATAAATAGGCACTGCCCTGGCATGTGTTGTAGGATCCGGAACTTGCCCGGCATG